>NZ_JAQYWT010000299.1:0-269 GCF_036322545.1 Streptomyces sp. SP18BB07
CAATGCCGTTGCTTTACGGGTCTGCTGGTTGGGGTCGTTTGATGCGGACAGCTCGGGTTCCGGTGAGGGTGGGCTGGGGCCATGTCAGGTGCTCAGCCCGCTTGAGCCAGTAGTTGGACATCTTGCGCTTGACGACACGGGGCTGGCTCCGGAGCCGTCTGGCGGGCAAGAGCCTTTCCAGCAGGTCCTCTTGGAGTACTTGCAGTGCTCGGACCAGGAGCTCAGGGGGAAAAACCGCCCGGGGTGACGGTCACACTGCGGCGGGCGGA
>NZ_JAQYWT010000300.1:0-333 GCF_036322545.1 Streptomyces sp. SP18BB07
GGGGGGGGGCCCCCCCACACCCCCCCCCCCGGGCGCGGGGCGCGAGAACACCCCCCCCCCCCCCCCCCCCCAAAACCCCCCACCCCCCCCCCCCCCCCCCCCCCCCCCAACAACCCCCCCACAACCCCCACCAACCCCCCCACAGGACACCCCCCAAACCAAACCACCACCCAACCAACCACCCCCCCCACCCCCCCCCCCCCCACCCCCACCCCCCAAAAACCCAACAAAACAAACAAAAAAAACAAAAAACAAAAAACCACCAAACACACAAAAACCCAAAAAAAAAAAACCCCCACCCACACAACCAAAAAACACACCCACAACCCCCCA
>NZ_JAQYWT010000301.1:0-6527 GCF_036322545.1 Streptomyces sp. SP18BB07
CCGCCCCGGCGACGTGATCCTCGCCGACGACGACGGCGTGGTCGTCGTCCCCCGCGAGAAGGCCCGGCGCACGGCCGAGGCCTCCGCCGCCCGCGAACAGAAGGAGGCCGCCTCCCGCGCCGCCTTCCTCGACGGCCAACTGGGCCTGGACCGCTACGGGTTGCGCGAGACGCTCGTACGGCTCGGGGTGACCTACCGGTCGTACGAGGAGTACCGGAACGAGAGCGCCGACTCATGAGGCCGCACCCGGAGCGCGTCGGCGGAAGGACCCGGCGGTGACCGGCCGACCCGACGGGATCCGCTGCATGCTGATGCGCGGCGGCACCTCCAAGGGCGCCTACTTCCTCGCCGAGGACCTGCCCGACCGCGCGGCCGACCGCGACGCGCTGCTGCTGCGGGTCATGGGCAGCCCGGACCCGCGCCAGATCGACGGCCTGGGCGGGGCCCACCCCCTGACCAGCAAGGTGGCCGTGGTGTCCGTCTCGGCCGACCCGGCAGCCGACGTCGACTATCTGTTCCTCCAAGTCGGCGTCGAACAGTTCGAGGTGAGTGACCGTCAGAACTGCGGCAACCTGCTGGCCGGGGTCGGACCGTTCGCCGTCGAACGCGGACTGGTGACCGTCGGCGAGCCGGAGACCTCCGTCCGCGTCCGCATGCTCAACACCGATGACCTCGCCGTCGTCACCTTCCCCACCCCCGGCGGCCGCGTCGCGGTCACCGGGGACGCGGAGATCTCCGGGGTGCCGGGGACGGCCGCGCCCGTGGTGATCGAGTTCCCGCAGGGCGGCAGCCCGCTGCTGCCCACCGGGAACGCCCGTGACGTCGTCGCCGGCACGGAGGTGACCTGCGTCGACAACGGCATGCCCACCGTCCTGATCCCCGCCGCCGCCCTCGGCGTCACCGGCCACGAGGCCCCCAAGGACCTGGAGAACGATGCCGCCCTGACTGCCCGGCTGCGCGAGATCAGACGGGCGGCGGGCTCGCTGATGGGGCTCGGTGACGTCGAGCACACCACCGTGCCCAAGCTCAGTCTGCTCGCCCCGCCCCGGTACGGCGGCGCGGTCACCACCCGCACCTTCATCCCGGTCCGCTGCCACACCTCCATCGGTGTGCTCGGCGCCGCGAGCGTGGCCGCCGGGCTGCGCGTCGAGGGTGGGGTCGGCGAGGGCATCGCCCAACTCCCGCCCACCGGTGACCGCTTGCGCATCGAGCACCCCACCGGCTTCCTCGACATCGAGACCCGGGTGACCCACGGCCCCGACGGCAGCCCCTCGGCGCGCCGCACGGCCGTCGTCCGCACCGCCCGCAAGATCTTCGACGGCACGGTGTTCCCCCGGCCCGCCGACCCTGCCTCCCACCCCTGACCCTCAGCCCTCCCCACGCCCCGAAGGACTCACCGATGACCCCGCCGCTCGGCGACATCGCCCACCTCGGCCATGTCGAACTGCTCACCCCCGACCTCGACCGCAGCCTCTGGTTCTTCACCGAGATCCTGGGCCTGACCGAGAACGGCCGCTCCGGTGGCTCCGTGTATCTGCGGACCTGGGACGACTACGAACACCACAGCCTCACCCTCACCGCCCACTCCACCAACGGCATCCGCCGCACCGCGCTGCGCACGTCCAGCGAGGAGGCCCTGCGCCGCCGGGTCAAGGAGTGGGAGAGCACCGGCCGCACGGGTCGCTGGGTCGAGGACGAACCGGGCATCGGCCCGCTGTACGTCAGCACCGACCCCGACGGCCACGAAATCGCCCTGTACTGGGAGAGCGAGTGGTACGAGGCGCCGGCCGGCCTCAGGCCCGGCCTGAAGAACCAGCCCCAGGCCAAACCCGGGCACGGCGTCGGCGTACGCCGCCTCGACCACGTCAACTTCCTCGCCGCCGACGTCGAGGCCAACGCCGCCTTCACCCGCGAGGTGCTCGGCGCCCGCGCCACCGAACAGATCGTCCTCGACACCGGGAAGGTCGCCGCCCAGTGGCTCACCTTCACCAACAAGTCGTACGACGTCGTCCACACCGAGGACTGGACCGGCTCACGCGGCCGGCTGCACCACATCGCGTTCGCCACCGACACCCGCGAGGACATCCTGCGCGCCGCCGATCTCTGCCTGGACCAGGGCGTGTTCATCGAGACCGGCCCGCACAAGCACGCCATCCAGCAGACGTTCTTCCTCTACGTCTACGAGCCGGGCGGCAACCGGATCGAGCTGTGCAACCCGCTCACCCGCCTCGTCCTCGCCCCCGACTGGCCGCTCGTCACCTGGACCCAGGCCGAACGCGCCAAGGGCCAGGCATGGGGCCTGAAGACCATCGAGTCGTTCCACACGCACGGCACCCCGCCGGTCGACTGACGGTATTCCGGCCCGGGGGGTCCCGGTCTGAGCCGGGCGTGGGTCAATTTCGGCCCCTGGCTCGGCGGCCAGCTCCTCGCCGCCGGGAACGGCGACTGGGCTTCACCGCCTTCACCCTCGCCGGTGTCTCCTCCACGGTGTTCATCGGCATCGCCTCCCTCCGCGCGCCCCGCCCGGCCACGCGGGACGCGTCCCAGAGGTCGCTGACACCGACGGGCTGAACATCGCGCGAGGGGCGGGCACCGGCTCGGGGAGCGCCCGGGGAGCGCTCCCGCCCTATGCCGCCCCCTCGGACCCTCCCGCGGCGAATGCCTGCCGCACGCGCGCGGCGATCAGCGGGTACACCTCGCGGGCCCGGGCCTCGTCGCCGGTGTCGTAGCCGTGGTCGGCGCCCTCCACGTCGTGGTGACCGACCAGGGACCCGGCGGTGCGGAGCCGGTCGGCGTAGGCGACGCCCTCGGACTTGAGGAGGTCGAACTCGGCGGTGACGACGAAGGCCGGGGCGATGCCCCTGAGGTCGGCCGTGTCCGAGGGGTTCGCCGGCGAGGCCAGCCGGTCCGCACGCCGCTTCGGGTCCGGGATGTACGCGCTGTCGAAGATGTCCGCCATCCACGGGCGCAGCAGCGGCCTGGCGATCGCGGCCCGCTTGTCGCGGGCGGCGGTGGCGAGGTCGAGCGGTGGGTAGTGCAGGACCTGGAGCGCGATCGAGGGGCCGCCCTCCTCCAGGGCCTGGCGGGCCACCGCCGCCGCGAGGCCGCCGCCCGCGCTCTGGCCGCCCACCGAGAGCCGGTCGCCGTCCCAGCCGTGCTCACCCCCGTGCTCGGCGACCCAGCGCACGATCTCGTACGCCTGCCGGGGCGGCGCCGGGAACGGGTGCTGCGGGGCGACCACGTAGTCCACGTTGAGGACGGCCACCCCCGCCTCGACGGCTATGCAGCGGCAGAGCGCGTCGTCCAGCTCGATCTGGGGCAGGACGTACCCGCCGCCGTGGAAGTTGACGTGGACCGGTGGGGGAGGGGTGCCGTCACCGGCGGGCAGGTACAGGACGGCGCGGGCCGGCCCGTAGGCGGTGGGGACGGTCAACTCGTGGGTGGCGCAGGCGTATTCGGGCAGCCGGGCGCGCCATCCGGCGGCGGAACCCGGGCCGCCGGCCCGGCGGCTCGCCACTGACGCGATACGCTGCATCGCCTTGGCCGCGAGGGCGGCCACCGCCGGACGGGCGAGAAGGGACATGGGGCTCCGTTCGATCGCGGGGGCTACCCGGGCGATGAATTTACTTGAGTCAGGCAACAAGATGGTAAAGTAGTTCCCATGTCCCCATCACCGCTACCCTCCGACCCCGCCTCGGCGGAAGTGATCGAGATCGAGCGAGCCCTCACTCGCATCACCTACCTCAGTACCCGGGCACGGGCGCACGAGCGCCTGATGAGCCTGGCCGGCGTGCCGCTGGACCGTGCCGCCGTGGCCCTGCTGAGGCAGATCGCCGACTCCGAGCCGCTGCGCCCGGGGGAGTTGGCCAACCGGCTCGGCGTCGAGGCCTCCCATGTCACCCGCCAGGTCCAGCAGCTCCAGCGGACCGGCTACGTCACCCGCGTACCGGACCCGGACGACCGCCGCGCCCAGCGCATCGAGCTGACGCCGGCCGGCCAGGAGGCGATAGGGCGTATCCGCGAGGCCGGGGTCCGCGGCATGCAGATGGCGCTGGCCGAGTGGTCCCCGGAGGAACTGCGGCAGCTCGCGGGGCTGTTCCACCGGATGGTCGACGACTTCCTGACACATGCGAACGAAGTGGTGGAACAGGACGCGGCGGGGGGTGTGCGGGGGGATTGAGGGCCGGCTCGGGTGCGTTGTCGAAAAGCACGGGGCGCAGCCCCTGCTTTTCAGGGGCGCGGGGAACTGCGCGACCAGCCCCCACGCACCCGCGCCCGACAACGCGCCCGACGACGCCCCCGCCCCCTCGACCCCCGTCCCTCAGTAGCCCAACTGCCTCCGCACATACGGCGTCATCAGGGTCTTGGCCTTCGCCAGTGTCGACGTCCGACCCCCCAGCACGGCCGTCTCACCACCCGGCACCGGCACCAGCGTGATCCCGTCGGCCGAACCGAGAGGGATGATCAGCGGCGTCCGCCGGATCGGCCGGTACACCCGCGGTTCCTTGCGGTGCCGGCCCGAACTCTCCAGATACGCACGGATGTTGTGGGCGGCGATGTCCGCCTGGGCGAACGCGACGGGGGAGACCTTCAGCTCACTCACATCGTTCACGTCACCGACCGCGAACACGTCGAGGCGCCCGTCGACCCGCAGCGTCCGGTCGACCTTGACCTGCCCGGCCGCGTTCAGCCACGCCCCGTGCCCGGCCAGCCGCAGCCAGAGCGTGTTCGGCGTGGTGCCGTTGGCCCAGAACGCGAGGTCCGCCTCGATGAGTCCGCCCCGGCCGTCCCGGTACGTGCCGAAGTCGGGCCCCTGGGAGACGAACGAGTCGAGCCGCACGTCCACGTCGTGCGCCTCCAGCCAGCTCAGGGCACGCCGTCCGGCCCACTTGCTGCCGGTGGAGCTGAGCAGTTCCGATCCCGCGTGCGCGAGGGTGACCCGCGCGTCCGGCCGGGCCAGCCGGATCTCGGCGGCGAGTTCCACACCGCCGGGCCCGCCGCCGACGACCAGGACGTGCTCGGCGGCCGCCACGCTCTCCTGGTGCGCGGCGAACGTCTTGCCCGCCTCCTCGGGGGTGGTGCCCAGGAAACGCGCCGGCTCGGGATAGTCCGCGCCGGTCGCGATCACCACCACGTCGTACGGCAGGCGCTCACCCGTGGCGAGCTTCACCTGCCGCTCGCCGGTGTCGATGTCGACCGCCTTGCCGACGACCACACGGCCATGGCGCAGCAGTCGGTCGTACGGGATGAAGGGGGTGGCCGTCCATGCCTCGCGCACGCCCGCGCGCAGTGCGGCGATGCGGTGGAAGAAGACCTCCTTGCGGTCCACGAGGGTGACCCGTGCTATCTCGTCCAGCTGTTTGGCGAGGCGGATGCCGCCGTATCCGCCGCCGATCACGATCACTTCGCCGTCAGGCACGCCGATTCTCCTGTGCTGGGTGGGGGGGAGAGATGACGACCTTAACGTTTGAAACCTCAAGCTACTGGCGGACTTCGTGGTTGTTGTGTGAAGCGACGGCGGACGACACGAGTCAGCCGCTGCCTAGGCTGGTGCCGTGACCGACAACGACCGGCCCCTCGCCGTATTCGACCTCGACAACACCCTCGCCGACACCGCGCACCGGCAGCGGTTCCTGGAGCGCAGCCCGCGCGACTGGGACGCGTTCTTCGCCGCCGCGCCACAGGACCCGCCGCTGCCCGAGGGGGTGGCGCTCGCGCGGGAGAGCGCCGAGGAGTGCGAGGTCGTGTATCTGACCGGGCGCCCCGAGCGCTGCCGCCGCGACACCGTCGACTGGCTGGCCGCGCAGGGGCTGCCGGAGGGGCGGATCTGGATGCGCCGGAACAACGACCGCAGGCCCGCCCGCCGCACCAAGCTGGAGATCCTCCGCGACCTCGCCCGGACCCGCGAGATCCGCGTCCTCGTGGACGACGACGAACTGGTCTGCGAGGACGCGGAGCGGGCGGGCTTCACGGTCGTACGGGCGCGCTGGGCCGCGGCCTCCGCCGCGCTGAAGGTGGCGCAGGAGCGGGAAGGGCGGACCTGAGGGGCGGCCCCGGTTCCTCAGTCGGCCTCGTCCAGCCGGAAGCCGACCTTGAGGCCGACCTGGTAGTGCGCGATCTGGCCGTCCTCGATGTGGCCCCGGACCTGCGTCACCTCGAACCAGTCGAGGTTGCGCAGGGTCTGGGAGGCGCGGGCGACGCCGTTGCGGATGGCGTGGTCGACGCTTTCGGCCGAACTGCCGACGATCTCGGTGACCCGGTACACGTGGTCGGTCATGCGGTTCTCCTTGTCGCGTGCTCCACCGGTGGCCGACGGGCCACACCTCACTCCACGGTGCCTCAGGCTCCGCCGGTTCGCGAGGGGGGCGGGGGGTGGGCGGGGGTGGGGTTGGGGGGGGGGGCCGGGGGGGGGGTGGGCGCCGGGACCCCCCCCCCCGCCAGACCCCCCCCCCCCGGCCCGCAAACCCCCGCGGCGGCGGGGGGCAAACCAAGGGGGGCGCCCCCAGCAGTTAGCGGGCGCGGGGCCC
>NZ_JAQYWT010000302.1:0-124264 GCF_036322545.1 Streptomyces sp. SP18BB07
CCCCACCCCCCCCCCCCCCCCAATCCGCGCCCGCCCCCCCCCCCCGCCCGGGCCCCCCGGGGGCCCCCAACCCCACCGCGCGGCCCCGACCCCGGCCCCCGCCCGGCCCCCCCCCCCCCCCCCCCCCCGCCCGCCCCCCGCCGCCCGCGCCCCCCCGCGCCCCCGCGCGCCCCCCCGCCCCGCCCCCCCCCCGGGGGGGGGGGGGGGGGGGGGGCTGGTCGCGCAGTTCCCCGCGCCCCTAAAAGATTCAGGCCCCTGCGGGCCTGAAAAGACCACGGCCCCGCCGGCCTGAAGGGCGACGGGGCTGCGGGGGTGAACAGCATGGGGCGCAGCCCCTGCTTGTCAGGGGCGCGGGGAACTGCGCGAGAAGCCCCACCGGACCCGCGGTCGAATCAGAACGTCACCAGCGCCCGGCCGCCCTTGCCCGCTCGCATGTTGTCGAAGGCCGCGGGGATGTCCTCCAGGGCGATGCGGTCGGTCACCAGGGCGGAGAGGTTCAGGCGGCCGGCGGTGATGTGGTCCGCCAGGACCGGTACGTCGCGTGCCGGGTCGGAGTTGCCGTAGACGCACCCGGCCAGGGTGCGGCCCCAGTGGAAGATCTCCAGCGCGTTGAAGGTGACCTGCTGGTCCTTGCCGCCGATGCCGACGACCGTGGTGCGGCCGCCGCGCCGGGTCGACTCCCAGGCCGTCCGGATGGTGACCGCGCGGCCGACGCACTCCACGGCGACGTCCACGCCCTGTTTGCCGGTGAGCGCGCGGATCTCGCGGGCGGTGTTCTCGGAGGCGACGACGTACTCCGTGGCCCCCGCCGCGCGGGCCAGTTCCTCCTTCGCCGGGGAGACGTCCACGGCGACGATCCGGGACGCGCCGGCGATCCGCGCGGCCTGGAGCGCGGCCAGCCCGACGCCGCCCGCCCCGAACACGGCGACTGTCTCGCCCTCGCGGACCCGCGCCGAGTGGTGGACCGCGCCGTAGCCGGTGAGGACGGCGCAGCCGAGCAGGGCCGCGTCGGTGAGCGGAACGCCGTCCGGCGCGGGGAGCACACAGCCGGCGGCCACGACCGTCTCCTCCGCGAAGGCCGCCACGTTCAGCCCGGGGTGGAGGTCGGCGCCGTCCGAGGCGCGCCGGGCGTACACGTTCCCGGAGCCGACCAGCGCGTTCGCGCACAGCCAGACCTCGCCGAGCGAGCAGGCGTGGCAGCTCCCGCAGGACGGGGCCCAGTTGAGGACGACGCCGTCCCCGGGCGAGACATGGGTGACCCCGTCGCCGACCGCCAGGACGGTGCCCGCCCCCTCGTGGCCGAGTACGGCGGGCACCGGCACCCGCATGGTGCCGTCGGACAGCGACAGGTCGGAGTGGCAGACCCCGGCGGCGGCGAGCCGCACCCGGACCTGGCCGGGCCCCGGGTCCGGCAGCTCGATCTCGGTGATCTCCAACGGGGCACCGACGGCGGGCAGTACGGCGGCTCGAACGGCCATGGGGACGACTCTCCTACTGGTTCGCCTGGAACCCGGTCAGAACTGGAGGGACTTGGTCTGGAGGTACTCGGCCAGGCCGTGTTCGCCCAGTTCGCGCCCCACACCCGACTGCTTGTAACCCCCGAACGGGGCCCTCGGGTTGAAGCGACCGCCGTTGATGTCGACCTGGCCGGTGTCCATCCGGCGGGCGAAGGCCACGGCCTCGCTCTCGCTGCCGGCCCAGACCGCGCCGGCCAGCCCGTACACCGTGCCGTTGGCGATCCGCAGGGCGTCGGCCTCGTCCTCGTAGCGGAGGATCGACAGGACGGGGCCGAAGATCTCCTCCTGGGCGATCGTCATCTCGGGGGTCACGTCGGCGAAGACGGTCGGGCTGACGAAGTAGCCCTGCTCGCGCGGGGATTCAGGGCCGCCCGCGACCAGGCGGGCGCCCTCGGCCACGCCCTTCTCGATGTAACCCCGCACCCGCGCCTGCTGCTTGGCGTTGACGAGCGGGCCGATGCGGTCGCCGTACTTCGCGGCGGCCTGCGCGGCCAGTTCGACGGCCTCGTCGTACTGGGAGGTGTGGACGAGCATCCGGGTCCAGGCGCTGCACGTCTGACCGGAGTTGGACATGACGTTGGCGACACCGACGCTCACCGCCTTGGCGAGGTCGGCGCTCGGGAGGATGACGTTGGCGGACTTGCCGCCGAGTTCGAGGGCGACCTTCTTGATCGCGGCACCGGCGGTCGCGGCGATCCGCCGGCCCACCGCCGTGGAGCCGGTGAAGGAGACCAGGTCGACACCGTCGTGCTCGGCGAGCGCCTGTCCGGCGACCGGGCCCAGGCCGGTGACCAGGTTGAACACTCCGGCGGGCACGCCCGCGTCGTGGACGGCCTCGGCGAAGAGCTGGGCGACCAGCGGGGTGTCCTCGGCGGGCTTCAGGACGACGGTGCAGCCGGCGGCGAGGGCCGGGGCGACCTTGGCGACGATCTGGTGCAGCGGGTAGTTCCAGGGGGTGATGGCCCCGACGACGCCGATGGGCTCGTGGTGCACGGTGGAGTTGCCGACCTTCTCCTCGAAGGCGTGCTCGGCGGCCAGCTCGGCGTACGAACCGGCGACCGTGACGGGCAGGTCCGCGTGCACCCTCTGCGAGAACGGCGGCGGCGAGCCGAGCTCCGCCGTCACCGTCTCGGCGATCTCCTCCCGGCGCGCGGCGAGCGCGTCGCGCAGCGCGCCGATGATCGCTCCCCGCTCGGCGGGCGGGGTGGCGGCCCAGCCGGGGAGAGCGGCGCGGGCCGCGCCCACGGCGGCGTCGACGTCCTCGGCGGTGCCCGCCGGGACGCGGCCGATCACCTGTTCGTCGGCGGGGTTCACGACCTCGATCGTGTCGGTCCCGGCAGCGGGGCGCCAGGTACCGCCGATGTACATGCCGTCGTGTGCCTTCATCGTGCTGCCTCCCGAGCGGGCGTGGTCGTCCGCCCCAGAAACTAGCCCTGATAGTTTTCCGGCACCAGGCCTTCGAGGAGTGAGGCAGGACTCGTCGGTTCCGGTGGCGGCGGGGAGTCTCTTCGCCTCAGAAGTCGACGCGCTTGCGGTCATCGACCCGCGCCACCGCCTCCTGGGCGAACTCCTCGCGGTAGTCGCCCCGGATCTCCTCGATCCTGCGGTCGCTCACGGGGGCCGACGACACCGGATACAGCAGAACCAGTTCGTACGACCGCTCCTTCTCGATCGTCCCGTTCGCGTCCCGCCACTGCCCACGCCCCTCCTGCACGGTCAGCCCGTCCGGAAACCCGGGGGTGACCTCGCGGTCGACAAAGGTCATGAACTGGTCGTCCGTGACGGCGGGACCGCCGTCGGGCCGCTCGGTGCCGAAGAGGAGCCGCGTCTCGATGTAGGGCGTTCCGCGTGCCGGGGCGACCACGGAACCGGCGGGGGCGTCCTCGGCGAGGGTGGCGTAAGCGGTCGGGGCCCCCACCGCCAGCAGACAGGCGGTGGCCGCGAGGGCGACGCGGGCGCGGGGGAAGCGGTGGGTACGGGGAGAGGTGGCGTGTGCGCTCATGTGTCCACCTCTAGCGGTACCACCGCTTCCGGTTGTGTCGGCCGCGCCGGTGCCGGTCCCCACGTGCGTCCGTACGCCCCCGGCGGCTCGGCGAGGCGTGCGGCGCACGCCCCGCACGCCGGTTCACGGCTTGCGCGCCGGTTCCTTGGTCGCGGTGAGGTGGGCGAAGACGACGACGTTGCTCGTGTAGCCCTTCCGTCGGTCGTACGTCCCGCCGCAGGTGATCAGGCGCAGTTCGGGGCGCCCGCGGTGGCCGTACACCTTCTTGCTGGGGAAGCGGTCCTTCTCGTACGACTTCACGGCGTCCACGGTGTAGACGGCGGTGCGGCCGTCCGCCCGCAGGACCTCCACCAGACGGCCGGGCTTGATCACGTCGAGCGCCGCGAAGACGGCGGGGCCCGTCCGGGTGTCCCGGTGGCCGACGACGACCGCCGTGCCGGGTCCGCCGGGCGCGGGACCGTCCGCGTACCAGCCGACCACCTTCGGCTTGTCGTCAGGCGGTGCGGGGAGCCGCCGTCGGGCGTCGAGGCGGAGCTCGGTCACCGGCGCCTCGATGCCGAGGTAGGGGATGGTGACGGTCCTCGCCGGGGAGGGCGGCAGCGTACGCGGGCGGGCGGGCTTGCGTGGCTCGGCGGGCCTGGGGGTGGGCGGCGCGGGTCGCACGGGCCGGGTGGGGGCGGGCCGCACGGGCGTCGCTCCGGTGGGCGCGACGGGTGCCGGGCCCGTGGGTTCGGCGCCCGTCGGTTCGGCGGGGGCCGGTCCCGTCGGTGCGGCCGCGGAGGTGGGTACCGTCGGCCGGGCGGGCGTCTGACTCGCCCACCCGGTCGGGGGCCCGGTCTCCCACCCGGTCGAGGGTCGGGTCTCCCACCCGGTCGGTGGCAGGGTCCCCGCCGGGGTCTCCGCCGCAGCCCCCGCCACCCTCCCCGCACTGGTCCCCGGCGGGGTCCCCGCCGCGGTCCCCGGCTCGGTCGGCGCCTCCGGTTCCGTGCGCTCGGTCCCTTGCGCACCAGTCGCTGTCGGGGGCGGCGGGGATGCGGGCTCGTCGGGTGGTGGAGGCGTGAAGTACAGGGACGCTTGGGCGTGTGGTGCCCCCGCACCGCGCGCCCTGGAGTCGGCCCAGGCGGCGCCGGCCTCGGCGGCCCCGGTCCGGTCCCCGTTCTCCGCCAGATGGACGCCGCCCACCACCAGCGCGGTGGCCATGACGACCGTCCGCGTCAGGCGGTAGGCGCGCGTCCGGTGCCAGGGCCTGCGCCGGCGTCTACGCGGCGCCATCGGCGCGGCGACGGCGCAGCCGCAGATAGGCCACGCCGCCGGCCGCGGCGAGACCCACGGCGGCCGCGCCGGCGACCGGCGAGAAGTTCTGGGTGAGGGCGAGACCGCCACCACCGGCCGGCACCGCGCCCTCGGGTCCGGCGAGACCGTTGAGCGGGCAGTTGACGTTGATGTCCCTGCGGCCCTCCTCCAGCGTTCCGCCGATGGTCCTCCAGGTCAGCACGTAGTCCCCGTTGGGGAGCCGCGCCGCGTTCGGGGGCGCCACGGGCGTGCTGTGCCCGGTGCCGTCGGCGGCGAGGGTGATCTCGCCCGTGGCGACGGGGTCGGTGCGCGGCGCGGGGGGCTGGCGGTCGATGGTCCAGCTGATGCGCTGCGTCGGGGTGGGGTCCGTGGGGAAGTTGAAGGCGGAGAGGTAGAAGTCGCAGACCAGCTGCTGGTTGCGCTGGTTGTCGAACGGGAAGCCCACCTTGTGGATCACGACGTCGGGGTCGCCCGGGGCGGCGACGGCGGCCGGTGCCGTGATGAGGCTGGCTCCCGTGACGGTGAGTGCCGCGAGGACGGCGGCGGCACTCGCGCGCACTCCGGCGGGGCGCGGGCGGGACGAGGTGGACATGCAGAACCTCCGAGTCAGACGATTTTCACACAAATCGCTCTTTCGCCTGACTCTCTGTCACATCACACCGGGGGCGGGGGGAGCCGCGCCCGACGGCCCGTCAGATATCCCCCTTACGGCTCAGGGACTCGTCCGACACACCCGACCGTGAGCCCCTCACCCTCCGCCTCGCCGAGGTGCCGCTCCCCCGCCCCGGCTCCCCACGCCCCGGCTCCGCCGGTGAGCGCAGGGCGATGACCGACGACACCAGCAGCAGCGCGCCCAGCATCACGAACGGCGCGGCCACGCCCGCGACCCCGGCGATCAGGCCCGCGGCGGCCGGCGCCCCGGCCTGCCCCAGCCGGTTTCCCGTCAGCCGCAGCGCGAGCGCGGTGGAGCGGGCCTCGTCCGGCGCGGCCTGCACCACCGTCGTCATGGACAGCGGCTGCCCGACCCCGAGGCAGAACCCGAGGGCGGCGAGGATCAGGGCGAGCGCCCACACCGGCACCGGCAGCGCGATCCCGGCGCACAGCACGGCCCCCAGCACGCAGGTGACCGTGAGCAGTGCGGTCCGGCCGAGCAGCCGCAGCATGGGGGTCATCACCAGACGGCACGCGATGGTCGCCGCCGCCCGCAGGCTCAGCAGGACGCCGATCACCGAGGGAGCGATGCCCCGGTGTTCACCGACCACCGGCAGATACGCGGTGAGGATGTCCGTCGCCGACAGCACGGCGAGGCTGATGAAGATGCCGCCCGGCACGCCCCTGGTGCGCAGGATGCGGTGCACGGGCACGCGTTCGCCCTGCGCCGTACGGGACTTGGGCTCGGCGGGACGCTCTATGCGCCACAACGAGGTGAACGCGACGGCCGCCCCGGCACCGGCGACCACCAGCGCGAGGGCGCTCGTCCGGGCCATGTCCGGGCCGCCGATCAGGGCGCCCGCGGCGATCGGGCCGACCAGTTGGCCGAGGGAGGCGCCGATGGTGAAGTGGCCGAAGTTGCGGTCGTGTTCGTGCGGCGCGGACTGGCGGGCCACCAGGGACTGGGCGCCGATCACGAAGGAGAGGTGACCGAGGCCCATCACCCCGCTCCAGACGGCCATCGCCACCAGGGAGTCGGCCAGACCGCTCAGGACGCAGCCGCCGGAGATGAGGACGACACCGATCGGCAGCAGGGGCGCGCACCGGCCCCGGTCGGTCCTGCGGCCGAGCGGGACGGCGGCGAACAGCGGGAGCAGGGCGTAGACCCCCGCGATCACACCGACCGCCCGTTCGTCGGCGCCCAACGCGAGGGCCCGGTAGGACACGGCGGGCCGTGCCATCGACACCGCCCCCTGCGCGAAGCTGAAGGCGATGACGAGGCGAAGCAGCCAGCCGCGGTTCCTACCGGGCCTCACGATGCGGGTCCTCCTGGGGGAAGTTCACGCCGGTTCGAAGGAACTTCGGCCCGGTCGGCGGGACTTGGGGTCCACGGTGGCGAGGGCGTCGGGTTCCACGGTTCAGATGATGCCGAACAGCACGCCGGCGCCGAGAATGATCAGCGAGGTCGCCGCCGCCCACTTGACCACGAACTTGGTGTGGTCGCCGAACTCGACCTTGGCCATGCCCACGAGCACGTACACGGCCGGGACCAGCGGGCTGGACATGTGCAGCGGCTGGCCGACGAGGGAGGCGCGGGCGATCTCCAGCGGCGAGACGCCGTGGGCGGCACCGGCCTCGGCGAGGACCGGGAGGACACCGAAGTAGAAGCCGTCGTTGGACATGAAGTAGGTGAGCGGCAGGCTCAGGAAGCCGGTGACCAGGGCCATGTGCGGGCCCATGCCGGCCGGGATGCCGTCGACGATCCACTTGGCCATCGAGTCGACCATGCCGGTGCCCTGGAGGACGCCGGTGAAGACGGCGGCGGCGAAGACCATGCCGGACACGTTGAGGACGTTGTCCGCGTGGGCGGCGAGCCGGTCCTTCTGGTCGGGGATGTGGGGGAAGTTGACCGTCAGGGCGAGCGCGGCGCCGAGGATGAACAGCACCGGGATCGGCAGCAACTCCATGATCATGGCGGTCAGCAGCGCGACCGTGAGCAGCGCGTTGAACCAGTACAGCTTGGGGCGCAGCGTCGGGCGGTTGGGGTCCAGCCCCTGGAGGCGGACGTCGTCCGCGTCGTCGTCCTCGGAGTCGGCGTCGGTGCCGGAGCCCGCTCCGCCGGTGGCCTTCGTCGTACGGGCCTTGTCGTCACCGGAACCGGAGCCGGCGGCCGACGAGGCGCCCGCGCCGACGAGCACGGTCTCCTCCGAGCCGGACTTCTCCTCGTCCTTGACGATCTTCTCCTGCTCCAGGACCTCGTCGAGGCTCAGCACACCGAGGCGCTTGCGCTCGCGCAGACCGAGGAAGTAGGCGAGGACGAAGACGAAGAGCAGACCGACGAGGAGCGCCGGGATCATCGGGACGAAGATGTCGCCGGCGTCGAGCTTGAGCGCGGTGGCGGCGCGGGCGGTCGGGCCGCCCCAGGGCAGCGTGTTCATCACGCCGTTGGCGGTGGCGGCGACACCGGTCATCACGACCAGGCTCATCTTCAGGCGCTTGTACAGCGGGTACATCGCCGAGACGGTGATCATGAAGGTGGTCGAGCCGTCGCCGTCCAGCGAGACGATCGCGGCGAGCAGGGCCGTGCCGACGACGATGCGCAGCGGGTCGGCCTTGCAGAACTTCAGGATGCCCCGGACGATCGGGTCGAAGAGACCGACGTCGATCATGAGGCCGAAGTAGACGATGGCGAACATCAGCATCGCGGCGGTGGGCGCGAGATTGCCCACCCCCTCGATGACGTAGTCGCCGAGTTGGGCTCCCTTTCCGACGAACACGCAGAAGAGCGCGGGGATCAGTACGAGTGCCGCGATCGGCGACATCTTCTTCATCATGATCAGGACCAGGAAGGTCGCGATCATGGCGAAGCCGAGGATGGTCAACATGTGGATACCTAACGTTCGCCCTTGAACTCCCACCAGGGCACCGGCGGTGCGACGACGTTAGGGCGGCCCGACAAGTCTTAACAAGACGTTGACATGCGAGCAATAAGCGCAGAACTCCAGGTCACAGCGTTGCGCCTGCTCGGGACAGCTCCACGGGGATGCCGTTGAGGACCGCGTTGCCCGACAGCGGGTCGAGCAGCGAGCCGTCGAGAAGCTGGTTGACGTTGACCCCGGGGTCGATCGCCGCGTGGCTCATGCGGGTGCCCGGACGGTCGTGTCCCCAGCCGTGCGGAAGGCTCACGACGCCCTGGCGTACGACGTCGGTGACCTCGGCGGGAGCGGTGACCTCTCCCCCGGCGCCCTTGATCCGTACGGCGTCGCCGTCGGCGAGGCCGAGGCGGTCGGCGTCGTCGGGGTGGATGTGGAGGGTGCAGCGGTTGGTGCCGCCGGTGAGGGCGGGGATGTTGTGCAGCCAGCTGTTGTTGGAGCGCAGATGCCGGCGGCCGATGAGGACCAGGCCGTCGGGGCGCTCGCGCAGGGCGGTGCGGAGCCTCGGCAGATCGCCGACGATCGGCTCGGGCAGCAGTTCGATGCGGCCGCTGACCGTCTTCAGCGGCTGCGGCAGCCGGGGCCGCAGCGGCCCGAGGTCGATGCCGTGCGGGTGGGCGAGGAGCCTCTCCAGCGTCAGTCCGTCCGGGTCCGTGCCGAAGCCCTCGCCGTACGGGCCGAGGCGCAGCATCATGTCGAGCCGCCGCTCGGGGCCGGTGTCGCCGGTGAGCAGGCCCGCGAGTTCGCGCGGGTCGCGGCCGTGGACGGGTGAGTGGGCCTCCTTGACGGCCTTGCCCAGGGTCTGGCCGATGACCAGGTCGTCGACGGCGGAGGGGTCGGCGCCGTGCATGCCGGTGGCGGCGAGGGTGAGGCGGGCGAGGATCTCGGTCTCGGCCATGCGGCCGTCCTCCAGGGGGACGGCGGCCCGGTTGTAGCGGACCTGGTTGCGCACGGCGAAGGCGTTGAACGCGAAGTCGAAGTGCGGGGCCTGCGAGGGCGGGGGCGGCGGCAGGACCACGTCGGCGTGGCGTGCGGTCTCGCCGAGGTAGGGGTCGACGCTGACCATGAAGTCCAGCGAGTCGAGCGCCTTGTCGAGGCGGTCGCCGTCGGGTGCGGAGAGCACGGGGTTGGCGGCCACGGTGATGAGCGCGCGGACCGGGCTGCCCTCGGGGGTCGCGGTGTCGATCTCCTCGGCGAGCGCGGACAGCGGCAGTTCGCCCTTGGCCTCGGGGTGGCCGCCGACCCGGCTGTGCCAGCGTCCGAGGGCGAAGCCCCGGCCGGGTCCGGCGGGTCGGGGGGTCTTGTCCGTCGCGGAGTGCGGGAAGAGGGCGCCGCCGGGCCGGTCGAGGTTGCCGGTGAGGATGTTGAGGACGTCGACCAGCCAGCTGGCGAGGGTGCCGTGCGGGACGGTGCAGCTGCCGATGCGGCCGTATACGGCCGCGGTGGGCGCGGCGGCCAGGTCGCGGGCGAGCGCGCGGATGGTACCGGCGTCGACGTCACAGGCCTCGGCGACGGCCTCGGGGGTGAACTCCCGCATGGCGGCGGCGAGTTCGTCGACCCCCTGCACATGCGGGGCGAGGTCACGGAGGTCGGTGAGCTCCTCCTCGAACAGCACCTGGGCCATCGCCGCCAGCAGCAGGGCGTCCGTGCCCGGCCGGATGGCGAGGTGCCGGTCGGCGAGCTTGGCCGTGCGGGTCAGTCGGGGGTCGACGACGGTGAGGGTGCCGCCGCGCGCCTTGAGGGCCTTGAGCTTGCCGGGGAAGTCGGGGGCGGTGCACAGACTGCCGTTGGACTCCAGCGGGTTGGCGCCGAGGAGCAGCAGGTGGTCGGTGCGGTCCAGGTCGGGGACGGGGATGGCGTGGGCGTCGCCGTAGAGCAGTCCGCTGGAGACGTGCTTGGGCATCTGGTCGACGGTGGAGGCGGTGAACAGGCTGCGGGTGCCGAGTCCGGCGAGCAGGACGGGCGGGTAGAGGGCACCGGCCATGGTGTGGACGTTGGGGTTGCCGAGGACGACGCCGACGGCGTTCGGGCCGTGTGCCTCGACGACCGGTCGCAGTCCGGCGGCGACGGCGTCGAAGGCCTCCGCCCAGGTGGCCTCCCGCAGCTCCCCGTCCTTGCGGACCAGCGGGGTGCGCAGCCGGTCGGGGTCGCCGTCGGCCGCGCCGAACGAGGCGCCCTTGGGGCAGATGAAGCCCTTGCTGAACACGTCGTCCCGGTCGCCGCGGGCCCCGGTCACCCGGGTGCCCTCGATGGTGAGGGTGAGTCCGCAGGTCGCCTCGCAGAGCGGGCAGACCCGCAGGGCGGTGCGGGCGTCGGTGGTGGTGGACACGGGTCCTCCCGGAGGGGGCGGCGGCGACGGTGACGCTCGGACGGGCGCCGCGTGCGGGGCACGCGACACCGAGGCCGAGCATACCGACCGGTATGCACCACGGGGAGGGGCCGCCGGGGCCTTGTCGGGAAACGGCGAGAACGACGGGGAGGGGCTTGCCGGGAAAGGGGGCGCCTACGGGGAGGGGATTGACGGGAATGGGGCCTTTGCCGGGCGGGGCTCGCCGGGAAACGGGGGCAGCGGCGGGGCGGGGCTCGCCGGGACTCAGCGGCACCCTCGGGGCGCGGCCCCACGGAGACGGCCCGGCGCCGAGGCCGCGCCCGGGGCCCGGGACCCGGCAGGATCGCCGGGCCCGGGCGGGCCTCGGCCCGGCCTGTGCGAGAGGCGGACCTCAAGTCCAGCACGCGCGCGGCAGTCCTCAGTCCAGCACGCGCGCGAGATAGGCCCGTAGCAGCTCCCGCATCTCCAGGATGATCCGTTCGTCGCCCTCCGGGGAGACCCGGAAGGCCAGGTGGACCAGGGTGTCGGCGGTCTCGACGGCGATCAGGAAGGTGCGGCGCAGATCCTCGTCGGGGGTGCGGTCGATGAACGCGGAGAGCAGCTCCGACAGACGGTCGGCGACACGGTGATTGGGTTCCTGGCGGCTGCCGCCGACCGGGATCTGGTTGCCGAAGTCGATGAGGGCGAAGCCCGGGGTGTTGCGCTTCATGTCGAGGTACTCGTCGAGGACGGCGTCCATCGCGGTGCGCCAGTCCCGGCGGCCCCTCGCGTGGAGGCGGCGGGTGACCCCGTCGGTGAACCGGTCGAGGTTGCGTTCGGCCAGCGCGTCGGCCATCGCGCGCTTGTTGCCGAAGAAGCGGTAGACGGAGCCGATGGGCACACCCGCGCGCAGCGCCACGGCACGGGTGCTCAGCGCGTCGTAGCCGACCTCGTCGAGGAGGTCGGCGCAGGCGTCGAGGATCCTGGTCAGTCGTTCGGCACTGCGCCGTTGCACGGGGGCGCGGCGCAGGGAGGTCGCCTGGGACACGGGCTTCATGATGCCTTTCCGCCGAGGTCCGATGAACTGTCCGAATATCAGTACGGCCGGTACCGCCGCTCCCGCTCAGCGCTGGACCGTACGGACACCGAACATCCGCACGCCCACAGCCTGCCGGGAGACTAGAGCACCGCACTGACAGGACGGATCCCCTCGCGGTCCGGTTCTCCCTCTCCGCCCGATGCACCCGATCTGTGGACGCCCCGTCGACGTCCGGTTGTCGTCCGTCGACGCCCCGTCACCGGTTCGTCCCCTTGCACCCGCCCCAGCCGAATCCTACGGTGAAGCACAGGAATCAGGAGTGTGAGGGAGCGGCATGAGCGGGGACGCGAGGAAGACGGCCGAGGGGCTGGAGTACCTCTCCGGTTTCGGCAACGAGCACGCCTCGGAGGCGGTCCCGGGCGCGCTGCCGCACGGCCGCAACTCCCCGCAGCGCGCCCCGCTCGGCCTGTACGCGGAGCAGCTCAGCGGCACCGCGTTCACCGAACCGAGAGCGCACAACCGCCGCTCCTGGCTCTACCGGATCCGCCCGTCGGCCGCGCACCCCGCGTTCACGCGCACGGACAACGGCGCGCTGCGCACGGCCCCCTTCACCGAGACCGTCCCCGACCCCAACCGGCTGCGCTGGAACCCGCTGCCGGAGCCGCCGGCGGGCACCGACTTCCTCGGCGGCCTGTGGACCCTCGGCGGCAACGGCGACGCGACGCTGCGCACGGGCATGGCCGTGCACCTGTATCACGCCAATTCCGCCATGCAGCGCGTCTTCGGCGACGCGGACGGCGAACTCCTGATCGTCCCGGAGCGGGGCGGCCTCCTGCTGCGCACGGAGCTCGGCCTGCTGCGCGCCGAGCCCGGCGAGGTCGCCCTGGTCCCCCGGGGCGTCCGCTTCCGTGTCGACCTCCTGGACGCCACCGCCCGCGGCTACGTCTGCGAGAACTACGGCGCCCCCTTCCGCCTCCCCGACCTCGGCCCGATCGGCGCCAACGGCCTCGCGAACGCCCGTGACTTCCGGGCGCCGACGGCCGCGTACGAGGACGTCGAGGGCCCGGTGGAGGTGGTGAACAAGTACTGCGGGAACCTCTGGACGGCCACCTACGACCACTCCCCGCTCGACGTGGTCGCCTGGCACGGCAACCACACCCCGTACGTCTACGACCTGCGCCGTTTCAACGTCATCGGGACGATCTCGTACGACCACCCGGACCCGTCGATCTTCACGGTGCTGACCTCGCCGAGCGACACCCCGGGGCTCGCGGCGGTGGACTTCGTGGTGTTCGCGCCCCGGTGGCTGGTGGGTGAGGACACGTTCCGGCCGCCCTACTTCCACCGGAACGTGATGAGCGAGTACATGGGCCTGATCGAGGGCGCGTACGACGCAAAGACAGCCGGAGAAGGGGGCTTCGTGCCCGGCGGCGGCTCGCTGCACAACATGATGTCGGCGCACGGTCCTGACCGGGAGACCTTCGACCGGGCGAGCGCGGCGGAGCTGGCGCCGCAACGGGTGGACGACGGGCTCGCGTTCATGTTCGAGACGCGCTGGCCCGTCCTCACCACCGAGCAGGCGGCTCGCGCCGAGCAGCTGCAGCGGGGGTACGACGACGTGTGGTCGGGGCTCCGCCGCCACTTCGGCCCGTTGCGCTGAACCCGCCGGGCCGGGTACGGATACCGCTGTGACCTCATTCGCTCCGGACTCGATCGTCCTGAACCGCAAACTGCCGCTCTGGTACCAGGTGTCGCAGTCCCTGCGCGCCTCGATACTGGGCCGGTCGCCGCAGGAGCCGCTGCGGCTGCCGACCGAGGAGCAGTTGGCCGGGCACTACGGCGTGAGCGTGCTGACCATGCGGCAGGCGCTGAAGGAGCTGGAGGGCGAGGGGCTGATCAGCCGGCACCGTCGGCGCGGCACGTTCATCGAGCCGAGCGCCCGGCGGGGCTCCCCGGTGCGGCTGCTCGGTTCCGTGGACGCGATCGTGGCCCAGCAGTCGGGGATGACGACGGAGCTGCTGGACCAGGGCAGCACCCCCGTATCGGGTGAACTCTCGCAGTACTTCCCGGACTTGACCGAGGTGGCCACCTACCACCGGCTGCGCGGCGACGAGCGGACGGGCGAGCCGACCAACCACGCCCGCAACTACGTCCGCCCCGAGCTGGCCGACCGCATCGACCGTGACGACCTGCTGCGCTGGCCGATGACCAAGGTCCTGCGCGATGTCGTGGGGGTGGCCATCGGCCGGATCACCGACACGGTCGAGGCCCGCATCGCCGACCCGGAGACCGCCCGCCTCCTCCAGGTCCCCCTGCTCAGCCCGATCCTGCACTACACGGGCGTCACCCACGACGAGTCCGGCCGTGTCCTCGACGTGGCGGTCATCCACTACCGCGGCGACCGCTTCTCGTTCACCGTGACCCTCGACGCCCCCTGACGAGGCCGTACGATGCCCAGCGTGACGCCCGACGACGCTCCGCCGCTCGCGGACCTCATGCCGTGGTCCGTCGCACCGCCACGGCTGGGCCGGGGGTGGCCGACGGCCCCCGACGCCGTGTCCCTGAAGGCCCGCTGGGACGCCTTGGTGAAGGCGGAGGGCCCGGACCGCGAGATTCTCTTCGTCCCCACCCGTTCCCGCACGCTCACGTCCGCGGTGGCGCAGTTGCCGGGCCGGTCGACCGGCACCGGCCGGCTGGCCCGGGAGTCGGGGCCCTGCCCGGAGCCGGTCCGTGTCCTGGCCGCCCCCTTCGACGAGCAGTGGCTCATCCCCGACCACCGGCTCATCGACGCCGCCCGTCCCGAGCTGTGGCGGGTGGCGGACGAGCGGCAGGTCTTCGTGGTCGAACAGACGGTCACCCCGGACTCCGCGAGCCCTCTGATCACCGCGTCGTCGGTGCTCCCGCTCGCCCCGCCGCACGGCCCCCGCATCGGCCGCGTCCACCCGCTGTTCCGCCGCCCGGGGGCCGCCGAGCCGAACCTCGCGCCGGGTCTGGTGGAGTATCTGGGCGAGCGCCTCGACACCGGCCCGGTCGACGCCGTCGACGTCCTCGCCTGGATCCTGGTGGCCGCGCGGCCCGGCTCCAACAGTATCGGGGTGCCCCTCCCCACCGACCCGGGCGTCTGGTCGCGGGGCGTCGAACTGGGCCGCCGCGCCCTGTGGCTGATGCGCCGCGACGGCGACCGCCCCAAGCTCCCCGGCGGGCGCCGCCCGTACGTGCGCGCGCCGCTCCCGTCCCGCCCCGTCGCAGTCCGCTACGACCGCGACGAGGAGACCCTCGTCGTCGACGAGGGCCGTATCTCCCCCGTCCCGTCCGAGGCCTGGGACTTCCACGTCGGCGGTGTGCGCGTGCTGGAGGAGTGGTTCGCCCGCCGAACGGAGACCGCCGAGCCGGGCACCCTGGAGGCGATCCGACCGACGACCTGGCCCCAGACCTGGACGTCGGAGCTGCTCGAACTGATCACCGTGCTGGCACTGCTGGCCGAACTGCGGCCGAGGCAGGAGGAGGTGACGGTCGGGGACCCGATCACGACGGCGGAGCTGCGCCGGGCGGGAGTGCTCCCGGTGCCGGACTCCGCCCGTCGGCCCGCCTCGGTCCTGGACCACCGGGAGGAGGGCCCGGAGGGCCAGTTCACCCTGCTGTAGGGCGCTCTACGCCACAGGGCTCTCTACGGCGCGAACGAGTCCAGCACCCTGCCCAGCATCCACTCGAACACGGCCTCCAGATCGATCGGCCCGGAGTCCTCCATGAACGCCGCCGCCAGCCGCGGATACGCGCCGCTCGCGATCTGCCCCCCGAGGTAGGCGATCCGGACCTCGTTCTCCCGCTCCTCCGACCACGGCAGCGACCGCACCCGCTCGGCGGTCGCCAGCTCGTTGGCGACGTAGGTCGTCACGCAGCCGTTCAGCATCCCCAGGAGCTGCATCTTCGTCCCGTACGGCGCTTCGAGCGAGTCCATGCAGGCCATGCAGTGCTCCAGATACCGCAGCCCGTTGGGGCTGAAGCCGTAGACCGGCGACATCAGCCGGGGCATCCAGGGGTGGCGACGCAGCAGGTCACGTGTCTGGTGGGCGACCCGCCGCAGATCGGCCCGCCAGTCGCCGCCCGGCTCCCACAGTTCGTGCTCCCCGCCGACCGCGTCGACCATCAGCTCGTACAGGTCCTCCTTGCGCGGCACGTAGTTGTAGAGCGACATCGTGCCGCAGCCCAGCTCCGCTGCCACGTGCCGCATGGACACGGCGTCCAGGCCGCCCGCGTCGGCGAGCCGTACGGCCGCCGCCGCGATGTCCGCGCGGCTGAACGCGGGTCTCGGCCCCCGGCCGGTGCGTTCGGGGCGCGCCCAGATCACTTCGGGTCGGGCCGCTCGGCCAGCCATCGATCATCACCTCGGCCACCATCCTAGTTACGTACAGCGTACGTAATGCGCTATGGTCAGCCCATGACTACTACGTACGCTGTACTTAGTGAGGGTCTGGAGAAGCGCTTCGGCGACGTCCGTGCCGTGCGCGGCCTTGATCTCGCCGTGGAGGAGGGCACGGTGGTCGGGATGCTCGGCCCGAACGGGGCGGGCAAGACCACGGCCGTACGGCTGCTGGCGACGCTGCTGCGGCCGGACGCGGGATCGGCGCGGATCGCGGGCCACGACCTCGTGCGGGAGCCGGCCGCGGTCCGGCGGGTGATCGGGGTGACCGGGCAGTACGCGTCGGTCGACGGCGACCTCACCGGACGGCAGAACCTCCGGCTGTTCGCCCGGCTGCACCGGGTCCGCGACACGGCCGCCCGCGCGGCCGAACTCCTCGACCGTTTCGGCCTGACCGAGGCCGCCGACCGGCCGGTCTCCACCTACTCGGGCGGTATGCGCCGCCGGCTCGACCTCGCGGTCAGCCTCGTCCGACGCCCGGCGGTGCTCTTCCTCGACGAGCCCACCACCGGCCTGGACCCGGTCAGCCGCAACCGGACCTGGGACGCCGTGCGCGCGCTGAAGGAGGAGGGGACGACCGTCCTGCTGACCACGCAGTACCTGGAGGAGGCCGACCAACTCGCCGACCGGATCGTGCTGATGGACCGGGGCCGGATCGCGCACAGCGGTTCGCCGCCTCAACTCAAGGCGCTCATCGGCTCGTACGCGGAGGTCGTCGTGGCCCACGCGGACGCGATGACGGCGGCGGCTGGTGTGCTCGACCAACTGACCGGCACGGAGCCGTCGTTCGACCACGAGCGGCACGCCGTCGGCGTGATCGCGCTGGACCCGACGCTCACGCTCCCCCGGCTGGTACGTGAACTCGACGCGGCGGGCGTGCCGTTGCTCGACGCGAGCCTGCGCCCGCCCACCCTCGACGACGTTTTCCTCCGCCTCACCGAGGGCGCCCCGGCAGACCGCCGCGACCGACGAGACCTCAAGGAGCGTGCGGCGTGAACGCGTTGGCGTACGACGGCACGGCGATGCTGGGCCGGCAGCTGCGGCGGGTCCGCAACAACCCGGGCCTGCTGATCCTCACCCAGATCATGCCCGTCTCGATGCTGCTGTTCTTCGGGTACGTCTTCGGCAGCGCCCTCGCTGTGCCCGGCGAGGAGTACCGGCGGTTCCTGGTGCCCGGTCTGCTGGTGGCGACGGCCTCCGGCGGGATCATGACCGGGATGTTCCAGGCCGCCCAGGACACCCACCGGGGCGTGATGGACCGCTTCCGAACACTGCCGATGAGCCGGGCCGCCGTGCCCCTGGGTCAGGCGCTGGCGGACCTGGTGGTCACCGTCGTGGGGTCGCTGCTGTTCCTGCTCGTCGGGCTGGCGGTGGGCTGGCGGATCGAGGGGGGCGCGCTCGCGGCGGCCGGCGCCTTCGGGCTGTTGCTGCTGTTCCGGTTCGCCTGCGTGTGGATCGGCATCTTCCTGGGGCTGCTCACCCGCAACGAGGAGGCAGCCGGACAGCTGGGCGGTGCGACCTTCCTGCTGCCGCTGCTCTCCAGCGCGTACATCCCGACCGAGGGTCTGCCGGGCTGGCTGCGCACGGCCGCCGAGTGGAACCCGATCAGCGCGGTCGCGACGGCCCTGCGCGACCTCTTCGGCAACGCGGCCGTCCCGGAGGGGGCCGCCTGGCCGGTGACGCATCCCGTCGCCGGGTCGCTGCTCTGGTGCGCGCTCCTGCTCGCGGTGTTCGTGCCGCTCGCGGTCCGCACGTACGCGGCGGGCCCGAGGTGACGTCCGGCCCGTTCGGGGGACGGGCCGGACTTCGCCGACCCCGGGGGACCGTGCCGGGGCACGTGACACGCGGCACTCCCTGGTGACAACCGCGCCCCGGCGGGGACATGATCCACCGCATGCGTCCACTCCCCCGCGCCGGTGATCCCCTGCCCCTCGACGGCGTCACCGTCGTCGCCGTCGAGCAGGCCGTCGCGGCACCCTTCGCCACCCGGCAGCTCGCCGACCTCGGCGCGCGGGTGATCAAGGTCGAGCGGGTGGACGGCGGTGACTTCGCCCGCGGCTACGACACGGCGGCCCGGGGTCTGGCCTCGCACTTCGTGTGGTGCAACCGGGGCAAGGAGTCGCTCGCGCTGGATCTGAAGGACCCGCGCGGCCTGGCCGTCGTCCGTCGACTGGTGGCGGACGCGGACGTGTTCGTGCAGAACCTCGCGCACGGCGCGGCGGCCCGGCTCGGCCTGGACGCGGCCACGCTGTGCGCCGTGCACCCCCGGCTGATCGCCGTGGACATCTCGGGCTACGGGGCGTCGGGTCCGTACGCGGACAAGCGGGCGTACGACATGCTCGTGCAGTGCGAGGCGGGGCTGGTGTCGGTGACGGGGACCCCGGAGCGGCCCGTGAAGGCGGGCATCCCGGCGGCGGACATCGCCGCCGGGATGTACGCGTTCTCGGGGGTGCTCGCGGCGCTCGTCCGGCGGGGCACGACCGGGCGGGGTGGGCCGGTGGAGGTGTCGATGCTGGAGGCGCTGGCCGAGTGGATGGGACATCCGCTGCACCACGCCATGCACGGCGGCGGCGCCCCGGCCCGCACGGGGCTCGGGCACGCGGTGATCGCGCCGTACGACGCCTATCCGACGGCGGACGGCGGGCGGGTGCTGTTGTCGGTGCAGAACGACCGGGAGTGGCGGCGGCTCGCCGAACAGGTGCTGGGGCGACCGGGGTTGGCGGACGACCCGGCCTTCGCGACGAATCCGGCGCGGGTCGAGCACCGGGAACGCACGGACGAGCTGGTCGCGCAGGCGCTCGGGGTGCTGGACACCGACGAGGCGCTGGCACGGCTGGAGGCGGCGGGGATCGCCTGCGCGCGGCTACGGGACGTGACGGAGGTGGCTGAGCATCCGCAATTGGCGGCCCGGGACCGGTGGCGGGAAGTGGAGTCACCGGTGGGGCCGCTCCGGGCGTTGCTGCCGCCCATCACGCTGCCGGGCGGGGACGAGCCGCGGATGGGTGCGGTGCCCGCGCTCGGGGAGCACACCGGGTCGCTGCTGCGTGCCGCGGGGATGACGGACGACGAGATCGCAGCGTTGCGCCGGGACGGCGTGGTGGCCTGAGCGCGGGCCTCCTGCGGGGAAACCCTTGGTGCTGTGGTGCTAGCGGCTGCCGAACAGCGAGCGGCGCAGCCTCTTGAGGGGGGCGAACAGCGAGACCCGGCCGACGCGCGTGTCCTTGCGGCTGCTGCGCTCCTGCGGGGAACGTGACGTTATCTCGCGCATCAGCGAGGTCGCCTCGGCCGCCTCGCGCTGTGGCACGGCGGGGCCGCTCAGCACCGAGAGATGCCGGTCGAGGCGCGAGCTGGTCGCGCTGCTCCCGCATGTGATCGCAGGGACTCGCGCCCTGCGCACTGTTATCTGTTCCATGTCACTCCCCACCCGTACGAGTCCACCCGGCCCGGGCAGCGTAACCATATCGCCCCGTTGGAGCACTCGGGAATCACGGTCCCGGTATTCACCTACCCTGTAACGGCGTTGTTGATTACTCTCCGAATCCGACCGATTCCAGGGCGAGTTGGACAACTGGCTGGCTGGTGGGCTGCGGTGATCCACCGTCGGGTTCGACGGTCACGGCGAGTGACGTCGCGTCGGTGTTCATTCCGCTCGTGACCAAGGGCGTGTCGCCGTCGAAGAGGCCCAGGGAGCGTGGTTGCACGTCGGGGCGCATGAGCCAGAGCTGGTGCACCTGGTCCTTCGGGAGGTCCTCGAATCCGCTGAGGGTCACGATCGCGCTCCCCTCCTCTGCGGAAGCGATCACTCCGATTCTGTGGCCCTTCCCGTCCCGGTCACTGGTCGCGCGGGCGTCCGGCGCGGCGAGAACGTGGGCGATCTCACTCGCCTGTGCGCGCTCGGCGGCCAGCTCGTCACGGGTGCGGTCGGCCTGCACGGCGAAGAGGGAGGCCACCACGAGCGCGGCGGCGGCCGTGACGGTGGCCAGCGGGACGAGCCAAGAGCGCAGCCGGGGCGCACGGGCGCGCGACCTGGGCGGCGGCTCGGTCCCCCACACATGCCTCGGCAGGTGCTGGGACCGCGGCGGCTGGGCGCTCCAGGACTGGTTCTGCTGAGGCGCGTTGGCCTCCTGCGGCGTGTTGCGCACGGCGGCGAAGACCCGGTCGCGCATCGCGGCCGGGGCCGGCGCGGCCGTCGACCAGGCGAGGCGGACCGCGTCCTCGGACAGGGCGCGCACCTCGGCCGGACAGCGGTCGCAGCCCTCCAGATGCTGCTCGAAGCGGCGCCGCTCGTCGGGCTCCAGGGCGTCCAGTGCGTAGGGAGCGGCGAGCGAGTGGAGATCCTCGCGGCGGAACAGGCTCACCGCGCACCTCCCCCGGGCCGGCCGTACAGGGCGCTCATGCGACTCCTCCCAGGCATTCGCGCAGCCGTGTGAGTCCGTCGCGCATACGGGTCTTGACCGTGCCCAGCGGCAGTGAGAGCCGCTCGGCCACTTCACGGTAGGTGTAGCCGTCGTAGTAGGCGAGGGTGACGGACTCGCGCTGGAGGGTGGTGAGCTTCTCCAGGCAGTGGCGCACCCACTGGCGTTCGAGTCCCGCCTCGACCTCCTCGGCGACCTGGTCGAAGGCGGGGTGGTGGTTGCGTCGTCCCTCGCGCTGCTCGCGCTCGGTGGCGGCGCGGGCGCTGCGCACCCGGTCCACCGCGCGACGGTGTGCGAGCGTGAGTATCCAGGACAGGGCGCTGCCCCGCGCCGGGTCGAACCGGCCCGCGGAGCGCCAGAGTTCGAGCAGCACCTCCTGGGCCACCTCCTCCGACTGCGCGGGATCCCGTACGACCCGGCGCACCAACCCGAACACCGGGCCGGACACCAGGGCGTACAGATCCTCGAACGCCCGCTGGTCGCCCCCGGCCACCCGGACCAGAAGACTGTCCGCCTCCACTCGCTCCCCCTCGCCTCCGACCGAGCACGGCCATCCCCGCGCGTAAGGCATTCGCAACCGACCCACCTCCGGATGGGGTTACGGATCCGGACGAGATCCGGATCAACAAATCCCGCTCTCCGCTGAAACAACCTTTCAAACGCGCCGTAAGAACGTTTGGGATTCGACCAATCCACCCTGCCGACCGCTCCGAATGGCGTTCGTCAGGCAAGTTGGGACAGAGGACGGACGGCATGACGACACCTACTTCCAGGAGCGGCGCGGGACGGCGGAGCATCGCGTCCCTCATCTGTGCTTCGCTGGCCGCCGGAGGACTCGCGGCCGCCGGCGTCACCGTGTTGCAGCCGGGGGCGGCCTCCGCCTCCAGCCACCGGGAGGCCCCGCTGATCTCGGGGGAGCCCCAGTTCGACAACACCGACGTGTACGCGTTCGTCAGCCCCGACAAGCCGGACACGACGACGGTCATCGCCAACTGGATCCCCTTCGAGGAGCCGGCGGGCGGACCGAACTTCTTCACCTTCTCCGAGGACGCGGAGTACGACATCCGCGTCGACCAGGACGGCGACGCCCAGGAAGACCTCGTCTTCCGGTACACGTTCAAGACGAAGACGAAGAACGACAGGACCTTCCTGTACAACACGGGCGTCGTCGAGAGCCTCGACGACCCCGACCTGAACATCACGCAGACGTACGACATCGACCTGATCAAGCTGAAGGACCGGCGCGCGGTCTCCAAGACCAAGCTCGCGGACGACGTGTGGGTGGCGCCGTCGAACGTCGGCAAGGCGTCGATGCCGGACTTCAAGAAGCTGCGCGACGAGGCCGTGTACAAGACGGCGAGCGGGGTGACCACGTACGCGGGTCAGGCCGACGACCCGTTCTTCCTGGACCTGCGCGTCTTCGACTTGCTGTACGGCGGTGACCTCTCCGAGGTCGGGCGGGACACGCTGAAGGGCTACAACGTCAACTCGATCGCCCTGCAGATCCCGAGCGAGGCGCTCGTCCAGTCCAAGGACCAGCCGATCGTCGGCATCTGGTCCACGACGCAGCGCGAGGGCGCCGACGGCCAGTACCACCAGGTGTCGCGCCTCGGCATGCCGCTGGTGAACGAGGTCGTCAACCCCATAGGCGACAAGGACAAGTTCAACGCGTCCTCGCCGGTCGACGACGCCCAGTTCCTGAAGAACGTCACCGAGCCCGAGCTGCCCAAGCTCATCGAGGCGATCTACAAGATCCCGGCGCCCAAGGAGCCGCGCAACGACCTCGTCGACGTCTTCCTCAAGGGCGTCGAGGGCCTCAACCAGCCGCCGCACGTGACCCCTTCGGAGCAGCTGCGGCTCAACACCTCCATCGAGCCCACGGCGAAGCCGAAGCGGCTGGGCGTGCTCGACGGTGACAACCAGGGCTTCCCGAACGGACGCCGGCTCACCGACGACGTGCTCGACATCGCGCTCCAGGTCGTCGAGGGCGAACTGGTCGACGCGCCCAACGACCTGGGTGACGCGGTCGACAAGAACGACAAGAAGTTCGGCAAGTCCTTCCCGTACGTCGGTCTGCCGACGGCCGGTTCGCGGGGCAAGACGGTCAAGGGCAACACCACGAACAACGTCCGCAGCGCGCTGGGCGGCGGTGTCGAGAGCGGCACCGACGACACCACGCTGATCGCCGCCTCGGCCGGCGCCGGCGCGGCCGGTGTCCTGCTGATCGGCTCGGGTCTGCTGTGGTGGCGCCGTCGCAACGACCGCGCGTACTACTAGCCGGCCCCGCGTCCGGGCCCTTCCCCATGGGGCCCGGCCGCCGTGACCGGCGCGGCCCGCTCGTATCCATCCCCCACGGCGCGGGCCGCGCCCCACGACCACGATCACCGCACCCGGCAAGGCTGTTGAGGAGAGGGAATGTCCCCGCGTACGAACGAGAGCGCGCCGCAGCACGGGCGTCCGCGTCCCGACGAGGGAACCCCCGAACCCGACGACCGGGCCGAACCCACCGAATCCGACCGGGACACCGACTCCGACCGGAACACCGACACCGGGTCCGCTGCCGCGTCGGGGCGGACGGCCGGCATCGGCGCCACTGCCGCGATTGGGCCGGGGACTGACACCGGGTCCGACGCCGCGATCGAGCCCGGGGCCGACGCCGGTTCCGACGCGGGCCCGCAGTCGGTGTCCGAGGCTGAGGGGAGCCCGGTGGCCGACGCCGAGGCCGACTCCACGTCCGGTGGGGCGTCCGAGGCCGCGTCGACGAGCGAGGGGCTCCCGGTAACCGCGCTCGTGCCCGGTCCTGGGGCGGCTTCCCGGCGGGGGCGGGAGAGCGTGCCCGAGTCAGGGCGGCGGCGGCTGGCTCGGGTCACCGCGTGCGCGGCGGCGCTGGCCGTGGCGTTCACCGGGTTCGCGGTGGCGCTGGGGGCCAGGGACGACGACCGGACCGTGGCCATGTCCTCCTCGCCGGGTGTCTCGGCGGCCCAGCTCGCCGGTGGCGACCTCGACACGGCCGTCGAGCGGCTCCAGGCCCATCTCAAGGCTCAGCCGAAGGACTTCGGCTCCTGGTCCACGCTCGGTCTCGCCTACGTCGAGCAGGCCAGGGTCAAGGGCGACCCCTCCCGCTACCCGCAGGCCGAGAAGGCCCTGCAGCGCTCGCTGGAGCTGCGCCCGGACAACGACCCGGCGCTCGCGGGCCTCGCCGCCCTCGCCGCCGCCCGCCACGAGTTCGAGGACGCCCTGCGGTACGCGGACAAGGCGCTGAAGCAGAACCCGTACAGCGAACGGGCGTTGTGCAGCCGCGTCGACGCCCTGGTCGAACTGGGGCGCTACGACGACGCGTTGAAAGCGGTCCGCCTCGCCGACACCCGCCGCCCCGGCATCCCCGTCTTCACCCGGTACGCCTATGTGTACGAACTGCGCGGCGACGTGAAGACCGCCCGACGCGTCCTGGAACAGGCCCTCGACTCGGCGGCCACCCGCGGCGACATCGCCTACGTGGCCACCCAGCTCGGCCAACTCGCCTGGAAACAGGGCGACTACAAGACCTCGCTCGACCACTACGCCCGCGCCCTCGGCGCCGACGACACCTATCTCCCCGCCCTGGAGGGCCGCGCCCGCGCCCAGGCCGCGAGCGGCGACGACGCGGAGGCGATCCGCGGCCTGGAGCAGGTCGTGTCCTCCTATCCGCTGCCGGGACCGCTCGTCGTGCTCGGCGAGCTGTACGAGGCGAAGGGCGAGAGGACCAAGGCGGGCGACCAGTACGCCCTGGTGGACGCCTACACCGCGATCGCCCGCTCCAACGGCGTCAACGCCGACCTCGACACCGCGCTCGCCGCCGCCGACCACGGCGACACCAAGGCCGCGCTGCGGGCCGCCGAGGCCGAGTGGAAACGCCGGGAGACGGTGCACACGGCGGACGCCCTCGCCTGGGCGCTGCACGTCAACGGCCGCGACGAGGAGGCCCTGCCGTACGCCCGCCGGGCCACCGCCACCGGATACAAGGACGCGACGTTCCTGTACCACCGGGGCATGGTCGAGTACGCGGCCGGCGAGAAGAAGGACGCCCGCACCTCGCTGAAGGCGGCGCTCGACCTCAACGCCGGTTTCTCGCCGCTCGGCGCGGCAGAGGCCCGAAAGACCCTGAAGGCACTGCAGGCTCTGGAGACCGCCAAGTGACCCCTACCCGGCGCGTGTTCGCCTCCGGCACGGCGGTCCTGGTGGCCGCCTGCGCGCTCGTCCTCGGTCCCGCCCAGGCCGCGAGCGCCCACCCCCTCGGCAACTTCACCGTCAACCGGTACGACGGCCTGGTCGCCGCCCCCGGACAGCTGAGGATCCTCCACGTCGAGGACCTGGCGGAGATCCCGGCGACCCAGGCCGAGCCCGCCATCGAGCGCCAGGGCATGGAGAGTTGGGCCCGCGATCGGTGCGAGAAGGCCGCCGCGGGCAGTGAGGTCACCGTCGACGGGAGTGCCGCCGAGGTGGCGCTGAAGTCGAGCCGGGCCGAGGAACGGCCGGGCCAGGCGGGCCTGAAGACGCTGCGGGTGGAGTGCCGGCTGACGGCCCCGCTGCCGGACCGGGCCGCCGACGTGGCCTTCCACGCGGCCGTGGACTCCGGGCCCGGCTGGCGTGAGGTCACCGCCCGGGGCGACCGGATGACGCTGACCGGGTCGGACGTGCCGGAGGAGTCGGTCTCGAAGCAACTCACCGAGTATCCGGCGGAGTTGCTGCAGTCCCCGGAGGACACGGCGAAGGCCTCCCTCCAGGTGGAGCCGGGCGGTCCCGCGCTGGCCGAGCAGGAGGGCGCGGCGCCGGGCTCCTCGATCCTGCCGCGCGGCGCGGACCGCTGGACCAGGGCCCTGGACGACCTGGTCTCCAGCCAGGACCTCACCCTCGGCTTCGGTGCCCTGGCCTTCGGTATCGCCATGTTCCTGGGCGCCATGCACGCGCTCGGGCCGGGCCACGGCAAGACCCTGATGGCCGCGACGGCCGCCGCCCGCGACCGGGCCCGGATGCGTGACGTCCTGCCCATGGCCGCGTCCGTGACGGTCACCCACACCCTGGGCGTCGTCGCCCTCGGCCTCCTGGTCCTGGCCGGTTCCGCCGCCGCCCCGTCCGTGATCACCTGGCTCGGCATCGCCAGCGGCCTGTTCGTGATGGGCGCGGGCGTCACCCTCGCCCGCCGCGCATGGCTGAACCGCAAACTGTCACTCACGCATGCGAGCACGCACGGGCACGGCCACGGTCATGGTCACTCGCACGACCACGACCACGACCACGACCACGACCACGCCGACGATCACGACCACGGTCACGACCACAGCCATGAGCACGACCACGGCCACGACCACAGTCATGGGCACAGCCACAGCCACGACCACGGAGACGGGCACACCCACTCGCACGACCACCAGCCCGAGCCCAGCCGCGAACTCGTACTCGCCCAGGCCGCACCCTCACACACCCACGCGCACAGCGCGACCCACACGCACACCCACACGTCGGTCGCCCCCCACAGCCACGAACACGACGACGACCACGGCCACTCCCACAGCCATGACCACGGCCACGGTCACGACCACACGCACGGTCACAGCCACGACCACGCCCCCAAGGAGAAGCGCTCCCTCTTCGGCGGTGGTGTCACGCACACCCACGGCGGCTTCACCCACACGCACCCCACCGCGCCCACCCTGCGCGGCACGATCCTGCTCGGCTTCGCGGGCGGCATGGTGCCGAGCCCGTCGGCCGTGGTCGTCCTGGTCGGCGCGGCGGCGCTGGGGAAGGCGTGGTTCGGGCTGCTGCTCGTGCTGGCGTACGGCATCGGGCTGGCGCTCACGCTGACGGCGGCCGGGTACGCCGTCGTGAAGGCGGGCGGCTGGGTGACGCGGGTGATGGACCGGGGCGAGGGCCGGCTCGGCGGGCCGACGGCCGCGCTGGTGCGCCGGACCGTACCGCTGGCCTCGGCTCTGCTGGTCGTCGCGCTCGGTGCCGTTCTGGTGTTCAGGGGGGCAACATCCGCACTGGGCTGAGCTACTTTTGGGGAGAAATCGCACCGAGTGGAGATTCCGGGCCGATGCGTGGGCGGATGCGAGTGACGGGGGATGGCCGTGTCCGAAGAACCGGGCGGTGAACGGGTGATCGCGGGCCGCTACCGGCTGCTCACCCCGCTGGGCGAGGGCGGCATGGGCACCGTGTGGCGGGCCCGCGACGAGGTGCTGCACCGCGAGGTCGCCGTCAAGGAGGTGCGGGCGCCGGGCGGTATCGCCGTCTCCGACGTGGAGCGGATGTACGCCCGGCTGGAGCGGGAGGCCTGGGCGGCGGCCCGGGTCGCCAACCGCAACGTCGTCACGGTGTACGACGTGGCGATGGAGGACGGCCGCCCGTGGATCGTGATGGAGCTGGTGCGCGGTCTGTCGCTCGCCGACCTCCTGGACGGCGAGGGCCCCCTGTCTCCGCAGCGCGCCGCGCAGATCGGCGCCGAGGTGCTGTCCGCGCTGCGCGCCGCGCACGAGGCCGGGGTGCTGCACCGGGACGTGAAACCGGCCAACGTGCTCATCTCCAACGACAACCGGGTCGTGCTCACCGACTTCGGCATCGCCACGGTCGAGGGCAGTTCCGCGCTGACCATGACCGGTGAGGTCATCGGCTCCCCTGAGTTCCTCGCCCCCGAGCGGGCGCTCGGCCGGGCGTTCGGCCCCGAGTCCGACCTGTGGTCGCTCGGGGTGCTGCTGTACGCGGCGGTCGAGGGCAACTCGCCGTTCCGGCAGAACACCCCGCTGAGCACCCTGCGCGCGGTGGTCGACGAGGAGCTTCCGCCGCCGCACCGGGCCGGTCCGCTGGCCCCGGTGATCGAGGGGCTGCTGCGCAAGGATCCGGCCGAACGGATCCCCGCCGAGCAGGCCGAGCGGGACCTGCGGATCATCGGCGCCGGGGGCACCCCGCGCTCCGACACGGTCGCGACGCCCCCGTACAGCCCGACGGTGTCCGCCTTCCCGAGCCCGGCGCCGGGCGCACGCACCGGCCCGGGGCCGGGCACGAACGAGTTCGGGCCGCCGACCCCGCCGCACGCCACCCCGGCGGCGACCCGCTCCTCCCCGGCGCCGGACCGCAACCGCAGGGCCCTCGTCTTCCTGGTCGCGGGGATCGCGGCGATCGCCTTCGCCATCGCCGGTCTGACGTACGCCCTGGTCAACCAGGACGACGGCGGGAAGGACGGCAGTCCGACCAACGGGGCGGGCACGGTGGGCGGCACCAACGACCAGACGGGCGACGGCGGTACGGGCGAGGAGCCCGGCGGCGGAGACGAGACGAGCGGCGACGACACGCCCTCGGAGACACCCACCGACGAGGAGAAGCCGACCACCGAGCCGCCCGCCCAGTCGGTCGAGGTGACCGTCGAGGGTTCGAACACCGACTACACCGGCGCCTGTCCGCCGCAGGACGCCGAGGCGCCCACCTTCACCGCGACGTTCACCGTGGGCAGCGTCCCCGTGGACGTCGACTACCGGTGGGTGGCGAGGAGCGGCGAGGTCGAGGACGAGGGCTGGAAGACCCTGTCGTTCGCGTCCGGTGGTGAGAGGACCAAGCAGGACCGGGTCGTCGTCTCGACCAACGGGAGCCACACGGACGAGATCAGCGTCGAGGTGCGCGGCCCGGTGAAGACGGAGTCGAACAAGGTCGCGTTCTCGGTGACGTGCGAGTCGGAGGCCCCGACCACGGGCGGGACCTCCCCCTCCGACGACTCGGAGAACCCGGACGGCTACAGCGGCTCGGACGCCGACTACGACGACGAAGCCGGCGCCGGAGCCGGAGCCCTGAACGGGGCCGTCAGGCCGCGCGCCTGATCCCAGGCCGCGTGCCTGACCTCATGCCCCTTCCTGACCTCAGACCGCGTTCCTGAACACCGGCAGATAGCCGCCCGACTGCCCGGCGGCCTTCGGGTGGTAGGACTCCCCGATGTTCAGCAGGTTGAGGCTGTGCAGCCACGCGCTGCCCGAGCACAGTTCGTGGCCGGTGAACGCGGAGCGGACGTCGCCGAAGGTGAACCCGTGGTCGGCGGCGCGTTTGGCGATGGCGGTGTTCAGGTAGTCGGCCGCGTTGTTGATGGCGGACCGCTTGGTCTGGGAGAGGCCGGCGCAGGTGCCGCCGAGTTGGTAGAAGCGGGGGTAGCCGAGCACGACCACATGGGCGGCCGGTGCCTTCGCGCTGATCGCCGAGTACACCTTGTCGAGCTGACCGGGGAGCGTGGAGTCGACGTACGCCTTCGCCGTGTTGATGCGGGAGACGCAGGCGCTGTCTGACTGCAGGACGCAGGTCGTCATGACGTCGGCGAAGCCGGCGTCGTTGCCGCCGACGGAGACGGAGACCAGCCCCGTGCTCGGGCCGAGCGGCCCGAGCTGACTCGCCAGAACATCACCCGTTCGGGCGCCCGAGCAGGCCGTGAAGTCGAAGGTCGAGGGAGCGTTGGCGGCCGCCCAGAGGTAGGGGTAGGCCTTCGTGCTGCGCTTGCAGTCGCCGCTGGAGGAGAGGTAGCTCCCCGCGCCGACACCCGAGGAGTAGGAGTCGCCGAGCGCCACATAGCCGGTGGCGGCGGCCTGTTGGGACGCCTGCGCCGTCGCGGCCCCGGTGAGGGTGACGCCGACGGCGAGGAGGAGTGAGGTCATGTATGCCGCAAGTCGGGAACGTCTCATGGAACCTCCCTTTAGCAGGATCTCTGCCTCAACCGTCGTAGCAACTACGCGTGTTGATCGGAAGTGTTCATGTCAATACTTTCCCGTCCGCAAGCGAACGTACCCGCCGCGTTCCCCTCGCGTTCGATTTCAGGTGTGTGACAGAAACATGACAACAGTTCAACTCTCTTGAGCTACACCCGTAGATCACCCAGTCTGCTTACAGCCGCGAGCGGAACGCGACGCTCCCGGCCGTGCGTGCGATCCCGCACGTACCCCCCACGAACGCGCGCCCCACCCAGACGCGCGTCGCCTATGAGGAGGAAACCCTCGTAATGGCACACCTGCGTAGCAAGAACATCCGCGTCGCCGCCGTCACCACCGTGGCGACCGCCGCCCTGCTCGGCGGTCTGACCGCGCTCCCCGCCCAGGCCGCCCCGGCCGAGGGCAAGGTGCTCGCGGCCGGCTCCCCCACCGCCGTCAAGGACAGCTACATCGTCACGCTCAAGAAGGGCGCGGGTCTCAAGGCCGCGTCGAGCGCGGGCAAGGACCTGGTCGAGGAGTACGGCGGCACGGTGAAGCGGACCTTCAAGTCCGCGCTCAACGGCTACTCGGCGAAGCTCTCCGCGACCGAGGCGAAGAGACTCGCCGCCGACCCGGCGATCGCCTCCGTCGAGCAGGACCAGGTCTTCACGGTGGACGCCACCCAGACCAACGCCCCGTGGGGCCTGGACCGCTCCGACCAGGCGTCGCTGCCGTTGTCCGGCACGTACACCTACCCGGACAGCGCGGGCAGCGGGGTGACCGCGTACGTCATCGACACCGGTGTGCGCATCTCGCACGCCCAGTTCGGCGGCCGGGCGGTCAACGGCTACGACGCCGTCGACGGCGACAGCGTCGCCCAGGACGGCAACGGCCACGGCACGCACGTCGCGTCCACGATCGCGGGCTCGACCTACGGCATCGCCAAGCAGGCGAAGATCGTGGCCGTGCGCGTGCTGAACAACGCCGGCTCGGGCACCACGGCCGGCGTCGTCGCGGGCATCGACTGGGTGACCGCGAACCACAGCGGCCCCTCCGTCGCCAACATGTCGCTCGGCGGCGGCGCCTCCACCGCCATCGACACGGCCGTCCGCAACTCCATATCCAGCGGGGTGACCTACGCCGTCGCGGCCGGCAACAGCAGCGCCAACGCCTCCTCGTACTCCCCGGCCCGCGTCACCGAGGCGATCACGGTCGGCGCCACCACCAACACGGACGCCCGGGCGAGCTACTCCAACTTCGGCTCGGTCCTCGACATCTTCGCCCCGGGTTCGTCGATCACGGCCGGCTGGTACACCAGCGACACCGCGACCAACACCATCTCGGGCACCTCGATGGCCACGCCGCACGTCGCGGGCGCTGCCGCCGTCTACCTGGCCGGCCACACCTCGGCCACCCCGGCCCAGGTCGCCTCGGCCCTGACCGCCGGCGCCGTGACCGGCAAGGTCACCAGCCCCGGCACCGGTTCCCCGAACCGCCTGCTGCAGATCGTCCCGTAAGGGCGACCGTTCCTCTGTGCAGGTCCCCCTGTGAATGTCCCCTTGTGAATGTCCCCTTGTGAGAGAAGTTTCCCCGGAGGCGTGGGTCGCCTCCGGGGATTCTTCGTGTGCGACCGCGCATCTCCTCGCCGGCGCGTGACAATCGGGCATACGGTCGGGCGTGGCGGGTCTCGACGTATTGACTCCCCCGCGCCGACTGAGCGACATTGAAGCCCGGCATCCGGCGCTTCAGGGGGCAAAGTCGCCAATGCAGACCTCGGGTATCAAGCCATCGTTGTCAGACAGTGGTGGGCCGCTGCTGGCGGGCGTGGCCGCGGCCGTGGCGGGGGTCGGCGCGGTGCTCGCGTTCGCCGACACCGACTCCGTGCTGCGCGGCCCGTTCACCCTGTTCTTCCTCCTCGTCGCGCCAGGAGCCGCCATCGGGGCCGCCCTGCGCGGACTGGAGCCGTTCGGCCGCGTCGTGACGTCCCTCGCGGGCGCGATCGCGGTGAACCTCCTCGTCGCGCAGGGCATGATCGCCACCCACTCGTGGTCGGTGACCCGTGGGATCACGGCCGTGACCGTGATCAGCTCGCTCGTTCTCCTGCCGAGTCTGGTACGGCGCCCGGGCGCCCGTACGGAGAGAAGACGGACCTGAGACGTGGACATCAGTGTGTACCGCCCCGGCGAACTGACCGCCGCCGACCGGGCGGCCTGGACCGCTCTGCAGTCCAAGGCCCATCTCCACGGCGCGCCCGAACTGGCGAACCCGTTCCTGTCCCCGGAGTTCGCCCTCTCGGTGGGCCGCTGCAGACGTGGGGTGCGGATCGCGGTCGTACGGGAGGGCGGCGAGCCGGCGGCCTTCTTCCCGTACCAGAGAACCACCGTCGGGGTGGGCAGAGCCGTCGGTCTCGGCCTCTCCGACTGCCAGGGCGTGGTCCACCGGCCGGGCTTCACCTGGGACCCCGAGGAACTGCTGCGGGCCTGCGGGCTCGCGGTGTGGGAGTTCGACCATCTGGCGGCGGGCCAGACGCCGTTCGCCGCTCATGTCACCGAGAGCTTCCCGTCGCCGGTCATGGATCTGGAGCAGGGCTACGAGGCGTATCTGGGCCAGGTGCGGGCCCGCTCGCCGAAGTTCCTCCGCTCGACGCTCGCCAAGGAGCGCAGGCTCGGCCGCGCGGTGAACGAGGTGCGTTATGTGCACGACGAGCGGGACCCGCGGGCCCTGCGCACCCTGATGGCCTGGAAGTCGGCGCAGTACCGCAGGACGGGCCGCAGCGACCGCTTCGCGCACCCGTGGATCACCCGCCTGGTGCACCAGCTCTTCCACACCCGCTCCGCGTCCTTCGCCGGCCAGCTGTCCGTGCTGTACGCGGACGGCAAGCCGGCCGCGGCTCATTTCGGACTGCGCTCCGAGCGGGTACTGACATGCTGGTTCCCGGCGTACGACCCGGCGTTCGCGAGGTTCTCGCCGGGCCTGCTGCTGCATCTGCACATGGCCGAGGAGGGCGCCGCCGACGGCATCGCCTACCTGGACCTGGGCCGGGGGCAGAAGCAGTACAAGGACTCCCTGAAGACCCGGGAGATCTCGGTGTCGGAGGGGTGGGTCACCCGGCGCCATCCGGTGGCGCTCGGGCACCGGGCGCGACGGGCGCCGGTCCGGGCCTTGCGGAACGCGGTGCTGGCCCGACCGGAACTGTTCGAACCCGCCGACAGATTGTTGAAACGGATGGGGAAAATCCGGTCGGGAGGTCAGGTAACGGACACATCAACAAAAACGTGAGACCTCGTACAAGGTATTGCCATATGGTCTCAATCATCAATACCGTCTTGCATCGTTGTACATAAACCCGCATCGGTCCGTCGGCACATGCTCCTAGGGGAGGGCTCAAGGAGCGCGGCGGTCCCGGCGTGGGGCGCGGTAGGGGGGTGCCGTGCTCGGTGAGCACACCGTTCACCGAGTCGTGCCGCGCGACCGACTGCCGAGTCGCGACAGTCGGCAGGCTTTGCCAGCTCACCCGGCACGCACGGAGGTCTACTTCGCCGTGCCGTGAGTGAGGACCCCCCTTTCGAACCGGACAACATTCCGAACCGCCCAGGGGCGGGTGGTTCACCGGACGAGAGGGACCAGACTCATGAGCTCAGTTCTGCGCCCGGCGATATCCGAATCCGACACCGACAGCGCCGAGACGTCGGCGCTCGCGAAGTACCGGCCGATCTCCAACCACCTGGCCATCGCACCACCGGTGAGCGTGGTGATCCCCGCCATGAACGAGGCGGAGAACCTTCCGTACGTCTTCAAGACGCTGCCCGGCTGGATCCACGAGGTGGTCCTGGTCGACGGCAACTCCACCGACAACACGGTCGAGGTGGCCCGCGAACTGTGGCCGGACGTCAAGGTCGTCCCGCAGCGGGGCAAGGGCAAGGGGGACGCCCTGATCACCGGCTTCGCGGCGTGCACCGGTGACATCATCGTGATGGTCGACGCGGACGGCTCGGCCGACGGGCACGAGATCGTGTCGTATGTCTCCGCCCTCGTCTCGGGCGCCGACTTCGCCAAGGGCTCCCGCTTCGCCAACGGCGGCGGCACCGACGACATGACCCTGATCCGCAAGCTCGGCAACTGGGCGCTGTGCACCACGGTGAACCGCAAGTTCGGCGCCCGCTACACCGACCTGTGCTACGGCTACAACGCGTTCTGGCGGCACTGCCTCGACAAGATCGACCTCGACTGCACCGGCTTCGAGGTGGAGACCCTGATGAACATCCGGGTCGTCAAGGCGGGCCTGAAGGTGCAGGAGATCCCCAGCCACGAGTATCTGCGCATCCACGGCGCGAGCAATCTGCGGGCCGTCCGCGACGGACTGCGGGTGCTGAAGGTGATCTTGAAGGAGCGCTCCAACCGGCGTGCCCTGCGCCGCCGTTCGGCCCCGACGATGCTCACCGCCGGGCGGGGAGAGGCGTCTTGAACGAGCCGACCGTCTCGGTCGTGATCTGTGTGTACACCGAGGACCGCTGGGAGGACATCCTCGCGGCGGTCTCCTCGGTGCGCGCCCAGTCCCGGCCGGCCCTGGAGACGCTCCTGGTGGTGGACCACAACCGGTCCCTGCTGGAGCGTCTGACCGGGGAGTACAAAGAGGTCCATGAGGTTCGCGTGCTCGCCAACGCGGGCCCCCGGGGGCTGTCCGCCGGACGCAACACGGGCATCGCCGCCTCGTACGGGGAGATCATCGCCTTCCTCGACGACGACGCCGTGGCCGAGCGCGACTGGCTGCGCTACTTCGTCCAGGGATACGCCGACCCCCGGGTCATGGCCGTCGGCGGCCGTACGGTGCCCGTGTGGGCGTCCGGCCGCCGCCCGGCCTGGTTCCCCGAGGAGTTCGACTGGGTGGTGGGCTGCGCCTACAAGGGGCTGCCCGGCGGTGTCGCCGAGGTCCGCAACGTCCTCGGCGGCAACGCCTCCTTCCGCCGCAGCGCCTTCGACGCGGCCGGGGGCTTCGCCACCGGTATCGGCCGCGACGGGGACAAGCGCCCGCTGGGCTGCGAGGAGACGGAGCTGTGCATCCGGCTCTCCCGGGCCCGGCCGGAGGCGGTGCTGCTGCTCGACGACCGGGCGGTGATCCACCACCGGGTGCCGGGCGTGCGGGAGCGCTTCGCGTACTTCCGCGCCCGCACCTACGCGGAGGGGCTGTCGAAGGCGCTGGTGGCGCGGAGCGTGGGCGCGGACAAGGGGCTGGAGTCGGAGCGCCGGTACACCACCCGGGTGCTGCCCGCCGGCGTGGCGCGCGGCCTGCGGGACGCGCTGCTCGGCCGCGCGGGCGGCGCGGGACGTGCGGGCGCGATCGTCACGGGGGTGGCGGCGGCGGCCGGGGGGTACGTTGTCGGGAGCGTCCGGGCCCGCAGGGGCGAGGTCACGTTCTCGGTCGGCGAGATTCCGGGCGGCCCGGTCGGCAAGGGGGGCGAGGGGGGCTCGTCATGACGGAGACGACGGGGACGGCGGGGACGGCGGCGGCCGTGCCGATCCTGATGTACCACGCGGTGTCCACCGCGCCGAACGACGCCACCAGGGACCTGTCGGTGACCCCGGAGGCCTTCGCGCAGCAGATGGCGCTCATCGACGACCTGGGCCTCACCCCGGTGAACACCGCCGACCTGGCGGCGAGTTGGCGGCGCGGCCGCCCGCTCACCGCCCGGCCCGTGCTGATCACCTTCGACGACGGCTACGCGGGCGTGCACCGGCACGCCCTGCCTGTCCTCGCCAAGCACGGCTTCGCGGCCTCGCTGTTCGTCACCACGGGCTGGATCGAGGGCCCCCACGACAACGGCGACGCCCTCGACACCATGCTCGGCTGGAACCAGGTCCGCGAGCTCGCCGACCACGGCGTGGAGATCGGCGGGCACAGCCACACCCATCCGCAGCTCGACATGCTGGACGACGACCGGCTCCGGTTCGAGCTGCGGCGCTGCCGGCAGATCGTCGCCGACGAACTGGGCACCCGGCCCGTCTCGTTCGCCTATCCGTACGGCTACTCCAGCCGCCGGGTGCGCGTGGCGGTGCGGGAGACGGGCTTCGCCCAGTCGCTCGCGGTCGGCAACGCGCTGGCCCGGCGCGCACAGGGCCCGTACGCGCTGCGGCGGGTGACCGTGCGGCGTTCCACGGACATCACGGAGTTCGAGCGGCTCGTCGAAGGCCGTGCGATCGCCCGCACCTTCGCCCGGGACCGTGCCCTGACCAAGGGGTACGCCATGGTCCGAAGAGCACGACAGGTCCGGAAGGCCATCCGTTCCCGTGTCTGACACGACGACCACCACGGCTCACGAGGCCGAGGACACCACGACCGAGGAGACCGGGCCCGGGCCGGGCCCCGGCCGCAGGCTGCGCCTGCCCGGGCTGGGCAAGGGGGCGGGGGGCGACCAGCTGTTCCGCAACGCCTACGCCCTGATGCTGAACACCGGTATCTCGGCCGTGCTCGGCCTCGGCTTCTGGCTGGCCGCCGCCCGCTACTACACCGAGGCCTCGGTCGGTCAGGGCTCCGCCGCGATCGCCGCGATGAAGCTCCTCGCCGGGCTCACCGCGCTGACGCTGACGGGTGCGCTGGCGCGGTTCATCCCGGTCGCGGGCCGGGACACCGGCCGGCTGATCTTCCGCACGTACGCGGGCAGTGCGGTGGTCGTGGCGCTGGCGGCGGGCGTGTTCCTGCTGACGCTGGGCCTGTGGGGGTCGTCGTACAGCTTTCTGCACGATCCGCTCTACGCCGTGTTCTTCGTGCTCGCGGTGGTGGCCTGGTCGACGCTGACGCTCCAGGACGGGGTGCTCACCGGGCTGCGCAGCGCGGTGTGGGTGCCGGTCGGCAACACCGCGTTCTCGGCGGTGAAGCTGGTGCTGCTGGTGGTGTTCGCCGCCGCGATCCCGACCATGGGCGTCTTCGTGTCCTGGGTCGCGGCGATCGCGATGTCCGTGCTGCCGCTGGGCTGGCTGGTGTTCCGGCGGCTGATCCCGGCCCATGTGCGGGCCACCGACGACCACGCGCACCCGCCGTCGCTGCGGGAGATCGGCCGCTTCCTCGCCGGTGACTACACGGGCTCCCTCTTCTCGCTCGCGGTCGTCTATCTGGTCCCGGTGATCGTCGCCGCGCAGGTCGGCTCCGCCGACAACGCGTACTTCTACATCACCACCACCATCGGCGGCACCGTCAATCTGCTCGCCATCAACATGGGTGCCTCGCTGACCGTCGAGGGCGCCCACGACCCGGCACGTCTGGCCGCCAACACCCGGGCCGCGCTGAAGCGGATGGCCCGGATCATGCTGCCGGTGTGCGCGGTGCTGTTCGTCGGGGCGCCCTGGATCCTGGCCGTCTTCGGGCCGGCCTACGCGGACGCGGCGACCCCGCTGCTGCGCTGGTTCGCGGTCGGCGCGGTCCTGCGGGTCGTCATGGAGACGTACTTCGCGGTGCTGCGCGCCCAGAGCCGCACCGCCGGACTCGCCTGGCTGCAGGGCCTGTTGTGCGCCCTGGTCCTCGGCCTGACCCTGGTCCTGCTCCCCCGGATGGGGCTGACCGGCGCGGGCGTCGCCGAGATCTCCAGCCTCGCGGTGATCGTGCTGATCGCCGCGCCACGGCTGTACCGGATCCTGTGCGGCGCCGGGCCCGCCGAGGTACCCGCGGACGCGGCACCCGACGGCGATCTCGCCGACCTCGGCCGCATGGCCTCCGCCGCGAGGCAGAGCGGCGCCCGGTCCCGGCGCCTGGACTCCGACACCCTCGCCCTCGGCATCCATGTCGACTTCGACCACCTGGAACGCCGCCCGGACGTCCGGCCCGGCCCGGGAACCCCGCCCACCGGAACCGCGCTGCCGACGCGTGGGGAGCACCGGCCGGCCTGGGCCCAGGACCGGCCCACCCGTCCGCCGGAGGTGGACGCCCCGTTCGAAGAGGCCGCAAGGGAACCGGACTTCGCACGAGAGGCCGAGAAGCTGGAGAAGTCCGTACGGGAGCCGGTGGCACCCGAGGCCGAGGAGACGCCGTCCGACCAGGACGCACCCCGGGTGTCCCTCCGCGAACGCCTCTCGCACCCCACGATCACCGGGGCGGTCCTCGGCTCCCTGCTGCTCTCCGCGCTGCTGCTCTACTGGGTGCCCGCGCTGGCGCTGGACGACTCCGACCTGGACCGCATGGGCGGCCTCGGCCTGATCTCCGTGCTGCCGACGCCGACCCTGGTCGGGGCGGGCCTGCTGGCGGTCGTGTTCGCCGCGCTGCTCCGGCCGGCCCGGGAGCACCGCGCGCTGCTGCTGATCACTCTCCTGGCCACCGTGTTCTCGCTGCACGCGCTGCCCGCCGTGATCGAGACCGAACCCCGGTTCGCGACGGCCTGGCAGCACCTGGGGTTCATCGACTACATCGACCGCACCGGCACGGCCGTACCCGACCTGGACGCCCGGTGGAGCTGGCCGGGATTCTTCGCGGCGGCGGCGTTCGTGGCGCAGGCCTGCGGGGTCACCGACTTCACCGAGATCATCCGCTGGTGGCCGACGGCCGTCCAACTCCTCTATCTGGCCCCGATGTTCCTCCTCGCCCGCCATATGCGGGCGAGCTGGCGCGCCCGGTGGACGGGTGTCTGGATCTTCGTCCTGAGCGGCTGGGTGGGGCAGGACTACTTCTCCCCGCAGGGCTTCACCTACCTCCTCTACCTGGTCTTCGTCGCGATCCTGCTGGTCTGGTTCCGCGCCCCGCACATGCTGTGGGGCGCGGTGCGCCCCGGCGAGGCGGAGGTCGAGCCGACGGACCGCCGGCAGCGCGCGGTCCTCCTGGCGGTCCTGATCGCGCTGTACGCGGCGACGGTGCCCGCCCACCAGCTCACCCCGTTCGTGATGCTGGGCGTCCTCGCGGCCCTCGTCCTGGTCGGCCGCTCCGAACTGCGCGGCCTGCCCATCCTGTTCGCCGTGCTGGTCGCCGTCTGGGTGGGCTTCCTCGCCGAGCCGTACTGGTCGGGCCACTTCGACGAACTCTTCGGCGGGGTCGGCGGTGTGGGTGGAAACGTCACCTCCTCGGTCTCCGGCCGGATCGGCGAGGGCAGTTCGACCCACAAGCTAGTGCTGTACGCGCGCGTGGCCCTCGCCGGCTCGGTCATGCTCCTCGCCTGTTACGGCTTCTGGCGGCGCCGCGCGAACAAGTACCGTGAACGCTCCCTGCTCGTGCTGACGTTCGTGCCGTTCCTGGGCTTCGGTATGCAGTCGTACGGCGGTGAGATGGCCCTGCGGGTCTTCATGTTCGCGCTGCCGGGCGCCGCGCTGCTGGCCGCCCTCGCCCTCTTCCCGCGCACCGGCGTCACCGCCGAGGAACGCGACAAGGACCGAAGGAGCCTCGCCCCGCCGGCCGCCCTGATGGCCGGCCTCGTCCTCATCGGCGGCTTCCTGGTCGCCCGCTGGGGCAACGAGCCCTTCGAGCGCGTCCGTCCGGGCGAGGTCGCCGCCATGGAGTACGTCTACGCCCACGACGACCCGACGGTACGGCTGCTGTGGCTCAGCGACGACCCGGTGAACAACGTGACGCCCGCGATGCCGTGGGGCGCCCGGGACATGGAGAAGGTCGAGTACGTGCCGACGCTCGCGCCGGTGGATCCGGTCCTGGTGTCCGGTGTGGCCAAGGCGCTCAAGGACGCGGGCGCGGGCTCGTTCCTGATCGTCAACCGCAGCCAGGTCACCAACCTTCAGATGGACGCCGGTTACTCGGCGAACTGGGAGTCCCGGCTCATCCGGAACCTCGACGAGCGCGCCGACATCGAGAAGGTGTTCTCCAACGACGACGCCACGGTCTTCGCCCTGCGCGACCAGCCCGGGAAGGCCCCGGATCCCGATCCCGGCCCGATCGGCCCCCAGGTCACCTGGACCCCGTGGTCGGTGGTGGGCGGCCTGGCCGCGATCGCCCTGATCGTGCTGCTGAGCGTCCGCGAGATGGTCCGTGTGGCGGTCCGCCCCGGGGTACGCCAACTCCGCTGGCTGCAGAGCAGCTTCTGGTTCAGCCTGCCGCTCCTGGCCTTGCTGCTGGCGTCACTGGTGCAGAGGTTCCTGACGATGGGCTCGCCGTAGCGCCCCTGAAAGGGGCGCGGGGAACTGCGCGACCAGCCACAACCGGCGCGCGGTCACCCGACTACCTGTCGAGCCACTTCGTTTCGTACGCTCCCATGTCGAACTTCTTCCCGTCGATCTCCGCACTGATCCTGCGGTCGAGGGTGTTGACGACGAGCACGGCCTTGTCGTCGGCCAGCACGCGCACGTTCGGCTTGTCGTCCGTCGCGACGGACACCGTCTCGTACGTCGTCCCCGGCGGGAACTCCTCGCTGAACCGGGACAGCAACCCGTGCATGGGCAGTTCGCGTCCGCCGTCACGCTTGTCGGTCGGCGTCCACAGACAGCCGGGGCACTCGCCGGTCCTCTCCTCCGGGTTCCAGTAGAAACCGGAGGTGGCACCGCCCTTGGCCATGGCCATCAGCCCGGAGGCCTGGACGGCGACCCGGCGGTTCTCGGACCAGCCGTGCCGGTTGTCGTCCCCGTCGCCCGGTTCGACGTAGTACTCGGCCCACCACAGCGGCAGATCGCCGGACCGCTCCCGCACCCACCGGCTCACGTCCGTGAACTTGTCGGTCGCCGCGAACTCGTCCGGGACCAGCTCGTCGTCCCGGGTGTAGCTGGATCCGTCGACCACCACGAAGTCGGCGCCGGCCTTGTTCTCGTTCCAGTAGTCGAAGGCGTCGAGGATCCGCCGGTCCATGGCGCCCCACGGCCCCTTGAGCCGGGTCGACGCGTCCTGCTCCTGGCGCGGGTCGACACTGTCCATGACCAGGTAGGGCCCGCCGACCATGATGTCCTCGTCGACCTTCTTCAGGGCCTTGTAAACGAGGTTGTACAGCTCGGTGTACCCCTCGTAGTCCCAGCGGGCCTCCGCGTCGTTCCAGAAGCCCTTGAACTCGTTCCAGACGATGAAGTGCCGTACGTCCGGGTAGCGCTTGGCGACGGTGGCGGCGAGGGCGGCGTAGTCCGCGAAGTGCTCCGGCTCGGGCGCGGTCTCCAGCGCGGCCTGGCTCCAGTCGGTCCGGTCGGCGCCCGGTCTGCCGCCCTTCATCCAGTCGGGCGCGCAGCACAGGGTGACGACGGGCGTGCCACCGGTGGCGCGGACGAAGTCGATGCGCCGGTCCATCTCCTCGAAGTCGTAACGCCCCTCGACGGGTTCGGGGTTGCCCGCGCCCCAGCCCATGATGTGCTGGATCTGCGGCAGGGGCCGCTCGGCGAGCCGCTTCTCGACGCGCTCGACAGCCGTCCCGCTGCCCACGTCCGCGCTGAACTGGGTGTGGGTGAATCCCCAGCCCACACTGGGTCCGATGTCCCCCGGCGGGGTCGCGGGCGTGCCGTGCACCTTGTCGCCGTCGGGGGTGGTGCCGGCGGTGCTGCCGCCCCCGGGAAGAGTGTTGAGCAGGGTCACGACGAGGGCCAGCGCGGCCACCGCCACGCCCAGCAGCGCGGTGAGCCGCCACCGCCGGTCCCCCGCAATCCACCCATGACGTCCCATCATGGGCAACAGTAACCGCGCGGGCCCGTCCTGGGGGAGGTTCCGCCGGTGAACTCCTGGGCGATCGGGCGGCTCACGGGCGGGCATCTCCGGCGCGCCACGGAAAGCGGGTGCACGGGGAGCCCTCGGTGACGGATCATGGCGACATGTCTGCCAACCCACACGACGCACTGCCGATCCGGCTCAACGTCGACGACAGCGACTCCCCGTCCGATGTCGTCGACGCGCTGTTCCTCGGCCGTTTCGCGACGGGCGAGCAGCCGCACGCGCACGCGGCGAACATCGACCGGGTACGGTCCGGGGCCACCCTGCTGCCGCCGGGCGCCCGGGTGCTGCGCTCCGCGCGGGACGACGACCGCAGCGCGACCCTCGCCGAGGGCGACGGCTGGACGGTGCTGATCTCCCGCTGGAACCGGGGCGCCGACGTCACGGTGACCGCGACCACCGCCGAGCTGGCGGAGAAGGTGCTCGGCCAGGCCACCGACGGCGCGGCCGACGAACCCGAGCCGCAGCCGGAGAACGTGACGATGGGCTTCTGGTACGTCTCGCCGCGCCGAGGCCCGCACCGCACCACCCGGCAGATCTCGGCGGGTACGTGGGAGGAGGTACGGCCGAACTACACGGCGCCGGTGGCGGACGCGATGGACCGGCTGATGAAGACGACCCCGGAGGACATCGCGGGCCGTCTCCTGCTGCTGCACGGCCCGCCCGGCACCGGCAAGACGTCCGCGCTGCGCACGCTTGCGCGTTCCTGGCGGGACTGGTGCCAGGTCGACTGCGTCCTGGACCCCGAGCGGCTCTTCTCCGACGTCGGCTATCTGATGGACATCGCGATCGGCGAGGACGACTCCACGGGCAAGGGCCGCTGGCGGCTGCTCCTGCTGGAGGACTGCGACGAACTGATCCGGGGCGAGGCCAAGCACACGGCGGGCCAGGCGCTCTCGCGGCTGCTGAACCTGACCGACGGCCTGCTCGGCCAGGGCCGCAACGTCCTGGTGGGCGTCACCACCAACGAGGACCTGGAGCGCCTCCACCCGGCTGTCGTCCGCCCCGGCCGCTGTCTCGCCCGGATCGAGGTGGGCGCGCTGACCCGCGCGGAGGCGGTGGGCTGGCTCGGCACGGACGAGGGTGTCGGCCGCGAGGGCGCGACCCTGGCCGAGCTGTACGCGCTGCGTCGCGGCACGTCACCGACGTCGCTGCCGGAGCCGCGGGGCGGGGCGGACGCGGGCCTGTACCTCTAGGCGGTCACCTGTAGGCGGTCCCGCTCGGGTGTTTTCATGGATGTATGACCTTGTTCGTCGGCACGTCGGGGTGGCAGTACAAGGACTGGCGGGGCGCCGTCTACCCGGAGGGCTGCCCCACCCGGCTGTGGCTGGAGGAGTACGCGGCCCGCTTCGCGACGGTCGAGCTCAACAACGCGTTCTACCGGCTGCCGACGAAGGAGAACTTCGAGGCGTGGCGGGCAAGGGTGCCGGCGGACTTCGTGGTCGCGGTGAAGGCGAGCCGGTACCTGACCCACATCAAGCGCCTGCGGGACCCCGAGGAGCCGGTGCACCGCCTGATGAGCCACGCGGAGGGCCTGGGCGACCGGCTGGGCCCGATCCTGCTCCAGCTCCCCCCGACGCTACGGGCCGACCCCGCTCTCCTGGACGCCTGCCTGGGCTGCTTCCCCTCCGGCACCCGGATCGCGGTCGAGCCCCGCCACGACTCGTGGTGGACCGCCGAGGTCCGCGAGGTCCTGGAATCCCGGGGCGCGGCCCTGTGCTGGGCGGACAGCCACTCCCGCCCGGCCACGCCGCTCTGGCGCACCACCGACTGGTGCTACCTCCGCCTCCACCAGGGCCGGGCCCACCCCTGGCCCCACTACGGCGAGCGGTCCCTGTCCACCTGGGCCCACCGCATCGCCGACACCTGGCCCGCCACCGCCGACGCCTACGTCTACTTCAACAACGACCCCCACGCGGCGGCGGTGCAGGACGCGACGACGTTCGCGAGGACAGCGAGAAAAGCGGGTTTGCAGCCAACCCGAACACCGGAACACCTCCCCCGCTAAGCCTCCAGCCCCCACCATCGGCCCCCAGCACCGCCCCACCCGGCCTCTCTCGCCCCGCCGCTCACAGCGCACCCCGCTGCCTACGGCTCTGCTGCCCCCGCCCCGCCCGCGGCTCACGTGCCCGGCTGACGTGTTTCCGCCGGTTGACTGATCCCGCCGCGACGGCGCTCAGCCACCGGCGGCGTGTTTCGGCGGTGCCGGACCGGCCTCGGGCGCCAGTGGCTCTACTCCACGTACGCGGCCCGCAGGGCGTCCCGGGCCGCCGCCAACGCCTCCGTCTCGCTCAGCCCGAGTCGGCGCGCCCGCTCCGCGTACGCCCCCGCAGCCACCGCCGCCTCCCGTTCCGCGGCGGAGCCGGCCGCGGCCACGAACGTCCCGTTGCGCCCCCGCGTCTCGATCACCCCGTCGGTCTCCAGCGCCCGGTACGCCTTGGCGACGGTGTTGGCCGCGAGCCCGAGCTGTTCGGCGAGCCCCCGTACGGTCGGCAACCGGTACCCCACGGGCAGCGCCCCGGAGCGGGCCTGTTCCGAGATCTGGGCGCGCACCTGCTCATAGGGCGCGCCCCCGTCCACGATGCGAATCTTCAAGGTCACGCGGCGATTGTCCCGTACCCACCGGAAAATCGGAGGCGACTCCCGGCGCCGCCCACGTAGCGTGCCCACCCATGACACTGATCGTGCGCGACCTCCGCGCCGCCGACCCGGCGGACGCCGAGGCCTTCGCCGACGTTCGACGGCACGCCCTGCCCTTCCTGGTCGGCACCGCCGAGTCCCTGCTCCACGACGCCACGCACGCTCCCCCCGAGGCCCACCAGCGACAGCTGGTCGCCGAGGCGGACGGCGAGGTGATCGGCACCGCGCAGCTGTCCATCGCCCACGACAGCCCCGTACCGGGCCAGGGCGAGCTCAACGTGTATGTGCACCCGGCGTACCTGCGCCGGGGCGCGGGCGCCCTGCTGGCGCGCACCGCAGAGGAGCGGCTGACGGCGGTGGGCGCGCGGCGGCTGCTGTCCTGGGTGCTGGACACCCCGGAGAACCGCGCGTTCGCCGAGCGCCGCGGCTATGCGCCGAGCCGCTCCGCACACTTCCTGCGCCTGGACCTGGCCCACGGCACCCTCCCCCCGCTCGACTCCCCGCCCGGGGACGTGGAGCTGCGGACGGCCGCCGACTTCGCCGACGACCCGCGCCCCCTGTTCGACCTGGACGCGGAGACCACGGCGGACGAACCGGGCGACGTCGACGCCGAGTTGGACGACTACGAGCAGTGGGTGAAGGAGACCTACGACCACCCCCTGCTGGACCGCGCCCTGAGCACGGTGGTCGTCGTGGACGGCACCCCCGCCGCCTTCACCGCGGTCCGCACGGACGGCCGGGACCGCTACTTCACCGCGATGACGGGCACCGCCCGTGCCTTCCGCGGCCGGGGCCTCGCCAAGCTCGCCAAGAACGACTCCCTGCACCGCGCCCGCGCCGCCGGCTACACGGAGGCGTTCACGGGCAACGACGCGGGCAACGGGCCGATGCTCGCGGTCAACAAGTGGTTCGGGTACGAGGTGTGCGCGACGGAGGTGCGGTATGTCCGTGAACTCGGCTGACTCCCGGCAGGAGGGGCGCGAGGTGGACGTCGTCCTGCTCAAGGCGGGCCGCACGAAGATCCGTTACCCCGCACGGCTGGTGAGCGACGACGGCACCCGGATCGTGGTGCACGCCGACTGGGCGACCGAGGGGGTGCGGGACTTCGGCTTCGTACGCTTCGAGCCCGGTGACGTGTTCACCGAGTACTACTGGCGCGACCGGTGGTACGCGGTGAAGGAGGTGCGGGACGCGCGGGGCACGCTGAAGGGCTGGTACTGCGACATCACCAGGCCCGCCACGTTCTCCGGTGGGGAGGTCGTCGTGGAGGACCTCGACCTGGACCTGTGGCGGTCCGCCGACGGCACAACCGTACTGCGGCTGGACGAGGACGAGTTCGAGGAGAGCGGGCTCGCGCGGAGCGACCCGGAGGCCGCGGCGGCAGCCGTCGCCGCCCTCGACACGCTGGAGTCCCTCGCCACCACCGAGGGCGGCCTGGAGTCCCTGCTGTCCTAGCCGCGCCGGTGGGGGGCGGTCAGAGGCGGGCCACGATCGCGTAGCGTTCGTCCTCGACCTCCCTGCCCCACAGCAGCGGGTCGTCCTGCAGCCGCACCAGCTCCGCTTCGGACACGAGGGGCGCGACCAGCCCGTACAGCCGCTCGGCGGGTATGCCGACCGGGCTGACCGTGCCCCACACCCCCTCGACCAGCACGAGCCGCCCGCCGGGCCGCAGCAGTCCGCACCAGCGGCGCAGCACGCGGGCCGGATCGGGCAGGGTCCACAGCACATGGCGGACGAGGATCACGTCGAACCGCTCCTCCCCGACGGGTGGAGCCGCCGCGTCGCCGACGAGGAACACGGCGGGGCGCCCGGCGAGCTTGGCGCGGGCCAGGGCGACCATGGCCGGGGAGGAGTCCACTCCGGTCACCCGGTGCCCCCGCTCGGTCGCGAGGAGTGACAGGCTGCCGGTGCCGCAGCCGAGGTCGAGCACGTCCGAGGGGCGCCTGGGCAGCCAGTCCCGCAGCCGGGCCGACCAGGCCTCCCGCACGGCGGGTTCCCGCAGGCCGTGATCGGGTTCGTCGTCGAAAGCGGCGGCTTCCGCGTCCCAGTCGAAGGCTCCCGAGGAGTCATCTGCCGCCGGGTTCCCCGGTGTTCGCAGGGCTGGGGAGGTTTCACCGTCGTCGATGTTGGTCATGCCGCCAGAGTGACACCTGCCACTGACAGTCCAGATGGTGACAGCCGCCACTGACAGAGCACGAACGATGAGTAACGCTCCCGGAAAAGGTCTACCTCCGTGAAAACGCGGAACACGGTAGACGCAAGGAGGCAGCCATGCGCCGTACGACCGTGCAGAAGCCCCTGAGGAAGTCCACGTCCCGCCGGGTGCGGGACGAGGCCGACGAACGCCCCGTCGAGCGCCGGGAAGTGCGAAAGGACATCGCGCGCACCTGGTGGCCTGACGGCTGAGCACCCGCGCCCCGGCCACGAGCACGTACGCGCGTCCACCGACTCCGGCGATCCCACCGATCACCACCGATCACCACCGACTCCAGCGGCAGCCGTCCCCGACGCCCCGACCTCGGGCGTCGGGGACGGACCGCCCCGGGGAGCCTCGGGGGGCCGATCAGGTCCCTGACCGCAGATTGCGGTCCAGCAGGTCCAGCAGGGCCGTCCAGTGGCGTTCCGTCGCCTCCGCGTCGTACGCGGCGGTGTCGGCCTGGGTGTAGCCGTGCGGGGCACCGGCGTAGACCTCGGTGCGATGGCGGACCCCGGCCTCGGTGAGCGTCTTGTCGAGCAGCTCGATCTGCTCCGGGGGCAGCGACGGGTCCTCGTCGGCGTGGCCGAGGTAGACCTCGCCGGTGATCCGGGCCACCGCCAGATGCGGGCTGTCCGGGTCGTCGGTCGCCAGACGTCCCCCGTGGAAACCGGCCGCGGCGGCGACCCGTTCGGGAAAGGCGCCGGCGGTGTGCAGGGCCAGCCGGGCGCCCATGCAGTACCCGGTGATCCCGACGGGTCCGTCGGCGGCGTGCGGGCTGTCGGCGAGCCATCCCAGATACGCCGCCGCGTCCCGCAGCGCGAGTTCCGGCGTCAGCGACAGCATGACCGGCAGGATCTGGTCCCATATCTCCGGACGCGCGGCCGGATCGATGAACTCGGGCAGGTCGAACACCGGGGTCCGCCCCGAGCGGTGGAAGACGTTGGGCACGAGGACCGTGTACCCGGCACCGGCCAGCCGGTCGGCCATCGCCCGCAGATGCGGCCGCAGCCCGAACGCGTCCATGTAGAACAGGACCGCCGGATGCGCGGCGTCGTCGTCGGGGTGCACGAGGTAGGCGTCGACGGTGCCGTCCTCGGTGGTGATGTCCACGGATGTTCCGCGTACGGCGCTCATGCGCGGGTTCCCTTCTCTGACGGGTACGAACGGGCCCAGTGTCACGCACCGAGGTAAGAACCGGATCTTCGGCAGGTTCCCAACGGCCTTTCCTGAGCCCTCGGTTAGCCCATCCTTAACGCCACCATAAGGATCCCCCGCACCCGCCCTCAGCAGGCGATTCCGCGGTTCCTTGGGGCTACCTTGCTGATCGCCCCCGGCATCCGGGACCACCCGGGAGCCGTCCAGGACCGTTTCGAGGAGTGCGCCGCCATGCCCGCTGCCCGCCGCGAGGCCACCGCGTCCGCCACCGCACGTGTCGTCGGCGCGCTGGGGGCGGTCGGCGCCGTCCCGCTCGCGCTGACCGTGTTCGCCGCAGGACCGGCCGTGGCGCACGGTTCGTTGGACGACCCGGTGAGCCGGGTGGCGCAGTGTTACGCGGAGGGCCCCGAGAACCCGAGGTCGGCGGCCTGCCGGGCGGCGGTCGCGGCCGGCGGCACCCAGGCACTCTACGACTGGAACGGCGTACGGATCGGCGACGCGGTCGGCCGCCATCGGGAGCTGATCCCGGACGGCGAGCTGTGCGGCGCGGGCGACGAGGCGTTCAAGGGCCTCGACCTGGCCCGCGCCGACTGGCCGACGACGAGCGTGCGCGCCGGGTCGTACGCCTTCGCGTACCGGGTGACGGCCCCTCACAAGGGGACGTTCAAGGTGTACGTCACCAGGAGCGGCTACGACCCGTCCCGGCCGCTCGCCTGGGACGACCTCGACCTGGCGAACCCGGTGGCGACCGCCACCGACCCGGCCGCGTCGGGCGGCTTCTACAGGTTCTCGGGCACCCTCCCACAGCGCTCCGGCAGGCATCTGCTGTACGCGGTCTGGCAGCGCTCGGACAGCCCGGAGGCGTTCTACTCCTGCTCGGACGTCTCGTTCGGCGACAGCGGGGCCGGCGCGTCCACTCCCTCGGAGGAGCAGATCGAGGAGGGCGCCGACGAGTCGACCGTCGAGCACGGCGGCCACGGCGACGACGACGCGAGCTCGACGACGGACCCGACACCGAAGGCGTCGGCGAAGACATCGGGGCAGACCTCGGCCCAAGGGCCCGCGGGGGCCACCTCCGACGACGCGTCGCCGACCGCGAAGTCGACGACGGCCGCGAAGTCGACGACGGTCGGGGAGTCGGTGGCGGGGACCGGTTCGGGCGGCCTCGCGGAGCCCGCCGGCGGCGAGGACGGGCTCGCCGACACCGGCGGCGACGGCCTGACCCCGTATCTGGCCCTCGGCGGCGCGGCCGTCCTGGCGCTCGGTTCCTCCCTCCTCTTCGCCGCCGCCCGCCGCCGTGCGACGACCGGTGGCCGGCACGGCCGCTGACGACTTCCGGGGCCTGTCGGGCGGCTCAGGCCGGACAGGCCCCGGTGGAACGCGTCGGCACGTGTCAGCCGACGACCGAGAGACACGTCGTCGGGGTGGCGTGGGCCGGATCCAGGGCGTTGACGACCTCGTGGAACGCGATCCGGTCGAGGAGCCCGATCGCCGCGTGCGCGGAGAGGTCGAGCGCGCAGAGGTCCTGGATGACGATGTTGCGTACGTTCGCCCCGTCGAGGAACTGGGACCGGTACGGCGTGACCACCTCGTCGTACTGGGTGGCGAGGACCGTGTAGGTCACACCGGGGACGGTGTCGCCGCCCGCGTTGAGCCTGGTCAGGAACGGGGATCCGACGACCTGGTCGGCGAGGGCGGGGGTGGCGGTGGAGAGCAGGTCGCCGGCGCCGGGGAAGTGGTCGAGGAGCTGGGTGAGGCCGTTGAGGGCGCGATGCCGACGAGCGCGTTCACCTCGGCGGCCCCGCCGAGGAACTTGAGGTAGTAGCGGGGCATCATGCCGCCCTGCGAGTGGCCGACGAGGTCGGCCTCGGCGGCGCCGGTCGCGGCGAGCACCCGGTCGACGAACGCGTCGAGCTGCTCCGCCGACCTGTCGATGGGGCCGAGCCCGTTGAAGAAGGCCACGCCGGGGAGTTGGCCGTAGTCGAGGGAGTAGACGCAGTAGCCGCGGTTCACGAGGTACGGCGCGAGGCCCAGCCAGTTGTCGACGGAGTTCGCGAACGTTCCGTGGACGAGGACGACGGGGCGGGGGTGGGCGCTGGAGGGTTTGCAGGAGTAGTCGTTCCAGCCACGACTCGGTGCGGCGGCCGTGTCGGCGGCCTCCGCGGCGGTGACGGGCACGAGGGTCGCCGCGGCAGCCAGGCACAGGGCCGCCAACGGTCTGATCAGGCGCTTCCAGGGCAGCATCGGGTGATCTCCTTGCGGCTCAAGGGACGTGCGACGACGTTCGCCCTGTGATCCGGATCACGAGGATGCTGTTCTTCTTCGCCAAGTTACGGGCGAGTAGAAAAAGTGGGAAGTTACGCGTCAGTAAAATATTCAAGTGATGATCGGGACCACTGACACGTGACGCCGAACCGTCACCAGGCGGGCCTGATGGGACCGTAGGGAGCGATACGTCCCAACTGGCCACGCAATACCCGCAGTTCGCTCTCGCCGCCGAGCAGTTCGGCCCACCCCGCCACGACCTCGGCCGCCACCTCTTCCGCCGCCCGGGCACAGGCCCATCCCTGCTCGGTCATGACGACGAGCCGAGCCCTGGCATCGCCGGGATGCGGCCGGCGCTCCACGTACCCCTTGCGCACCATCTCGTCGACCAGCTGACTCGCCGCCTGCTTGGTCACCCCGAGATGGACGGCGAGTTCGGTGACCGTCGCCCCGCCCGGGGCGAGCCGGGTGAACGCGAAGCCGTACGAGGGCCGCCCGTCGAAGCCGCGCGCGGTCACGCCCTCGTCGATACGCCGCGTCAGCTCACCGGCGGCGGCGATCAGGGCGGCGGTCAGGGCCAGGGCTTCGGAGTTCTGCACGCCTGCATTGAAACACCCTTGACGAACTGGTCAAGTAGCTTGACCATATAGTCAATCTGCTTGACCAACCAGTTCCCGGAGCCCCGGAGCGGCCGGAGCCCCGAAAGACCCAGGAGACACCCATGCCTGTCGTCCGCCCGTCCGAAGCCGTCGTCCACGAGATCCACGGCGCCCGCTTCGTCTCGTACGCCACTCCCCGCACGGGCAGCAGGGAACTGGCCGCCTGGCGGGGCGAGATCCCGCCGGGGACCAAGGCGCCCGCGCACACCGTCACCAAGGAGGAGATCCTTCATCTGCTCAGCGGCGAACTGCTGGTCACCCTCGACGGCCGCACCGACCGCGTCGCCGCGGGCGACACCCTGATCATCAACCCGGGCGCAACCCTCACCGTCGAGAACCCGACGACGGAGACGGCCGTCACCTGGGTCACCACCTCCCTCGGCCTGGAGGCGGAGCTGGCCGACGGCACGCGGATCGTGCCACCGTGGGCCAACTGACAGCCGCAACCGGCAACCGTACGAGGGCGGTTACGCGGCCAGCGTCCCCGGTATCACCGCGTGCGGGCCGAACTTCGCCCGAGCCCGGTCCGCGACCTCCTCGATCCGGCGGAGCTTCTCGTCGACGGGGTCGAAGGCGAGCTGGTGCGAGGCCTGGTCGGCGGGGGTGAGGCCCTCGGCGCGCAGGGCGATCGCGCGGACGCGGGCGCGCTGGAGACCGAGGGCCTCGTACAGGGCGTAGGCGGTCGCGGTGAGCGCCGGGGAGTGCGCGGTCGGCTCCTTGAGCGTGCGGGTGCGGGTCGTCGAGGACCGGTCGGCGTAGCGGACGGTGAGGGTCAGGGTGCGGCAGACCTTCTCCAGGGCGCGCAGCCGGGAGCCCAGCTCCTCGGCGCCGGCGAGCAGGGCGCGGCGGTGCCGGTCGGGGTTCAACTCGTCGTACGGGAAGGTCTGTTCGGTGGCGAGGGAGCGGGCGACGGCGTTCGGCACCACCCGTCCCCGGTCGATGCCGTTGGCCTTCTCGTGCAGGTCGCGGCCGGTGCGCGCGCCGACCAGACGCTGCAGTGTGGACAGGGGTGCGCAGGCGACCCCGCCGAGGGTTTCGAGGCCGTACTCCCGCAGGGTGCGGGCGGTCGCGGTGCCGACGCCGGGCAGCGCGCCGACGGGCAGTTCGGCGAGGAAGTCCACGACGAGGTCCTCGGGCACCGCGCAGGGCGAGCCGGGCGCCGCCGCCCCCAGCGCCAGCCGAGCCGTGAGCGGTCCGGGCCCGGCGCCGATCACGCAGTCGACGCCGTACAGCGCGAGGGCGCGGACCCGGATCAGCCGGGCCAGTTCCTCGGCGTCCCGGCCGAAGTACCGTTCGGCGCCCCGGAGATCGGCCAGCGCGCCGTCCGGCGGCAGCGCCTCCACGACCGGGGTGAAGTCCTCGATCAGGCCGAGGAGCCCGGACAGGGCGGCCTCGTACCCCGACGGCAGCTGGAAACGTACGCAGAGGATGGTCATCCCGCACTCCCTGGGCTCTGGTGCCACAACTTCCGCAGCTGAGAAGGACCTTGCGAGGGCTCTTCGCCCGCGGGCCGCAGATCGGCCCATGGATGCATCTCGTAGCCGGTGGGCATCCGGATCCGCCGCCCGGTGTCGCCGCGCCTGCCGTCCGGCTCACCACCGGCGCTCCCGGCACCCCCGGTGTTTCCGTCGTTCCCGGTGCCCACCGGCGCCGCCAGCCGGGGTGCCACCGCGTCGAGGCCGCCCTCGCGCCGCAGCTCCACCAGTTCGGCGAGGTTCCAGGCGGCCGCGCCCACCACGCTGAGGCTGCGCGGTCCGCGCCGCTGCACCACTCCGCGCACCAGCAGCAGCCAGGAGTGGAAAACGGTGTGGGCGCAGGTGTCGTGGGAGTCGTCGAAGAAGGCGAGGTCGACCAGGCCGGTGCCGTCGTCGAGGGTGGTGAAGACGACCCGCTTGCCGGAGCGGATCGGCGGGGTCTGGGTGGCCGCCTTGGCCCCCGCGACCAGCACCGTCTCGCCGTGCCGCGCCTCGCGCAGCCGCCGGGCCGACACCACACCCAGCTCGTCGAGGAAGGCCCGGTGGTCGTCCATCAGATTGCGCGAGACGTCCATCGACAGCACGCCCAGCTCGGCGCTGAGCCGCTCGGCGGAGGACAGGTCCGGCAGACCGGCCGACGCGGTCCGCCGCCCGCCGGACAACGGGAGCTGACCGCCGCCCGCGCCCCGGCCGGCCCGGTGCAGCTCGGTCAGGTGCAGTTGCAGATCACGCCGGTTGGCGCCGAACGCGTCCAACGCGCCGACCTGGGCGAGCCGTTGGGCCAGCGGCCTGCTCGGCCGCGCCCGCTCCCAGAAGTCCAGCAGCGAGGCGTACGGCTGCCCGTCCGCGATCCGCGCCGCCTCGGCCTCGCTGATGCCGTGCACATCGGAGAGCGCGAGCCGGATACCCCAGGCCTTCTCCCCGGCCGAGCCCTTCCCCGGCACCCGCCTTGTCTCCGCTCTCCCCTCTCTCTCCTCCACCCCCTTTGATTCAGACACCAGTTCGATCCGGTGAGCGACCGCGGACCGGTTCACGTCCACCGGCAGGATCGGCACCCCGCGCCGCCGCGCGTCCGCCAGCAGCAGCCGCTTCGGGTACATCCCGGGATCGTGCGTGAGCAGCCCGGCGTAGAAGGCCGCCGGATGATGCGTCTTCAGCCACGCCGACTGGTACGTCGGCACCGCGAAGGCCACCGCGTGCGCCTTGCAGAAGCCGTACGACCCGAAGGCCTCGACGATCTCCCAGGTCCGGGCGATCGTCTCGGCGTCGTACCCCTTCGCCGCCGCGTGCTGCGCGAACCAGACCCGGATCCGCCCCTGCGACTCGGGGTCGGACAGCCCGCGCCGCACCCGGTCGGCCTCGTCCCGGCCGCAGCCGGTCATACGGTGCACGATGTCGATGACCTGCTCGTGGAAGACGACCACGCCGTACGTCTCCCGCAGGGGCTCCGCCAGATCGTCGTGCGGGTAGCGGACCGGCGCCCGCCCGTGCCGGGCCGCGATGAACGGCCGCACCATGTCGGCGGCGACCGGACCGGGCCGGAACAGCGAGATGTCCACCACGAGGTCGTGGAAGGTGGCCGGCTGGAGCCGCCCCACCAGGTCCCGCTGACCCGGCGACTCGATCTGGAAGCAGCCCAACGTCTCGGTGGAGCGGATGAGTTCGTACGTCGCCGGATCGCCCGCGCCCCGCTCGAAGTCGAGCGCGTCCAAGTCGACCCGCTCCCCCGTCGCCCGCGCCACCTCCGCCACGGCGTGCGCCATCGCCGACTGCATCCGCACACCCAGCACATCGAGCTTGAGCAGCCCGAGGTCCTCGACGTCGTCCTTGTCGAACTGGGACATGGGCAGGCCCTCGCCGCTGGTCGGCATCACCGGCGTACGGCGGAGCAGGGAAGCGTCGGAGAGGAGCACCCCGCACGGATGCATGGCGACCCCGCGCGGGAGCGCGTCCAGCGCCTCGACCAGCTCCCACAGCCGGCCGTACCGCTCCTGCTCCCCCGCCAACTGCCGCAGCTCGGGCAGCTCTTCGAGCGCCGCCCGCGCGTCCCGCGCCCGGATGTGCGGGAAGGACTTGGCGATCCGGTCGATGTCGGCGGGGTCCAGGGAGAGGGCCGCACCCACGTCCCGGACGGCGTGGCGGACACGGTACGTCTCGGGCATCGCGACGGTCGCGACCCGCTCGGTGCCGAAGCGGCCGATGATCGCGCGGTAGACCTCCAGCCTGCGCGCGGACTCCACGTCGATGTCGATGTCGGGCAGCGCGACCCGCCGCTTGGACAGGAACCGCTCCATCAGCAGCCCGTGTTCGACGGGGTCGGCGTGCGCGATGTCCAGGAGGTGGTTCACCAGGGAACCGGCGCCGGAACCGCGCGCGGCGACCCGAATCCCCATCTTGCGTACGTCGTCGACGACCTGAGCGACCGTCAGGAAGTAGGAGGCGAAGCCGTGGTGGGCGATGATGTCCAGCTCCCGGTGCATCCGCTCCCAGTAGTCGCGCCGGGTGCCGTAGCCGTGCCGCATCATCCCGGCGGCCGCCCGCGAGGCCAGCACCCGCTGGGCGGTGCGGCGGCCCGCGCCGACGAGACGCGGCTCGGGGAAGTGGACGGTGCCGAGGCCGAGGTCGTCCTCCGGGTCGACCAGGCACTCGGCGGCGGTGGCCCGGGTCTGCTCCAGCAGCCGGTGCGCGGTGTCACGGCGGTACCCGGCGGCCTCGACGATCCGCTCGGCGACGCCCAGCATGGCGTCCGCGCCCTTGAGCCAGGCCTCGCCGGAGTCCAGCTCACCCCGGGGGTCGACGGGGACGAGCCGCCGGGCCGCGTCCAGGACGTCGGCGACCGGACCCATGCCGGGGTCCGCGTACCGGACGGCGTTGCTGAGCACGGGCCGTATCCGCTGCTCGGCGGCGAAGCCGACGGTCCGGGCGGCCAGCCGCAGCGAACCGGGGCCGGTGCCCTCGCGGCCGTGCCACATCGCCTCCAGGCGCAGGGCGTCGCCGTACCTCTCCCGCCAGGGCAGCAGGAGCTTCGCGGCCCGGTCGGGGCGCCCGGCAGCCAGTGCGCGCCCGACGTCGGAGGCGGGGCCGAGGAGCACGGTCAGCCCCTCGGCGGCACACTCCGACCAGGGCAGCAGCGGCGGAACCTCGCTCCTGTTCCTGTCCGGGCCGCCGCCCGCATGCGCCGCCGAAACGATTCTGCACAGCTCGGCCCAGCCCTTGGCACCCTCCCGGGCGAGGAACGTCACCCGGCGGGTCGACTCGTCGAGGAAGGCGCCACCGCGCACGGGGGTACGCCGCCGCGCCTGCCGTACGGAAGGCGCGGGCGCCCCCACCGCCAGCTCCACCCCGAACAGCGGGCGGACCCCGGCCCCGGCGCACGCCTTGGCGAACCGGACGGCGCCCGCGAGGGTGTCCCGGTCGGTGAGCGCGAGGGCGTCCATGCCCCGCTCGGAGGCGCGCTCGGCCAGCCGCTCCGGGTGCGAGGCCCCGTACCGCAGGGAGAACCCGGAGACGGTGTGCAGATGCGTGAACCCCGGCACACGCACCTCCCGCACTCGATCCACCAGTCGCCCAGCCACCCGTCGGCCACTCGATCAGCCACTCGGCTCGAACATCAGTTCACAGCCTCCTCGCCTCCACCATAGACCACTTTTCGAACTTCTGTACGACAACCATTCGGCCCCGTCCCACCTGCGCAAACACCGCCCTCCTCCGACCGTGGGGACATGACACAGACGGCCGAGCCCGCCTCCAGGTCCTTCCTCGACGAGTTCAAGGACGGGGTCACCCCACGGGCCACCCTGCTCGTCGTCGGGGTGCTCGCCCTGCAGCTGCTCTTCATCGCCTCGTACGTGGGGGCGCTGCACCACCCGAAGCTCAGGGACGTGCCGTTCGGCGTGGTCGCGCCACGGGCGGCGGCCGAGCAGGCGGTGACCCGACTGGAGGGCCTGCCGGGCGAGCCGCTGGACCCGCGTACGGTGGCCGACCGGGCGGCGGCGCGCGAGCGGATCGTGGACCGGGAGATCGACGGCGCCCTGCTGATCGACCCGGCCGGCACGACCGACACCCTGCTGGTCGCCTCCGGCGGCGGACGCACCCTGGCCAACGCGCTGGCCACCCTCGTCACCGCGCTGGAGCGGTCCGAGGGCCGCACGGTGCGGACGGTGGACGTGGCCCCGGCCGACACCGGGGACGCCAACGGGCTCACGTCTTTCTATCTGGTCGTGGGCTGGTGCGTGGGCGGCTATCTGTGCGCGTCGGCGCTGGCGATGAGCGCGGGGGCACGGCCCACCAACATCCGGCGCGGGATCATCCGCCTCGGCGCCCTCGCACTGTTCGCGATCCTCGGCGGACTCGGCGGCGCGGTCATCGCGGGGCCGGTCCTGGGCGCCCTGCCGGGAAGCCTGGCGGCCCTGTGGGGGCTCGGTGCTCTGGTCGTCTTCGCGGTGGGCGCGGCCACGCTGGCGCTCCAGTGCGTCTTCGGGATCGCCGGCATCGGCGTGGCCGTCCTGCTGGTGGTGATCGCGGGCAACCCGAGCGCGGGCGGCGCGCTGCCGCCGCCGCTGCTCCCGCCGTTCTGGGCGGCGATCGGCCCGGCCCTGCCACCGGGAGCGGGTGTCTGGGTGGCCCGCTCGATCGCGTACTTCGAGGGCAACGACACCACCGGCCCGCTGTTGGTGCTCTCCGCCTGGGCAGTGGCGGGGGCCGCCATCACCGTGGCGATGGCGGCCCTGAGAAAGAAGCCGACGGATCGGCCGGCTCCTGATCGGTCGACTTCCGATCGACCGGCTGACCGACCGGCTTCTGACCGACCGGCTTCTGACCGACCGGCTTCTACTCAGCCCGCTTCTGACCGACCGATCAGCTGACCGGCTGTCAGCCGATCTGCGTGCCGGTCGCCGAGAGCGCCTCGGTGACGGGCTGGAAGAACGTCTCGCCGCCCGAGGTGCAGTCGCCGCTGCCGCCGGAGGTGAGGCCGATGGCCTTGTCGCCCGAGAAGAGCGAGCCGCCGCTGTCGCCGGGCTCGGCGCAGACGTCGGTCTGGACGAGGCCGTTGACGATGTCGCCGTTGCCGTAGTTCACGGTGGCGTCGAGTCCGGTGACCGTGCCGCTGTGGACCTGGGTGGTCGAGCCGCTGCGGGTGACCTTCATGCCCACGGTCGCCTCGGCGGCCCCGGAGATGGCCTGGGTGGAGCCGTTGTAGAGGTTGACCTCGCTCGGGTGGTCGACGTCGGCGGTGTACTTGACCAGGCCGTAGTCGTCGCCGGGGAAGCTGGAGTCCGCGTTCTCGCCGATGACCTGGCCGCCGGCCGACCACGTGGAGATGCCCTCGGTGCAGTGACCGGCCGTCAGGAAGAACGGCTCGCCGCCCTTGACCACGTTGAAGCCGAGGGAGCAGCGGCCGCTGCCGCCGGTGATGGCGTCGCCGCCCGCGACGAAGGGCTTGTACTCGCCCTTGGTGCGCTTGAGTTCGGCCTTGGCCCCGAGACCGTCCACGACCTTGGTGAGTCTCGCCAGCTCGGCCTTCGAGACGGTGCGGTCCGCGGTGACGACGACCTTGTTGGTGGTCGGGTCGGTGGCCCAGGCGGTACCGGGGATGGTGGCGTCGGCCTTGAGGGTGGTCCGGGCGCTCTTCAGCTCGGCGAGGGAGTTCTCCACGATGCGGGCCTTGGCGCCGGCCGCCTCGACGGTCTCGGCGGCGGCCTGGTCGAGCACGTTCACGACGAGGAGCTTGCTCTTCGCGTCGTAGTACGTTCCCGCCGCGTCGGCGCCGAGGTCCGCGTCGAGGGTCAGGGCGAGCTTTCCGGCCGCCGTGATGGAGAGCGCTTTCGGCTCGGGGGTCGGTGCGGTCTCACTCGCGTTCGCAGTCTGGAAGGTCACTCCCGCGGCGACCAGTGCGGCGATGCCGGCACCCGTCACGACGGCACGGCGCCTGGGTATGCGTCGGTGCTTCAACTCGCGTCCTCCTGTGGGGGGTTGGTCGAGAGGGGCGTGGGGGCCCTCTCGACCGGAAGGTGTGCGGGCAAGGAGGCGACAGACGGTAAAAACGCCGCGTCCATGCCAACTGTGCGGCGACAACTATTCCTAGGCGCGCGGGGGGCACACAAGGTCGACTTCAGGCCGAGCGCACAACGAGGGCGCACGCCCCCTATGTCATTACCGTCCGGTAACGCACCACTTGAGAGTCACGGGAATTCGCACTGCAAACACGGGAAGCAACGGCCTCGTCAGCAACGGGTGAGGTCTAGGCCTGGCTTGAATTCACCCATGGGAGGCTCGGAACCGAACGGGTCTCGCGGTGCGGGAGTTGCATCCGCATCCCCTTTGCCCCCAACCTTGACAGTCGGCTGCGGGTCGGTGGGGGCTGGTCGCGCAGTTCCCCGCGCCCCTGAAAAAACGGGGCTACGCCCCAACTTTTCCAGGCCCGCAGGGCCTGATCTTTTAGGGGCGCGGGGAACTGCGCGAGAAGCCCCACCGGCCCGCAGACGCCCCACCGGCCCGCAGACGCCCCACCGCCTAGGACGGCCCCCCACTCACCGGCGGAGCCTCCTGCACCGGCGGAGCCCCCTGCTGTGCCCGTTCCAGGAACCGCAGCAGTTCCACCGGGAACGGCAGCACCAGCGTGGAGTTCTTCTCGGCCGCCACCGCCACCACCGTCTGCAGCAACCGCAGTTGCAGCGCGGCAGGCTGCTCGGACATCTCCTTGGCCGCCTCGGCGAGCTTCTTCGACGCCTGCAGCTCCGCGTCCGCGTTGATGACCCGCGCCCGGCGCTCCCGGTCGGCCTCGGCCTGCCGCGCCATGGACCGCTTCATGGTCTCGGGCAGCGAGACGTCCTTGATCTCGACCCGGTCGATGGTGACGCCCCACTCCACCGCCGGGCTGTCGATCATCAGCTCCAGCCCCTGGTTGAGCTTCTCCCGGTCGGAGAGCAGATCGTCCAGCTCGCTCTTGCCGATGATGGACCTGAGCGAGGTCTGGGCCATCTGGGAGACGGCGAACCGGTAGTCCTCCACCCGCACGATCGCGTCCGCCGCCGAGGTCACCTTGAAGTACACGACGGCGTCCACCCGCACGGTGACGTTGTCCCGGGTGATGCCCTCCTGCGCGGGCACCGGCATCGTGACGATCTGCATGTTGACCTTCTGGAGCCGGTCGACGAACGGCACGATCATCGTGAACCCGGGCCCCCGCACCTTCGGCTTCAGCCGGCCGAGCCGGAACACCACCCCCCGCTCGTACTGCTTCACGACCCGGGCCGCCGACATCACGTACGCCGTGCCGACCGACGCGAGGGCGACCCCCGCCGTCACCAGCTCCTCGACCATCACGGCCCCCCAGGGTCCGAAGTGGGCGTATGAGAGGGAGTACAGATCGAAGGTAACCCCGCCGCCGGAACAAGGGCGAGCCCCCGCACACAGGATGTGCGGGGGCTCGCCTGTTGCAGCGTGCTGCCGACTGCGGCCGGGTGGGGAGTCGGCGCCGGGGGGAAGTGCGCCGGCTCCCACTCGGCCTGTCGGCCTGCCTACCTGTCAGCCTCTCGACCGGACGACCGGACGATCTACCGACCTAGTAGACCGAGACGCCGTACGCGCTCAGGGCCTCGGTGACCGGCTGGAAGAAGGTCGTACCACCGGAGGTGCAGTTGCCGCTGCCGCCGGAGGTGAGACCGTACGCCACGCCGTTGCTGCCGTAGAGCGGGCCGCCGGAGTCGCCGGGCTCGGCACAGACCGTGGTCTGGATCATGCCGTAGACGACGTCGCCGCCACCGTAGTTCACGGTCGCGTTGAGAGCGGTCACGCGTCCGGTACGGGTACCGGTGGTGGAGCCGGTACGGATGACGTTGGTGCCCACGCTCGGGGTGGCCGCGCTGGTGATGTCCACGCTGCCCGCGGTGCCGTCCTTGGCGATGGACGTGTTGCTGTAGCGGACGAGACCGTAGTCGTTGGTCGGGAAGCTCGACCCGGCGGTCGGGCCGAGGACCGTGGTGCGGCCGGAGTTGGAGTACCAGGTGCCCGCGCCGTCGGTGCAGTGACCGGCGGTCACGAAGTAGTACGTGCTCCCGCTGCGGACGTTGAAGCCCAGGGAGCAGCGCCAGCTACTCGCATAGATGGCGTCGCCGCCCTTGATCAGCTTGTTGAACTTGCCCGGGGTCCGCTTGATCGTCAGGGCGTCGGCGTTCTCGCCCGCCGCCTCCTTGATCTTCGCCAGCTCGCCCTGGGAGACGGTGCTGTCGATGGTGACGACGACCTTGTCCGTCGCCGGGTCGATCGCCCAGGCGGTACCCGGGATATCGGCCTTGAGCACCGATGAGCTGGCACTCTTGAGCTCGGAGGCGCTGAACGTCTGGGTGCCTGCCGCGTTGGCGGTGGGGACCGTGACGGCGGCCGCGGCCGCGAGTCCGGCGGTCACGGCGATCAGCCGGGTCCGTCTCGCTATGCCGCTGCGGGGGGTGGTGCGCGTGATCCTCACTGTTCGTTCCCTCCAAAGGGAAGTCGGGGGCCCGCGTGGGGTCGGGGCCCGTGAGGCGCAGATCAAGGACATCGGTCCGGATTCCGGACACGCCGTGCCCCTGACAAGGCGCTGGGGGGAAGTATTCGGCCGTACCGCCGACCCACGCAAGGGTGCCTTTCGGCCTCTCGGAACCCAACCGGCTCGCCTTCCATGCCAGTTGATCTCACCAGGCCATATGTGCGGGTTCTGTGTGAATCCTTGTCGGCTCCCGGAGGGATCGGCTGACGGGTCGTCGGAGCAGGCCGCAGGGCCCGGAAGCGTTGATCACCACTATCGTCGGCCGCGGTGGAGGCCACCGCCCGGGGCGCCCGGTCGGAGTACCCGGGTCCACCGCCCGGGGGTGTCCGGAAGTGATGCGTTGGGCCGTTCAGCCGTTCGGCGGTGTGTCATGACGCTCCCCCTGTCACGACGTGCCGGTGGGCGGGCCGGGTGAGGCCCAGGTGCTCGCGGAGCGTGCTGCCCGGGTAGAAGGTGCGGAACAGTCCGCGGTGCTGGAGCAGCGCCACCGTCCCGTTGACGAGTCGCTCCAGGTCACGGCGCGGTTCGACGGGGACGAGATGGAAGCCGTCCGTGGCCCCGGCCCGGTGCCAGTCGGTGATCAGCTCGGCGAGGGCGACGGGGCCGCCCCGGTACAGCGGGCCGTCCGAGGTACGGCGTGGCCCTCCCCCGCCGTGGCCCGGCTCGGCCGCGTGCTCCCCGCCGCCGAGATCCACTCTGAGGCTCACCAGAATCCGCAGTTCATCGGGGTCCCGTCCCATCCGGGCCGCCCCGTCCCGCAGCTCAGTCCGTACGGCGCCGGCGTGGGCCGGGTCGGCGACCCGCAGGAGTGCCACCTCCGCGTACCGGGCGGCGGCCCCGCGGCTCTCCTCCTCGGTCACGTCGACGACCCGCACGGGATGCCCTTGCGCCGACCGGGTCATCACCGAAGCCCCCTGGGCCGGGAGCCCGACACCCTCGACATCCGCGACCGCCCCGGGGCCGATGTGACGCGCCCTCACCGGCTGCGTCTCCTCCTCCGTCCCCGGCGCCTCGATCCACCACCCGGCCCGCCCCCGGCTGACCCGGTCGAGCGTCGCCACGGCCGCCCGCACCCGGCACGGCTCGGTGGGCGCCGCCGTCACCACCGGCACGAGGCCGAGCCGGTCCGTCTCCGGCGCCACCCGGGCCGACACCGCCAACGCGTCCAGCCCCGGCCGCGCGAACGCGTCCCCGACCGTCACGAAATCCAACGTCCCGCGCTCCGCGAGCCGGGCGAGTTCGACGAACGCCTCCCCGTCGCCCTCCGCCCGCTGATCGATGGCTGCGGCCAGGTGCAACCGCCCCCGACCGTACGACGACCCCATACCGACCGACCTCTCTCCACTCCGACCCATGACGACCGCACGACCGCACGACCACGTACAGAAACCCCCTCCCCCCGGCCCGTCCTCACGCGGCCGCGCGCTGCCCGAGGTCGCGCAGGAACGTCAGTACGGCCCGGGCCGTCGCGTCGTTCTGGCGGAAGGCCGGCCCGCCCGTACGCGGCCGGGTGAACGCGCCCGGCGTACGGCTGTTCGTGTAGGGGCCGAGGGCGAAGCGTCTGGGGTGCGGGCGTCCGGCCCGGTCCAGGACGCGTCCGTCCCCGGGATCGACGGCGACCAGCCCCTCCGCCGTCTCGACGACACCCCCGTCCTCGTAGAGCTCGCGCAGCAACCCGTCCCGTACCCGCGCGACCGTCGGCTCCGGGAGCCGTGCCTCGACCAGTGCCCTCGCCTCGACCGACCGGCCGGGCACGGTGGCCCCGGACGCCCGGAACACCCCGTCCCCGGTGGTCACGGTCATGTCCGCCCCGACGAAGTTCAGGACGCCGGCCCGCGACAGCGCGAGCAGCTGCCGCAGCCGGGGGCCGGGCGGGCCGGAGGCGAGGTAGCTGAAGAACCCGTGCCACCAGGGGCCGACGTCCCCGAGCCGGATCAACTGCCCGTAGACGGAGAGCAGTCCGAAGAAGACCCCCAGGTCCGGGCTGAACGAAGGATCATGACGGCGTGCCAGATCGGCCTCGACATAGCCGCGCAGGCCGACTTGGAACTCCTCGTACGACCCGTACCGCACCCCCTCCAACGGGCGGTCCAGCGCGGCCAGGTCCAGCCGGTCGGCCGCGTCCGGCACCGCCGAGGCCACCAGCGCCGCCCGCTCCCCCACGTCGGCCGCCGCGTACTTCTCCTCGAAGTCCGCCCAGGCCATGGCGGTCCGCTCGGGGTGGGCACGGAACAGCCGGTGGTAGTGCGCGAACCCCAACTCCTTCTCCACCGACGGCCACACGTCACGCCGGAAGTCCACCCGCCCGGCCCGGCCCGCCCGCTCCAGTACCGCGTCGACCTCGGCCGGCCCGAAGAACCGTGGCAGCGGCGGCCGTTCCCCCTCCAGGTCGTACCCGATCTTCGAGTGGTACGGCACTCCGCGCCGCGACCCCACGTACAGCACGGGCTCCCGTCCCGAGGGGTGATACGTCAACTCCCCGTCGTTGCCCCCGTCGGTGTCACCCTCGTACCGCCCGCCCCGCCCCTCCGTCAGCAGCACCATGAGGTCGACGAACGCGAGCCCGAAGCCCCTTACGAGCACCGGTTCCCCTGGCGCCAGCGACGACAGGTCACTGTCGGCGGTGAAGTCGGGCGGCAGATGGACGAGCCCATGAGTACGGGCGTATGCCGCCAACTCGCGCTGTTCCTCGTCGAGTTCGGCGTCCAGATGGCCGAGTGCGAGGACGACGAGGTCCGCGGACAGCGGACGGGGCCGCCCCTCCAGCCACACCTGCTGACGCCCTTCGGGCGGACCGGTCACCCGGAGCGCCCGCCGCGGATGATGGTGGACGGTGACCCCTTCGGGCAGGTCGGCCACGGCACGTCCGTGCACCCAGCGCAGATACTCGCCCTGGGTCCGCCGGTCCGGGAAGACCCGTCCGTCGAGGCCCGCCCACTCGTGCAGGGTGGGTCCCTCCCGTACGGGCCCCTCCATGGTCACCGTCTCGTCGGTGAACATGGTGACGTCCTCGGCCTGCGAGTTCATCCACAGCAGCGGCGACTGCTCCGCCCGCCAGATCCGCCCGGCGCCCGGCGGATGCGGATCGACGAGATGGATGTCGAAGCCCGCGCCCGCGTAGAGCGCACCGGCGTTGGCGGCGATCCGCTCGATCAGCCCGGTGCCGCGCGGCCCGGCCCCGACGATCACCAGGGACGGACGGGAGAAGGGCGAGGAGGGACGAGAGGAAGGGGCAGACGGCATGCGAAAGGCTCCGTGATGTCCGAGTCGAACACGGGTGCCTTCACACGAGCGCGTCCGGTGAGACGGACGCGGGCGACCGAGCCCCTCAGCAGCGGTCTGCGCCGAGAGTACGGCGGTCTTTCCCCTCGCTGTCAAGGTTGTCCGAACTGTGAGCGCCACGTCTCAAGTCGGTTGACGTGCCTTCGTATGCCTGTTCCACTTGGTCCATGCATCCGCAGCAGTGGCTGGTCAAGCGCTCCCACATCGACTTCGGTCGAGTGTGGTCCTCCTCCTGTTGAGCTGAGCCGATCCCACTGCGCGCCCCGATTCCGAGGGGCGCCGTTCGCGTTTTCCCCCGGCCTTCACACACGCGCCCCTCCCCTCGCGTTCCCCTGTTCTCCGGTCCCGCGCGGCTGCCTTCTCAGCAGTCACAGCCACAGCACTCGCACGCGTCACAGCAGTCGCAGTCCCGGCAGATGCCCTCGCGCTTCTTCCGGGACCAGGGGCCCTCGTACTCGTTCGCACAGCACATCTGGCAGGTGCAGCACAGCAGCGTGAACATCCCGCACCCCGCCCAGAACCCCCGCCGCCGCGGCGGCTGCGGCGCCGGCGCACCACCGAAGCCACCGCCTCCGCCACCGCCGTATCCCGCGCCACCACCGAAGGGATTCCCACCACCGCCGGCGTACGGATTGCCCCCGCCGCCCGCATAGGGGTCACCGGCGCCACCCGCGTACGGGTTGCCCGGCACCGGCACCCCACCCTGCTGAGGCGCCCCGCCCTGCTGATGCGCCGAGCACACCGCCACCGTTCCGAACGCGCGCTCCACCGACCTGCGCAGCTCGTGCACGAGGAGCAGATGGGCCAGCTGGGCGTCCACGAAGTCGACTTCGCGCAGGGCGAGGCGGATGCCGTGCAGGGCGTCGTCGGCGAGCCGTCGGGCCTCGGCGAGGGAGGTGCCCGTGGCGGTCAGCGGGTTCCACGCGCCGACGGCGGCGTCGGCGGTCCGGTCCTCCACCGCGTCCAGGAGATGGGCGAGCCGCCCGAAGAGCCGTCCGGCCTCGGCGAGCGGTTCGGCGTTGCCCGGTCGTCCGGCCAGGAACGCGGTGTGCGCGAACGCCGCCGCGGTCGCCGTCTCGGTCGGTTCGGTGACCGTCAGCAGCGGGGTGCCCAGGCCGGCGAGCGCCTCGATGCCGAGTTGCCGGTCCACGGCGTCGACCAGCACGGTCGTGTCGAACCCGATGTCCGATCCCGTACGCGCCCCCGCGCGCCCCCAGTTCGTCGCGATCCGGCGCGCGGCGTGCGCCACCGGCTTGCGCGCGAGCAGTCCATCCCCATCGGCGACATGGTCACGCACCTTGGCCGAGGCGAGAACAAGAGAGACGGCGGCGGCGAGCCGCGCGCCCTCACCGCGTGCGACGGAGGCGGTGCGCATCCCGCGCAGTGGACAGGGACCGGCGGTGCGCCGCCAGTCCGTGGTGCGTTCGGCCTGAGCCTCCGTCAGAACCGAGACCAGCAAACCGTCATAATTGGTGACGATCCGAGCGAACTGCCCGTGATCCCCGCGCAGTGCGAGACAGAGCCCGCACAGATGCGCCATCCACTGGGTCCGCAGCCCCTCGCCCAGCCGATGGCTGCAGGGCCTCACGATTCCGAACACGACACTCCCCCGTGTCTCCCGCTGCATCCGCACGCCCGTCGGCGTCGCCGCATCGTAGCCGCCGGAACGTTCACCCGGACGCAGCAGGACTCACCCAAACGCCGTGAACAATATTATTTCACTCCCTGTCAGCAGGTGTGTACAGCGGAGCCCTTGGGGCACATGGACTCTCGACGAATTCGTTCTGCACCAGTACCGTCACGAAACCCCCGTGCGGCGTCAATCCACTTGGCGAGACATCCGCATCATGGACGACGATAGGGATGCGGAAAGCACGAAAGACCGCTGCGAGAGGAGGCGTCCATGGGATCGGTGCGCAAGGCGAGTGCCTGGCTTGGCCTCGTCGACGACAACGATGACGAGCGTTACTACGACGACGACTACGCCGATGAGCGGGAGTCCGGCTCCGGCGAGGCCTGGGTCACCGACCCTCGCGTCAAGGTCGCGTCCGAGGCCGCGCAGGACCACGGCCGCCGGATCGGCACGGTCACGCCGGACAGCTTCCGTGACGCCCGGCACATCGGCGAGCTCTTCCGGGACGGCGTCCCGGTGATCATGAACCTCACGAACATGGAGCCCGCCGACGCCAAGCGTGTCGTCGACTTCGCGGCCGGCCTGATCTTCGGTCTGCGCGGGTCCATCGAGCGCGTGTCGAACCGCGTGTTCCTGCTGACCCCCGCCGACACGGAGATCGTCAGCGGCGAGGTCGCGAGCCGTCCGGTGGACGGCTTCTTCAACCAGAGCTGAGGCAGGGCCGCTCGCCGGCCCGTCCTTTCGGTGTCCGGGTCACCCGACGCGGCTCACCGGAAGGCGTCAAGACCGGTGAGCGCCTTGCCCAGCACGAGTTGGTGCATTTCGACGGTGCCCTCATAGGTGAGCACGGACTCCAGATTCGTCGCGTGCCGCATCACCGGGTACTCCAGGGAGATCCCGTTCGCGCCGAGAATCGTGCGGGCGGTACGGCAGATCTCGATCGCCTCACGCACGTTGTTCAGCTTGCCGAAACTGATCTGCTCGGGACGGAGCCGTCCCGCGTCCATCCGCCGCCCCAGATGGTGGGCGAGCAGAATCCCCTTGTGCAACTCGACCGCCATATCGGCGAGTTTGGCCTGGGTGAGCTGGAACGCCCCGATCGGCTTCCCGAACTGCTCCCGCGTCTTCGCGTATTCGACGGCCGACTCGAAACAGGCGCGCGCGGCGCCCATCGAACCCCAGACGATTCCGTAGCGGGCGTGCGAAAGACAACTCAGCGGGCCTTTCAGCCCGATCACGTCCGGCAGCACGGCGTCGGCGGGCAACCGCACGTCGTCCAGGACGAGTTCGCTGGTGACGGAGGCGCGCAGGGACCACTTGTGCTTGATCTCCGGGGCGGAGAACCCGGCCGTGTCGGTGGGGACGACGAAGCCCCGCACGCCCTCCTCGGTCTGCGCCCACACCACGGCGACCCCGGCGACGGACCCGTTGGTGATCCACATCTTCCGCCCGTCGAGCACCCAGTCGGAGCCGTCCCGCTTGGCGTACGTGCGCATCGACGCCGGGTCGGACCCGTGGTCGGGCTCGGTCAGCCCGAAGCATCCGATGACGTCGCCGGAGGCCATGCGCGGCAGCCACGTCTGCTTCTGCTCCTCGCTGCCGAACCGGTGGATCGCGTACATCGCGAGCGACCCCTGCACGGACACGAGGGACCGGATCCCCGAGTCCGCGGCCTCCAGTTCCAGACAGGCAAGGCCGTACTGCACGGCGCTCGCCCCCGCGCACCCGTACCCCTCGAGCGACATCCCGAGGGCCCCGATCGCCCCCAACTCCCGCGCCAGCTCCCGGATCTGGGGCAGTTCGCCCCGCTCGTACCATTCGGCCACGTACGGCAGCACCCGGTTCGCCGCCCAACTCCGCACGGTGTCCCGCACGGCGAGATCCTCCGGGTCGAGCAGATCGTCGAGACCGAGGGGATCGGCGGGGTCGAAGCTCATGGGTGCACCTCCGGCTCAAAAACTAGCGACGCTAACCACCGTACCCAGTCCGCGCCGTCCTCAGCTGCGGACGAGCTCAGCGCATCGACTCCGCGCGCACCGGTGTCGCCCCCGAGGCCTCCCGCGGTCCCGGCACCTCGGCGGAGCCCTCGCACTCCATCCCTCGAGGCAGCCGCAGCGCCATGACCGCACCGAGCACCAGCAGCGCCGCGCTCACCAGCAGCGTCACGTGCAGGCCGTGGACGAAGGAGTCGCGGGCGGCATGGCGCAGGGCCTCGCCCGGGGAACCGCCCAGCCGGTCCGCGACCTCGTACGCCTCCCCCAGCGAGTGCCCGGCGGCAGCGGACGCCGATGAAGGCACCCCCGGCACGGACGACAGCCCGGGTGCGTACGCCGCGTTCATCACACTGCCGAGGAGCGCGATCCCGATGCCGGCGCCCAGTTGGTAGGAGGTCTCGCCGATCGCCGCCGCCCCGCCCGCCGACGACGCGGGCGCCTCGCTCAGCATCGACTCGTACGCCCCGAACAGGGTCGTCTCCAGGCCGAAGCCCAGCAGCACGAACCCGGTGAGCAGCAGCCCCGCGTTGTCGTGGCGGCCCATCGCGGTCAGCAGCACGACCGCGAAGGCGGTGAGGCAGAAGCCGAGGGACACCATGCGGCGCGGCCCGAAGCGGTGCAGCAGGTGGGAGCCGAAGAGCCCGGCGGCCATCGCGGCGACGGTCAGCGGCAGCAGCCGTAGCCCCGTCTCCAGCGGCGAGAGGCCGAGGACGAGTTGCAGATACTGCGCGGCGATCAGTTCGAGCCCCACCAGCGCGAGCATCGCGAGGACGATGCAGCCGACCGAGGTGCTGAACGCGGGCCGCGCGAACATCCGCAGGTCGACCAGCGGATGCGTCCGGCGCCGCTGTCGTCGCACGAACGCGATCATCAGGGCGGCGCCGCCGAGGAGCGCGAGCGCGGTGGCCGGCTCGAACGGCGGGTGGCCGCCGCCGAGCCGCTTGACAGCGAGGACGAGGCCGAAGAGACCGACGGCGGCCATCAGGGCGCCGACCACGTCCCAGGGACCGTCGCGGTCGCCCGTCGACTCGGGCAGCAGCAGCCGTCCGATCGGCAGGCTGACGAGCATCAGCGGGATGTTGACGAGGAAGACCGAGCCCCACCAGAAGTGCTCGAGCAGGAACCCGCCGAGGAGGGGTCCGACGGCCGCGCCCACGGCGGCGACCGCGCTCCAGATGCCGATGGCGAGCGCCCGTTCCCGGCGGTCGGGGAAGACCTGGCGCAGGATCGACAGCGTCGCCGGCATAATCATCGCGCCGCCGACGCCGAGCAGGGCACGGGCCGCGATCAGCACCTGGGGGCTGTCCGCGAAGGCGGCCAGGGCGGAGGCGATGCCGAAGAGGGCGTAGCCGAGGAGGAGGATCCGTCTGCGGCCGACCCGGTCGCCGAGCGTGCCGAAGAGGATCAGCAGCGAGGCGCAGACCAGCGGGTAGACATCGACGATCCAGAGCAGCTCCATGGCGCTCGGCTTGATGTCCTCGGTGACGGCGGGCACCGCCACGTGCAGCACGGTGGCGTCGACGGCGACGAGCAGCAGGCTGACGCAGAGGACGACGAGGACGACCCAGCGGTGTGCACCGGCCCCGGCGTCCCGACGGCGTCGTGCGGCGGCCGTGGGCATCCCGGACATGTACGTACCTCCCAGAAGGCTCTCGCGTTCGGCGGAACCGGCGGGGCGGGGAGTCCCCGGCGGTCACGGCCCGGAAGGAGCGGTGTCCCGGGCCCGCGCAACGAAAGGCGAGCGAGCCGTCAGCGTACGCGAGTTCCCGCCGGTGGAACGTGGTGGGTGTCTCATGGAACCCTCATGTGAGGTGTGGCATACGCCACGCGCCGGGCCGTCCACCGGTCCTCCATGGCTCCTTCATCACTCGTCCGTGGTTCCTCGGTCACGGTCCATCACGGGCCACCACGTGACGGCGTCCCCGACCGGTTCCCGGCGCCGTCGATAATCGAGCGCGTGACCGATCTCGCCACACGCCCGGCGGCGCCCCTCCTGAGGCGGGCCGCCCCCGCGCTCCTCGGGTACGCGGCCGTGCGTGTCCTGGGCCTCGTCGTCCTCGCCGTGTGGAGCGCGGCGCGCGACAAGAGCGCCCTGACCCTGCTGTCGGCCCGCTGGGACTCGCTCTGGTACACCCGCGTCGCCGAGCTCGGTTACGGCTACGAGGTGCGGCTGCCGAACGGCGACATCCACTCGAACCTGGCCTTCTTCCCGCTGCTGCCCTGGCTGGAGCGGGGGGTGTCGGCGGTGACCCCGCTGTCGCACGCGCACGCCGGTCTCGTCGTCGCCACCCTCGCCTCGCTCGCCGCGGCCTGGGGGATCTTCGCGGTCGCGGACCGGGTGTACGGGCGCCGGGTCGGGGTGTGCGCGGTGCTGCTGTGGGCCGTGCTGCCGGTCGGGGTGGTGCAGTCGATGGCGTACACGGAGTCCCTGTTCACCGCGCTGGCCGCCTGGTCGCTGTACGCCGTCCTCACCGGCCGCTGGGTGACGGCGGGCGTCCTCGCGGCGCTCGCCGGGCTGACCCGCCCGGTGGGGCTCGCGGTGGTGGCGGCGGTGTGGGCGGCGGCGATCGTGACGTACGTACGGGAGCGGCGACACACCCTCCCGCGCGCCGGAGACTCCGTCACCCGTCCCCCGTTCGTACGCAACCGGAGTGAGGAAGTATCAGGAGGCGCTCGCGTGTGGCCGCGCGCTCTCGGGATGCTCCTCGCGCCCCTGGGGGCCCTCGGCTATGTCCTGTGGGTCGGCCGACGCACGGGCAAGGGCCCGCTCGGCTATCTCGACGTCCAGGCGGGGTGGCGCAACGGCTTCGACGGCGGCTACGCCTTCGCGCGTTTTGTCGCCGACAAGTTCACGTCGTTCCCGTCGGCCCTGGCCGGTGCCGGGCTGATCGTCGGAGTGGCGTCGATCATTTGGCTGTACGCGGTCTGTGTGCGTCAGCGGCAGCCGCTCCCGCTGCTGGTCTACGCGGGGGTCGTCACCGCGCTGGCGCTGTGCGCGTCGAGCTACTTCGGCTCGAAGCCCCGGCTGCTGATGCCGGCCTTCCCGCTGCTGCTGCCTCTCGCGCGGGCCCTCGCCGGTGCGCGTACGCCCAGGTCAGCGGCGATCGTCGGGGGTGTCGCGGCGGTGTCGGCGGTCTACGGCGCGTTCTGGCTGAATGGTTCCGGTCCGCCATGACCGGCCGCGACGGACAGCAAGCGAACGGGTAATTCCGTGCGAGCAATCGGTGAACGAATTCAAAAGGGACGCAAAACGACCGCTCAGCATTGACCCATGGAATTGAAGGCCGAGTGGCGCAACGATTCGCCATTCAGCAGAAATAAACATCATTCTGAGATGAATCCCACATCACGGCGTCATCACAAAGCCGGTGATTCTCACCGCGTCGGAGCTCACTCGCTGTAACGTCGATTGAGTGCGTACCGAACTAAAGCCGACCCGTCTGGACCGGGTCTTCTCCAGGCTGGACCGTGAGCCGGAACGGCCGGCCCACATCGATGTACCGGCGATGACCCGCCACCGGGTGGTGCTGTTCGCCTCCACCCTGGCCTTCTACGTCGCCATCGTGTGGGCCGTCGTGATCACGTCCTGGCTGGTCCGGCTCGACTGGCAGATCATGTTCTTCCGGCCGTACCAGCAGTGGCAGCAGATCCACGCCTTCCTGGACTACTACGTCGTCCTGGGCCAGCGTGGCCCCACCGCCGTGATGGTCGCCGCCTGGCTGGGCTGGCGCTCCTGGAGACAGCACACCCTGCGGCCGATGCTCGCGCTCGGCGTCTCGCTGCTGCTGCTGAACATCACCGTCGGCGCCGCCAAGCTCGGCATGGGCCGGCTCGGTCCGCACTACGCCACCGAGATCGGCTCCAACGAGATGTGGCTGGGCGGCGACATATTTCCTTCGGGACACACCGCCAACGCCGTGGTGACCTGGGGCATCCTGGCCTATCTGGCGTCGACGCCGAGGGCCAGGCGCTGGCTGTCCGCGCTCTCCGCCGTGATCTCGCTCGGCGTCGGTCTCACCACGGTCTACCTCGGTACGCACTGGTTGAGCGACGTCCTGCTGGGCTGGGCCGCCGGTCTGCTGATCATGCTGGCGCTGCCCTGGTTCGAGCCGTTGATCGCCCGCGCGGAGGTCTGGCTGTTCTCGCTGCGGGACGCCTGGCGCGACCGTCGCACCGCGACCGCCCCGGTGTCCGCACCGGTGTCCGCGCCGACGCCCGCCGTGGGCACGTCCCCGCTGCGCGCGCCCGAGGAGGAGCCCGCGAGCGCCCGGGAGACCGGCATCGCGGCCCGCGCCGCCCACCCCTCCATCGTGCCGCTGCACCTCGCCCCAGGCCCGCATCTGACCAGGTCGGAGCGGACCCCCGTGACCCCGCTCGGCACCCGTAGGCCGCCCCACGCGGACCGGGTGGCACGCAACGCGACCTCGGCCCGACCAGTCGGAGGCGGCTGACACGAGACAGCGGGGCCCGGTACGCACAGCCCATGCCCCGCACGGCGAAGGCCCGGCTCCCTTCGGAGCCGGGCCTTCGGCGTCCTCGACCGACGACGCTCGGGTTCAGCCCTTCCAGGCTCGCTTCACCCGGCCGTCCTCGACCTCCAGGTTCAGCCGGCCGAAGCGGTACTCCATGGTGATGATCGCGCCCGGCGGCAGCTTTCTGACCGTGGACCAGCCCCGTTCGGCGGCTCGGCGCTCGGCCTGCGATGCCTCCAGACCGACGTAGGCGTCGGGGTCGTCCCGGGGCTCTTCGGAAGGGGTGGGAAAGGGTGCCATGACCGCCACGGTAGGCGGACCCAGGCCCCGCTGTCGCCCCGCAGTCACGCTTCTGTCACAGAACCACGACACCCGTTTCGGCCCAACGCAGTCACACGTACGAGCGGTTCCTTACGCCTTCCGCGTGCTGCCGAACGTAATTCCCGACCGCTTCGACACCATCGCGAATAGCCCGTCGGAAAGCATGTCCGGGGCCGTGTGTGTCCGGTGCATGTCCAGCCTTTTCCCACTGATTCCCGGACGGCTCCCGGAAGCCCTCACCTCATGGGAAATACACGGTTCCCGCACACTTCCCCCGTACGCCCCCTGTCGGAGCGACCGGGGCACGAGCATCATGGCGTGCGTGCATCACGGGCCCAGGACGCGGCAGCGAAGGGGCGAGCGATGGGGACCGAGACCGTACAGGCGCCGACCCGGCCCGTGGGGGCGAGGGCACCGGGGCGGCTGATGGTCGACTGGCTGACCACGACCGACCACAAGAAGATCGGCCATCTCTATCTGGTCACGTCCTTCCTGTTCTTCCTGGCTGCCGGTCTGATGGCGCTGGTGATGCGCGCCGAGCTGGCCAGGCCGGGCACCCAGATCGTGGACAACGAGCAGTTCAACCAGCTGTTCACGCTGCACGGCACGATCATGCTGCTGCTCTTCGCGACACCGACCTTCGCCGGGTTCGCCAACGAGATCATGCCGCTCCAGATCGGCGCGCCCGATGTGGCCTTCCCCCGGCTGAACATGCTGTCGTACTGGCTGTTCCTGTTCGGCGGGCTGATCGTGATGGGCTCGCTGCTGGTGCCGTCGGGGCCCGCCGACTTCGGGTGGTTCGCCTACGCGCCGCTGAACAACGCGGAACGGTCGCCGGGGATCGGGGCCGACATGTGGATCATGGGGCTGGCGCTGTCCGGGTTCGGGACGATCCTCGGCGCGGTGAACTTCCTGACCACGATCATCGGGATGCGGGCGCCCGGGATGACGATGTTCCGGATGCCGATCTTCACCTGGAACACGCTGTTCACATCGATCCTGATCCTGATGGCGTTCCCGGTGCTCGCGGCGGCGCTGCTGGTCCTGGAAGCGGACCGGCGCTTCGGCTCGCAGGTCTTCGACGCGGCCAACGGCGGCGCGCTGCTGTGGCAGCACCTGTTCTGGTTCTTCGGGCACCCGGAGGTCTACATCATCGCCCTCCCGTTCTTCGGGATCATCACGGAGATCATCCCCGTCTTCAGCCGGAAGCCGATCTTCGGCTATCTCACGCTGGTCGGGGCGACGATGGCGATCACCGGTCTCTCGGTGGTGGTGTGGGCGCACCACATGTTCGCCACGGGCGCGGTGCTGCTGCCGTTCTTCTCGTTCATGAGCTTCCTGATCGCCGTGCCGACGGGGGTGAAGTTCTTCAACTGGACGGGGACGATGCTGAAGGGCTCGCTGTCGTTCGAGACCCCGATGCTGTGGGCGACCGGCTTCCTGGTGTCGTTCCTCTTCGGCGGTCTGACGGGGGTGATCCTCGCGTCACCGCCGTTGGACTTCCACGTCACCGACTCCTACTTCGTGGTCGCGCACTTCCACTACGTCGTCTTCGGGACGGTCGTCTTCGCCACCTTCGCGGGGTTCTTCTTCTGGTGGCCCAAGTTCACCGGGAAGATGCTCGACGAGCGGCTCGGCAAGATCCAGTTCTGGACGCTCTTCGTCGGGTTCCACACCACGTTCCTGGTGCAGCACTGGCTGGGCGCCGAGGGCATGCCCCGGCGGTACGCGGACTATCTGGCCGCCGACGGGTTCACGGCCCTCAACACGGTCTCGACGATCGGCTCCTTCCTGCTGGGCCTGTCCACGCTGCCGTTCCTCTACAACGTCTGGAAGACGTCCCGGTACGGCGTACGGGTCGACGTCGACGACCCGTGGGGCTTCGGCCGGTCGCTCGAGTGGGCGACCTCGTGTCCGCCGCCGCGCCACAACTTCGTGACGCTGCCCCGGGTGCGCTCGGAGTCCCCGGCGTTCGACCTGCACCATCCGAGGTTCGCGGCGATCACACCGCCGCAGACCCGGAAGGGCCAGGAGCGCACCCCGCACCCCCGGTTCGGTCAGGAACGGTCGACAGGCGGCCCCGAAGGATCCTGATGGTCCAGGACTCCGGGGCGCCCGCCGAGGGTGGCCGGTGGCCGGTTCAGTCGACGGCGACGACCGTGACGGACAGGTCGTTGTGGGCCGTGTAGTACGGCGCGCCCTCCACCGGGCCGTGCGCGGACTCGGCGCGGGCCTTGGGGTAGACGAAGACCGGGTGCTTGTCGACGACGTCGTCGAGCAGCCGCGCGACCCGGACCTTCGGGCCGTCCTCACCCCGGGGCCGCAGCCACAGGTCCCAGTGGCCGGGCCGCAGATCGCCGTAGGCCACGGTGAAGCGGACCTCGCCCTCGTCGTGCGCGGTGAGGTCGGTCCGTACGGCGGTCAGCACCCCGTTCTGGTCGGTGAGTTCGGCGTACGCCTCGGAGGTGGGCCCGGTGCCGTACAGCCGGGCGGTCACCTCCAACCGGCCGTCGCCGATGTGGAGTTCACCGGCCTCGGCGTGCGGGGAGCGCTCCCAGCTGCGGATGGTGAGGTTGCCGTGCTTCGTGGCGTACGGGATGCGGACGACGATCCGCTCGGACGACGTGGCGGGCGCACGGTCGACGAGGGAGCGCAGGTCGTTGACGCCCGGGGCCAGGCGTCGCGGCTCGTCCTCGCCCGTCTGGAGGTAGACGTCCCAGAAGCCCTCGGGGACGTCCACGCTGCTCGGCAGCGCGGCCCGCAGCAGGCCGTCCCCGGCCGGGGTGAGCGGCAGGCGCACCTTCCGGTCGCCGTCGCGCGGGACGAGGAGCAGGTGGGCGGGGCCGGACTCGCCGCGGGCGGGGACCTCGAAGGTCAGGCCGCCCGCGAAGTCGGCGACGCAGTCGGTGCGGGGGATCGTGGCCCTGTCCTCCGGGTCGTCGCGGTGCGTGGACTGCCGCGGAGCCAGCGTCATCATGTGGTGCGCCCCTTCTTGAAGGCGGAACGTCCGGCATCCCGAACGGCGTACGCGCCGCCGAGCAGAGCGCCACGGGTGCGGTGCAGCGAGCCGCGCATCCGGCCCACCGAGGAGGCGCCGCCGCGGGCGACGAGGTCGCCGAAGAGCGTCTCGTAGCGCTCGGCGATGTGGGACGGGTCGAAGCGCTCGGAGTCCTTGAGCGCGGCGTGCGCCATCTGCTGACGCCTGTCGTCGTCGTTGATGAGCTCCAGGAGACCGTCGGCGATGGCCTTGACGCTGCCGACCTTGACCAGGCGGCCGTCGACGCCGTCGTCGATGATCTCGCCGGGGCCGTGCGGGCAGTTGGTGGAGACGACCGGGAGACCGCAGCGCATGGCCTCGACGATCGTCATGCCGAACGACTCCAGGCTGGAGGTGACGGCGGCGACGGAACCCTTGGCCCACTCGGGCTCGATGGGGTTGGCCGGGCCCATCAGATAGACGTGGTTGTAGAGGCCCAACTTGTCGACGAGGGCGCGGAGTTTGTCCTTCTGCTTGCCGCCGCCGTAGATCCGCAGACGCCAGTCGGGCCGTTCCTCGCGCACCTTGTCGAAGGCCTTGATGAGCAGGTCGTACCGCTTGACGGGGGCGAGCCGCCCGGCGGCGACGACCCATTTGCCGGTGCCGTCCGCCGGGTCGATGCCGGGTGCGGGCACCGGGTTGGGCACGGCCTGGAGGCGGACGCCCGGCAGCCGCATCTTCGAGCCGTACGCGCGCGCGTCGGCCTCGGTGGTCGTGGTGAGGGCGTCGAGCCTCGGGTAGACACCGCGCAGGGTGGCGCGCAGGGCGGCGGAATGGCTGTCGAGCGTGAGGTGCTCCTGGCCCACGCGGATCGGGCCGCGACGGGTCTGCCGGGCCATGTGCACGTTCAGCCCGGGCCGGGTGCCGATCAGGACGTCGGCGTCGACCGAGGCGAGGTGCTCGGCGATCCGCCGGTCGGTCATGACGCTGTACTGCCCGTAGCGGCCCTCGGCGCGCGGGAAGACCTTGGCGGGGCGCTCCAGGTCGGCGTGGCCCTTGTCGGCGCCACCCTCCCGGATGTCGACGAGGCCACGCAGCCGGACCCTCGGATCGACGGCGAAGACCGGCTCGTCACGGTGGCGGAAGACCGAGACGATCTCCACGTCGTGCTGTTCGGCCAGGGTGTTGGCGAGGTTGTACGTCGTCCGGATCGTTCCCCCGATCCCGTACGCGTTGTGTATCAGGAAAGAAATGTGCATGCGTCCCCCGAGCCCCCTGTTTTCCCTGGTCGTCCGTCAATGGCACTGCTGGTCCAGCGCCATACGGTTAGACCCGGCGTCCCCTGGAATGGTTGGACATCATCATCAACTTGTTTTTGAACGGTTGTGTGATCGATAGCCGGACGAGGCAACCTGTTCACCTCGAAACGCATCAGGGTCTGTACGGCAGTTGAGGAACGTCGAAGCAGGTGTCGTTCATGTCGCCCTGACTCACCCACCCCTTCCCGTCCCGCCACCGGGCCACCGACACACAGGTCCGGCGCGTGGCCGGCGGCTCGGCGAGCCGCTCGAAGCGGACGGGGACGAGCAGTCCGTCGGCGCTGTAGGGCTCGTCGCGGTTCATGAACCGGTCGACGCACGCGCGGGTGACGCCCTCCGCGCTCCCCGCGCACGATCTCGCCGCGTCCGTGAACCACATCGCGGCCGCCCAGCCCTCCAACTGCCACTGGGAGTGCGTCTTCAGGCCCTTCGTCGCGTCCCGGAACTCCCGTACGGCCGCGTCGCCGACGTCCGCGTGGTTGCGGCTGGAGCCGGTGGCCCACAGGGCGTTGCGGCAGCGCGGGGCGTCCGCGTAGTCCTCGGCGACCGTGGAGGTCCAGTTCTGGACGTTGGTGACCTTGGCGGTGACGTCGGCGCCCACGTCGTCCATCGCCTCGCAGAGGCGGGCGTTGCCGTGGCCGTCGATGGCGTCGAAGACCAGGTCGGCGCCCTGCTCCTTGAGGTCGGCGGCGGCCGCGCGGAAGTTGGGCAGCGCGAAGTCGACCTGCTCGGTGACCACTTCGTACCCCTCGGCCCGCAACCCCTGGACCAGCAGGCGGGCGTACGCGGCCGACGCCGACTGGTTGTACGAGACCACGGCGGCGGTCCGGGCACCGTGCTCGCGCTTGAAGTAGCGGTAGACCTCGGTGCCGCCGTACTGCTTCCCGTCCCAGCCGGTCGTGCCGTCCCGGGGCGCGAGGCTGCCGTAGACGCTGTAGAGATACGGGTACGTGTCGTACGCCGGCCCGATGGGCTGGCCCCCGATGTCGGGCACGCGCGCGCGTGCGACCCGGGCGGCGCCCGCGTAGTCGAGGGCGGTGGTGGCGACCAGCGCCACCACGCCGTCCTCCTCGACGAGCCGGTGCACGCACTCGTTGTTGCCGACACCGCTGCCGCCGTCGTCGCACTCCCGCACCTCGACACGGCGGCCGTCGACGCCGCCGCGCGCGTTGAGCGCGGCGAAGTAGGCCTTCGCGCCGTCGCGCGGACCGGTGAACGCGGCGCCGCCGACCGGGCTGGTGACACTGGTGATGATCCCGACGCGCAACGGCTCACGGTTCGACGGGGCGGGCGTGGCGCTCCCCCGCTCGAAGTCGCTCTCCGGGAGCCGGCTGCCGCAGGCCGTGGCCAGCAGGAGCAGCAGGCCCGCGGCGGCCGTCTCAGCAGCCCGGGCCCGGAGTCGCATTGCCGCTCAGCGCGACCAGCCCGCACAGGGTCTTCACGGACACCTTCCAGGTGCCGTCCTGTTCGACGGCCGTGCCCGCCGCGTCCGGCAGTGCCGTGGCGCCCTCCAGCAGCAGGGTGTACGTGACATCGGCGCCGGTCGCCGAGGTGAACTCGATCTTCCGGACCTCCGCCTCGACCTGCCCGCCGCGCTCGTCACCGCTGAACGCCGCGAGGACGGGGCCCATCTCGTCGCCGTTCTCCAGGACGGCCTGTTTCTCCTCGGTGGAGGTGGCCGGGTCGAAGAACGCCTTCCAGTTCTTCTTGATCTCCTGCTCGGCCGCCGCCGTGTCCGCGGGCGCGCTCGTGGTCTCCTCGGCGGGTTCGCTCGTCGTCCGCTCCACGGAGGGGGTGGGCGGAGGGCTGTCGCCGCCGCCACCGCTGTCGTCGCTGCACGCCGCGAGGGCCGGGGCGAGGAGGAGGACCAGGGCGGCCGCCATGGCCGTGCCCCGTCCCGCCGCCCCGGACCTGCGTCCGTTCGCCCGCCTGAGGTCGCTCCCGAGAACCATCTGGCTCACCACCGGGTGTCGGACCGGGCGGCATGCGCCCGGTTCTTTCAGGGTCAGCTTGCAGAAGGCATAGTGCAAGCCATCGGCTGCGATGGACAGACACACGACGTGTGGGAGCCCCGGATGCCCCGGATGCGGACAGCCCGACTACAGACCGCGCACCCCGTCCTCTGGGCCGGCTGGGCCGCGCTCGCCGGCGGCGCGGTGCTGTGCGTCGTCGGCTGGTACGGCGTCTCCGGCGAACGCTTCGCCGAACGGCAACTCCCCTACCTGGCCTCCTGCACGGTCCCCGGCGCCGCGCTGATCGTCGCGGGCGCGGTCCTCCTGGCCCACGGCCGGAACGCCCTGGCCGCCTCGCGGGTCGAGGAGTTGTACGGCCTCCTGGTCGCCGCCGAGCCCGCCGACGACGACGCGTCCGCGCGGGAGCCGCTCGGGCCCCTCGCCACCAGCGGCACCCTGCTGATGGTGCCCGGCGGCACCCTCTGGCACCGCGCCGACTGCCCGCTGGTGGCCGGCAAGACGGAAGCGGTGCCGGTGGACTCCCGGGTCCTGACGAGCGGCGAACTGCGGCCGTGCCCGATCTGTGAAGCGCCCTCCCGGGACGACTCCCCGGAGAACTGATGGCGTCGCTGACGTACGACCTCACGCTGGCCGGCCTGTCGGTCGGCAGCGCGGCGGCCCTCACCGGGATCGGTCTGATCGTGACCTACCGGGCGACCGGTGTGCTCAACTTCGCGCACGGGGCGATCGCCGTGGTGTGCGCGTATCTGCTGCGCCAGTTCACCGTGGAGTGGGGGTGGCCCCTCTGGGCGGGGGCGGTGGTGACCCTGCTGGTCGTGGCCCCCTCGATCGGCCTGGTCCTGGAGCGCTTCGTCTTCCGCCCGCTCGCCGTGCTCGGCGGTGACCCGGCGCAGACCCTCGTCGCCTCCATCGGCGTCTTCGTCCTCCTCGTCGGCGGGACCACACTGCTGTGGGGCCAGGGCGCACGGGACGACGCGCCAACGCTGTTCTCCGCCGACCCGTGGGGCCCGTTGGCGGTGGCCGTCGCCGTCACGGCGGCCGTGGGCGCGGTCACGCGCTGGACGCGCTTCGGCCGGGAGCTGCGCGCCGTCGTCGACGACCGCTCCCTCGCCGTGCTCGGCGGCATCGACGCGGACCGGGTCGCCGCCGCCGGCTGGGCCTTCGGCTCCTTCACGGCCGGCCTGACGGGCGTCCTGCTGGCGCCGTACGTACGGCTCGACCCGTACGGGATGCCGCTGCTGGTGATGGAGGTGGTGGCCGTGGCGGTCGCCGCCCGGATGCGGAGCCTGCCGGTGGCGGTGCTGGTGGCGCTGGGCGTCGCGGTCGCGCAGAGCCAGCTCACCCGGCTGCATCCGTCGGGCTGGGCGGAACCGTTGCTCCAGGCCGTGGGCGCCAACCTGTTCGTGGTCGCCCTCCTCGTGGCGGCGCTGGTCCTGCCGGGTGTGGGCGACCGCGACGCGCTGCCCCGCCCGGCGACCGCGCGGGCCGGCACACCCGGCGGGGCGTGGATCGTGGCCCTGCTGCTGTTCCTGATCCCGCTGGGCTTCGCGGGCCAGGACCTGCACACGGCCGTCCAGGTGCCGGCGCTCGGCGTGATCCTGCTCTCCCTGGTGGTGGTGACGGGCCGAGGCGGCCAGATCTCCCTGGGTCAGGCGGCCTACGCGGGTCTGGGCGCCCTGTTCACGGCCCTCCTGACAGCGGGCCGCTTCCCGTTCCTGCCCGGCCTCCCCGCGCCGGCCGCCCTGCTGGTGGCCGTCCTTCTGGTGGCTCCCCTCGGCCTGCTCACCGGCTGGCCCGCCATCAGCCGCCAGGGCTTGGCGCTGGCGCTGGCCACGTTCGCCGTGGGTGTCGGCGTGAGCCGGTTCGTCTTCGCCCAGCCGTACGCGACCTCGGGCCTCACCCTCTCCCGGCCCCCGGGCTTCGAGGGCGACCGCGCGTACTACGTCCTGGAGTTGGGTCTGCTGTGCCTGGCGCTCCTGGCCACCCACGCCCTGCGCCGGGGCCGCACGGGCAGAGCGCTCGCCGCCGTGCGGGACCACGAGTTGGGGGCGTCGGCGGCGGGCGTTCGCGTCCCGTCGCTCAAGCTCTCGGCGTTCGTCACGGGCGCCGCCCTCGCCGCGCTCGGCGGCGGCATGCTCGCGATGGGTGTCCGCGCCTTCGACCCGGCCGCCTACGACCCCGTCCGCAGCCTCCTCTGGTTCGCCGCGATCGTCGTCCTCGGCGCCGACAACTCCCTCGGCGCCCTCGCGGCGGCCGCCCTGCTGGTGGGCCTGGACGCGGGCACCGAGGCCGGCGTGGCCACCGCGGTCATCGGCGTCCTGGCGGCCCTGGTCGGCCGCTTCCCCGACGGCCCGTACGAGGCGGCGCGGAGGGGCTTCGCCCGCCTGCGACCGGGGCTGGAGCCAGGTGGACGACGCGAGCTGACGTGGACCGGGGTACGCGCTCGGGAACGGCTGCGGTCGGGCGCGCCGGCAGCCGGGGTGGGGCGGAGGGGACCGGTGAGCAAGGCAGCCGCGAGAGCCGAGACGGGCAGGCACGGGACGGTGGACAGCGGGGCAGCCGAAGCCGGAACGGGCACGCGCGAGACGGCGAAGGGGCGACAGGGGGCGAGCCAGCCCGGTTGGACACGAACTGTGGGTCGCGACAAGGCCACGTCCGGGGCCCCGCGCCAGCCACTCGGGCCCGACGCCGACACCAGCACCAGCCGTCCGCCCGAAGGCCGCGTCGGCGCCTCCACTCCTCGTACCGCCCCCGATCCGGTAGGCCCCGCCCAGGCCGCCCGCACCCCCATCGGCGCCGCCCCGGCTCCCTCCCCTTCTCCCGCCCCCTCCCTACGCGCCCGTCGGCTCCGGCTCCGCTACGGCGAGTTCGCCGCGCTCGACGGTGTCGACCTCGACGTCCTCCCGGGACGGGTCAGCGCGGTCGTGGGTCCCAACGGCGCCGGGAAGAGCACCCTCTTCCACTGTCTCGCCGGAACGCTGCGGCCGGACACCGGGCAGGTGCGCCTCGGCGGGCGCGACATCACCCGGCTGTCGGCACACGCCCGTACCCGGCTCGGCATCGCACGGACGTTCCAACAGCTGGCGGTCTTCCCGTCATTGAGCGTGGCGGACAACGTACGCGTGGGCGCCGAGCAGGGACGGATCGCCGACCCCCGGGCCGTGGAGCGGGCCCTGCGGCTGTTCGGGCTGGACGGGGCGGTACGGACCGCACCGGCAGCCGGGCTGCCTACCGGCACGCTGCGGCGGGTCGAACTGGCGCGGGCGCTCGCCGGCAGCCCCCGCGTACTGCTGCTCGACGAGCCCGCCGCCGGCCTCGACTCGGCCGAGGTGGCCGCCCTCGCCCGCGTGTTGCGCGCCCTCGCCGACGACGGCACGGCCCTGCTCGTCGTCGAGCACGACCTCGACCTCGTCGCGGAACTCGCGGACGTCGTCCATGTCATGGCGGCGGGCCGGATCGTCACCTCCGGCCCCGCCGACCGCGTCCTCGACCCGCTGGGCCCCCTCGCCCCGGAGGCCGGCCGATGACGCTCATCTCCCTGCGCCGCGCCCGTGTCCGCTACGGCCCCCTGGAGGCCCTGCACGGCCTCACCCTGGCCGCCCCCGGCCCCGGCCTCACCGTGCTGCTGGGCCGCAACGGCTCCGGCCGTACGACCTCGCTGCGGGCCCTCGCCGGCACGGTCCCGCTCTCCGGGGGTGCCGTGGTGTGGGACGGGGCCGACATCACCGGGACGCCCGCGTACGAGCGCGCCCGGCGGGGCCTGGTCCTCGTACCGGAACGACGAGCCGTCTTCGGCACGCTCACCGTGCGCGAGAACCTCGAACTCGCCGCACCCGACGCGCCCGGGCTCGCCCGCGCCCTGGACGCCTACCCGGCGCTCGAACCCCTGCTCCCCCGCCGTGCGGGCACCCTCTCGGGCGGCGAGCAGCGGATGCTCGCCCTCACCCGGGCCCTGTCGGCACGGGCGCGTGTCGTGCTCGTCGACGAACCCGCCCAGGGCTTGTCACCCGCGGTCGCGGCCCGCACGTACGAGCTGCTGGGCGGCCTCGACGCCTGCGTGGTCGTCGCCGAGCAGCGCCTGCCGCCGGGACTGGGCGCGGTACCGGGCGTCCTCGTCCACGAACTCCGGCGCGGGGCACTGACGTTCGCCGGGGAGGCGGCCGAACTCGCCTGACCGGCCGGCCGACAGGGCTGAGCGGGTCAGAGCCCAGAGGTCAGAGGTCGAGCCGCTGCCCCGGGACGATCAGATTCGGGTCGCCGCCGATCACGTCCCTGTTGGCGGCGTAGACCTGCCGCCAGGTGGTCCCGTGCCGGGCGGCGATGCCGCTCAGGGAGTCGCCCTGCCGGACGGTGTAGTCGCCGCGGGACGCGCTGCGGTCGGGGTGACCGGCGGAGCGCGACGGCGCCTTCGAGGGTGCCTTCGAGGGGTTCGCGGGGGCCGACTTGGCGGACTTCCCGGCCCCGGTGGACGCGTCCGCCCCGGCGGGGGCCGAACCCGCGGCGGGCGCTGCGGGCGCGCTGCCGGACGCTCCGGCGCGGCCGGAACAGGTGGGCCACGCGCCCCAGCCCTGGGCGCGCTGGACCTTCGTGGCGATCGCGATCTGCTGGGCCTTGGAGGCCTTGTCGGCGGTGGCCGCGTAGGCGGTGCCGCCGTAGGCACGCCAGGTGGAGGCGGCGAACTGCAGGCCGCCGTAGTAGCCGTTGCCGGTGTTGATGTGCCAGTTGCCGCCGCTCTCGCACTTGGCGATGCGGTCCCACACTCCGCTGTCGGCAGCCGAGGCGCTGCCGCCGACGGCCAGGAGTCCGAGCGGGGCGAGCAGTACCGCCCCGGCGAGAACCGCCGTCGTACGCGTCTTCCGGGCGTTGCCGCGCGTGGTATCAGCACAGTCGGACATGAAGATCCCTCTCCACGGACCCGGGGTCCCCCCGAGCGGGGCGCTTCCCGCGCACGGGCGCGGGTGTCGCGCTCCGCCCCGTCCGCCGGAGGTGGTGCTGCGCGCTGTCTGGCTCTGCGCGACCGGTGGACGTACCCGAGCGGTGCTCGTTGCACACGGCCGGGAATGTAGGGAGGTTGACGGGTTGTCAGCAAGGAATCGCCTGTCCTGCGAGGCCAGTTCACTGTTACCCGGAGTAGCGACCAATTCCGGCCACTCATTTCATTCCCTGATTTCCTGATATGTCGGCTCGCGACCTCGACGGCCTGTGACCCACTTCACCGGACCAACTTCGCCGGACCCTCGGGAAGTTGGCGCGGAGTAACCGATTCCGCCCAGGGATTCACCCTGCGCTGTGGTTGGTTCGATTCCGTTCGTCCTCGGGCGTGACTCCGGCCACAGATCGCCCGTTGTCTTCTGCATGGGCCGGAACCTCCGCGCTCATGGGCCGGGCGCCACCCGGCACCGACACGCACCGCATCCCGAGGAGCCACCCGTGCCGCGCATGCTCGAGGTCAGCGACGAGGTACGCGCCGAGATCGGCGACGAAGAAGCCGACCGGCTGCTCGCCGGAGAGAACGCCCCCGGCGGCTACGACTGCACGTCGTGCCGCACCCCCGGCGACTCCGAGCAGGAGCGCACCAGCACCGTCCTCTTCGTCGGCGACGAGACAGCCGTACTCGCCTTCGCCCACGCCACCTGTCTGCCCTCCCAGGTCGTCCAGGTCACCGAGGAGCAGCTGCAGGGCGCCGCCCGTTCCATCGCCGGGGACAGCCAGCCCCAGGCCGCGCCCGAGCAGGCCGTGCTCGGTGTGACCAGCGGACTGATCCTGCTCAGCGGCGAGTTGCACCCGGCCCTGGTCGTCGAGCCGACCGCCCCCATCGCACGCCCGGGCACGACCGGCGCGGGCGACGACTTCCTACCGCTGCTCATCGAGCAGGGCTTCATGCCGCTCCCCCAGATCGACTCCGTGCCTCCCGTGCTGCACGGCTGGTCCGTGCTGCTCGCCATGGGGCAGCTGCACGCGATCCTGCAGCCGGGTAACTCTGGTGGTTCGCCGGTCGCGTGGTGGCAGGCCCACCAGGCACTCCAGGTCGCCGACGCGTGGCGGGCGGCCGCGAACAAACACCAGCAGGTGCTGATGTTCGCGGCGCCGGTCGGGTCGATCGGGCGTCAGCCGCGGGAGGACCTGCTGCGGGACGCGCTCGACAAGGCGGCAGCGAACGGGAAGTTGGTGGCCGCCACGCTGCCGCTGGCCGGCACCTGATCGCTCCGCTCGGCGAGCCGTGACAACCCGCCGTAGCAATGCGGCTGGTCAGTCGGCTGCGAGTCGTGTGGGGCTTGTCGCGCAGTTCCCCGCGCCCCTTCAGGGCGCTTCCCGGGCCGGAGGCTGAATGGTTGAGGGAGCGCATCCCTTCCGTCGTGGGGTCGTTGGCACAGACGTGCACGCATACGACGTTCCTCGCCGCCAGTCCTATCAGTCGATCCCGTCCATGCGGCCGACTCAGGATCCGTCGGGCGGGCCCTCGGCCACGCCCATCTACGACTCGCTCTACGCGGAGTGGGTCAGGACCTACCGGACCCTGCCGGGCGACCGGCACGGGGAGGAGGAGCTGGGGTTCACGGGTTTCGGGAGCCTGTCGCACGGCTCCGGGGGACAGCGCGCCACCGCGTCGTACACCTCCGGCTCGTACGGCGCCCGGCACGCGGCGGGGCATCTCGCCACCCAGCGCGAGACCCAGCCCGGTCACACGACCACGACGACGGCCGTGTGGCAGCCCGTGGGGCGGATCCCCACCGGGCACACGGGGATGCACCACATCCCGTCCCCGCTGCCCCCGGGGCCACGCCGAGGTCTTTGAAGCGCCGAGGTCTTTGAAGCGGAGCGCAGCACACGAGGAGGCGGCCACCCGGATGTCCGGGTGGCCGCCTCCTCGTGTCTCGCGCGCCTACTTCTTCTTGCCGCGCTTCTCGCGCACCCGCACCGAGATGTGGATCGGGGTGCCGTCGAAGCCGAACTCCTCGCGCAGCCGGCGCTCGATGAAGCGGCGGTAGCCCGCCTCGATGAAGCCGGAGGCGAAGAGGACGAAGCGCGGGGGCTTGGTGCCGGCCTGGGTGCCGAAGAGGATGCGGGGCTGCTTGCCGCCCCGGATCGGGTGCGGGTGGGCGGCGACCAACTCGCCGAGGAAGGCGTTCAGCCGGCCCGTCGGGACGCGGGTCTCCCAGCCGGCGAGGGCCGTCTCGATCGCGGGGACCAGCTTCTCCATGTGGCGGCCGGTGCGTGCCGAGACGTTGACCCGGGGCGCCCAGGCGACCTGACCGAACTCGGTCTCGATCTCCCGCTCCAGGTAGTAGCGGCGCTCCTCGTCGAGGGTGTCCCACTTGTTGTAGGCGATGACCATCGCGCGACCGGCCTCGACGGCCATCGTCACGATGCGCTGGTCCTGCACGGAGATGGACTCGGAGGCGTCGATGAGGATGACCGCCACCTCCGCCTTCTCCACGGCGGCCGCGGTGCGCAGCGAGGCGTAGTAGTCGGCGCCCTGCTGGAGATGGACGCGCTTGCGGATGCCCGCCGTGTCGACGAACTTCCAGGTGACACCGCCGAGTTCGATCAGCTCGTCGACCGGGTCACGGGTGGTGCCCGCGAGCTCGTTGACGACGACGCGCTCCTCGTTCGCCACCTTGTTGAGGAGGGAGGACTTGCCGACGTTCGGGCGGCCGATCAGGGCGATGCGGCGCGGGCCACCGACGGCCGTGCCGAAGCTCTGCGCGGGCGCCTCCGGCAGGGCCTCCAGGACGGCGTCCAGCATGTCGCCGGTGCCACGGCCGTGCAGCGAGGAGACCGGGTGCGGCTCGCCGATGCCGAGGGACCACAGCGCGGTCGCGTCGGCCTCGCCGCTCGGGCCGTCGACCTTGTTGGCGCAGAGCACCACGGGCTTGTTGGCCTTGCGGAGCAGCCGGACGACGGCCTCGTCGGTGTCGGTGACGCCGACCTTGGCGTCCACGACGAAGACGACCGCGTCGGCGGCCTCGATGGCGTACTCGGCCTGGGCGGCGACGGAGGCGTCGATGCCGAGGACGTCCTGCTCCCAGCCGCCGGTGTCGACGACCTTGAAGCGGCGGCCCGCCCACTCGGCCTCGTAGGTGACGCGGTCGCGGGTGACGCCGGGCTTGTCCTCGACGACCGCCTCGCGGCGGCCGATGATGCGGTTCACCAGGGTCGACTTGCCGACGTTCGGGCGGCCGACGACGGCGAGGACGGGCAGCGGGCCGTGACCCGCCTCCTCGATCGCGCCCTCGACGTCCTCGATGTCGAAGCCCTCTTCCGCGGCGAGCTCCATGAACTCCGCGTACTCGGCGTCGCCAAGCTCTCCGTGCTCGTGCTCGGAGGGAAACTGGTCGTTCATGAAGTCCGTACCTCGTAGTTCATCGTGGTGATCGGTGGAGCGCCCGGCCTGTCGAACCGGCTGATCCACTACTCAGTGTCACCCGGCGCCCGATCGGACGCCCGGCGTTTTACCGGCGGCCGGTGAGCCGCCGGGCGTTCTCCAGGTGGGCGCCGAGCTGCTTCTGGATGCGCACGGTCGCCTCGTCCAGTGCCTTGCGGGTCCGCCGCCCGGTGCCGTCGCCCGCCTCGAACGGGTCGCCGAAGACGACGTCGACGCGGGAGCGCAGCGGGGGCAGCCCTCTGATCAACCGTCCGCGCCGCTCGGTGCTTCCCAGTACGGCGACCGGGACGATCGGCGCTCCGCCGCGCACGGCGAAGTAGGAGAGCCCGGCGCGCAGCGAGGCGAAGTCACCCTCGCCCCGGGTGCCCTCCGGGAAGATGCCCAGCACTCCGCCGTTCGCCAGGACGGCCAGCGCCTGGGTGATGGCGGTGCGGTCGGCGGTCGACCGGTCCACCTTGACCTGTCCGATGCCGAGCAGGAAGGGGTCGAGGGGACCGATGAACGCCTCCTTCTTGATCAGGAAGTGCGTCGGGCGGGGTGCCACGCCCATGACCATCGGACCGTCGATGTTGTGGGAGTGGTTGACGGCGAGGATGACCGGTCCGGTCGTGGGGACCCGCCAGGCGCCCAGCACCCGCGGCTTCCAGAGGCCGTACATCAGCCCGACGCCGATACGCCGGCCGACCTCGGCGCCGAGCAGCGAGGGAGCCGTGACCGAGGGAGCCGTGACCGAGGGAGCCGCGGCCGAAGGCGTCCTGGCCGGAGACATCCCGGTCGGGGATGCCCCGGCCGAGGTCGTCCGGTCCGCCGACGCCCCGCTCACTTCCCCGCCCGCTTCTCCTCGACGAGGGTCACCACGCACTCGATGACCTGCTGGAGGGTGAGGTCGGAGGTGTCCACCTCGACCGCGTCGTCCGCCTTGGCGAGCGGGGAGGTCTTGCGGCTGGAGTCCGCCGCGTCCCGCTTGAGGAGCGCCTCGCGGGTCGCCTGCACGTCGGAGCCCTTCAGCTCGCCGCTGCGGCGGGCGGCGCGGGCCTCCGGGGAGGCGGTGAGGAAGATCTTCAGGTCGGCGTCCGGCAGGACGGTCGTGCCGATGTCGCGGCCCTCGACGACGATGCCGTTCTCGGCGCCCGACGCGATGGACCGCTGCAGCTCGGTGATCCGGGCCCGCACCTCGGGGACGGCGCTCACGGCGCTGACCTTGGAGGTGACCTCCTGGGTGCGGATGGGCCCGGCGACGTCCGTGCCGTCGACGGTGATGGTCGGCCCGGACGGGTCGGTCCCCGAGACGATCTCCGGCTTGCCCGCCACGGCGGCGATCGCCGAGGGGTCTTCTATGTCGATGCCGTTGTTGACCATCCACCAGGTGATCGCCCGGTACTGGGCGCCCGTGTCCAGGTAGCTCAGCCCGAGCTGTGCGGCCACGGCCTTCGAGGTGCTCGACTTGCCCGTGCCGGAGGGGCCGTCGATGGCAACGATCACTGTGGCGCGTTCCACTGGGGAGCACCTTTCCTGGTCCGAGGCGGTGGGGCGGGGCGAAAAGCGCCCCGGACAAGGGTACTGGTTGCCCGAAGCCCCTCGGCCCGGCCCTCCGACAGCCCCGTCCGGCCCGCTCCTACTGCCGGATCGCCCAACCCCGCTCCCGCAGGGCCCCCGTCAGCACCACCGCCGCCTTCGGCTCCACCATCAGCTGCACCAGACCGGCCTGCTGCCCGGTGGCGTGCTCGATGCGTACGTCCTCGATGTTGACGCCGGCGGCCCCCGCGTCGGCGAAGATACGGGCCAGCTGGCCCGGCTGGTCGTCGATCAGCACCGCCACCACCTCGTAGCTCCGCGGCGCGGACCCGTGCTTGCCGGGGACGCGGACCTGGCCGGCGTTGCCGCGGCGCAGGACGTCCTCGATGCCGGTGACGCCCTCGTGGCGCTTGGCCTCGTCGGAGGCCTGGAGGGCGCGCAGGGCCTGGACGGTCTCGTCGAGGTCGGCGGAGACGTCGGCGAGGAGGTCGGCGACCGGGCCGGGGTTGGCGGAGAGGATGTCGATCCACATGCCCGGGTCGGAGGCCGCGATCCGGGTCACGTCCCGGATGCCCTGCCCGCACAGCCGGACGGCCGCCTCCTCGGCGTGCTCCAGCCGCGCGGCGACCAGGCTGGAGACGAGGTGCGGCATGTGCGAGACCAGGGCGACGGCCCGGTCGTGGGCGTCCGCGTCCATCACCACCGGCACGGCGCGACAGTGCGAGACCAGCTCCAGGGCGAGGTTCAGGACCTCGGTGTCGGTGTCCCGGGTCGGGGTGAGCACCCAGGGGCGGCCCTCGAAGAGGTCACCGGTCGCGGCCAGCGGCCCCGACTTCTCGCGGCCCGACATGGGGTGGCTGCCGATGTAGGAGGAGAGGTCGAGGCCCAGCGCCTCCAGCTCCCGGCGGGGGCCGCCCTTCACGGACGCCACGTCGAGGTAACCGCGCGCGAGACCCCGGCGCATGGCGTCGGCGAGGGTCGCGGCCACGTGCGCGGGCGGGGCGGCGACGATCGCGAGGTCCACCGGGCCCTCGGGCGCCTCGTCGGTGCCCGCGCCGAGCGCGGCGGCCGTACGGGCCTGCTCGGGGTCGCGGTCGGTGAGGTGGACGATCACCCCGCGCTGGGCGAGAGCGAGGGCGGCGGAGGTGCCGATCAGCCCGGTGCCGATGACGAGTGCGGTTCTCACTGGGCGATGTCCTTGCGGAGCGCGGCCGCGGCGCCCAGGTACACGTGCGCGATCTCGGAGCGCGGCCGGTCGGACTCGATGTGCGCGAGGATCCGTACGACCCGGGGCATGGCGCCCTCGATGTCCAACTCCTGCGCGCAGATCAGGGGTACGTCGGCGAAGCCGGTGCCGAGCTTGCGGGCCGCGGCGGCCGGGAAGTCGCTGTGCAGGTCGGGGGTGGCCGTGAACCAGATGCTGATCAGGTCGTCCGGACCGAGTCCGTTGCGCTCCAGGACCGCGGTGAGCAGCTCGCCCACCTGCTCGTCCATGTGCCCCGCCTCGTCCCGTTCGAGTTGGACGGCGCCCCGGACCGCTCGTACCGCCACGACTCTGCTCCTCGCTGATGTACCCGCCGACTCGTTGCACGACCAGCCTAGTCAGCCCGCCCCCGGCCGGTGCGCGGCGCCCGCCTGCCGAGACGCCCGTGACGCCCAAGACGCCCGTGACATGCGGATAGCGCGTTTTGTGGCACTCTCTCCTAGGTTGGGTTCTTCCGCACGTTCGGAGTGACGACATGACGATGGGTTCGACGCGGCGCACGGTGCTCACGACCGGCGCGGCCGGCACGGCCGCGCTGCTGGTGGGGTGCGGCGGCGGCAACGGCGGCGACTCCGAGGGCGACTCCCCGGAGGAGACCTCCCCCGGGGACGCCGACACGGGCGGTGCCGGTGAGGAGCTGACCGAGACGGCCGACATCCCGGTGGGCGGCGGCAGGATCTTCGAGGAGCAGAAGATCGTCGTGACGCAGCCGCAGGAGGGCGAGTTCAAGGCCTTCTCGGCGGTCTGCACGCACCAGGGCTGCATCGTCAGCAGCGTCTCGGACGAGACGATCGACTGCGCCTGCCACGGCAGCAAGTTCAAGATCACGGATGGTGCGGTGGTGCGGGGCCCGGCCACACGGCCGCTGCCCGAGGAAAAGATCAAGGTCTCGGGAAATTCGATTCAGCTGGCCTGAGGCACCCCGTACGCTCCCGGGCATGCAGCCCCCGCACCCGCACAGCCTGGTCCGCGACCACACCGTCTACGCCTGTGTGATGGGGTCGCGGGCCTTCGGTCTCGCGACGGACGACAGCGACACCGACCTGCGGGGCGTCTTCCTGGCCCCCACTGAGATGTTCTGGCGCTTCGAGAAGCCGCCGACCCATGTGGAGGGCCCGGCGGAGGAGCAGTTCAGCTGGGAGTTGGAGCGCTTCTGCAACCTGGCCCTGCGCGCCAACCCGAACATCCTGGAGTGCCTGCACTCCCCCTTGGTGGAGCACGTCGACGCCACCGGCCGGGAGCTGCTCGCGCTGCGCGGGGCGTTCCTCTCCCGGCAGGCCCACGAGACGTTCGCCCGCTACGCCCTCGGCCAGCGCAAGAGGCTCGACGCGGACGTCCGTACGCACGGCGCCCCGCGCTGGAAGCACGTCATGCATCTCCTCCGCCTCCTGATGAGCTGCCGCGACCTGCTGCGCACCGGCGCGCTCACCGTCGACGTGGGCGACCAGCGCGAGCCCCTGCTGGCGGTGAAGCACGGCGAGGTGGCGTGGGCCCGGGTCGAGTCCTGGATGGCCCGGCTGGCGACGGAGGCCGAGGAGGCGGTGCACCGCAGCCCGCTGCCGCCGGAACCGGACCGCGCCCGGGTCGAGGACTTCCTCGTACGCACCCGGCACGCGTCGGCCCTGCGCGCCCGCCCGGCCCTCGGCACGGGCCCGGACCCCGAGACCGCCCAGGACCCCGGGACCGGCTCAGACCCGCACACCGCCGAGACGGACCCGGACCACGAAATCGTGCAGGGCGTCGTACGCGGTGGGGTTCTCCGGGAGCGCTGACAGCGCCTGCTCCCGCTCCAGCACCTCCTGGAGCCGCTCCATGTCCTGCGCGACGCGCTCCTGGTCGACCTCGGCCTTGCCGTGCTCCAGGGCCGCCTTCGCCGCGACGAGGTCCGGCAGATACCCGGGCGCCTCGTCCACCTGCGGCACCAGCGTGGGCAGATGCGCCTGCACCTCGCCGCTGCGCATGAGGTGGATGCCGGTGAGCAGCACGCGGAACGTGTAGAGCAGCGGCTTGAGTTCGCCGGTCTTCTCGAAGAGCCGCCACTGGGTGATGGCGAAGCCCCGGTAGTGGTGGGCGTGGTGCCGGGTGAGGACCCCGGGGGCCAGCGCGACCAGTTCGCGGTGCGCCTCACCGGTGTGCACGACGAGCGGCGAGAGCAGCTGCTCCAGCACATAGCCGTTGCGGCGCAGCATCAGCCGGGCGAACTTGCGCAGGTCGTGCGTGACGAGGTCCATCTCGACACCGTCCCGGTCCCACATCCGCGACCGGGTCTCCTCCGGCTCGCGCAGCCCGACCAGTTCGGCCGCGGGCAGCAGGTGCACACCGCGCAGGTCCACGTCCGAGTCGCGCGAGGGGAAGCCGTACAGGTGGGCGCCCGAGACGGTCGCGAAAAGGAGCGGGTCGGGCTGTTCGGCCACCACGGGCGCCAGGTCGATGTCGAGGGGGTCGGTCAGGGCGTCGGTCATCCCTCAAGCGTCCCAGAGGGCTCCCAGCGAGACGAGGTCGCCCTGGTACTCGATCCGGTCGGCCCACTCGGCGGGCCAGGCGTCCGGCCCGTGGTAGGCCCCCGCGAAGGCACCGGTGAGGCAGGCGATGGAGTCGGAGTCGCCCGAGGTGCAGGCGGCGCGGCGCAGCGCGGTGACGGGCTCGTCGACGAAGAGCAGGAAGCAGAGCAGCCCGGTGGCGAGGGCCTCCTCGGCGATCCAGCCCTCCCCCGTGGCCAGGCAGGGGTCCGTCTCGGGCGACGGGAGCCGCAGGGCCGCCTGGACGCGGTCCAGGGCCTCCAGGCAGTCGTCCCAGCCGCGGGCGATGTAGTGCTCGGGCGAGGGGTCCTGGCTGTAGGTCCACAGGTCGCCGAGCCAGCGCGCGTGGTACCGGGCGCGGTTCTCGTAGGCGTACGAGCGCAGCCGGCCGACCAGGCCCATCGGTTCGGTGCCCTGGGCGAGCAGCCGTATCGCGTGGGCGGTGAGGTCGGAGGCGGCGAGCGCGGTGGGGTGGCCGTGGGTGAGGGCGGCCTGCAACTGGGCGGCGCCCGCGCGCTGTTCGTCGCTGAGCGGCCCGATCAGCCCGAGCGGCGCGACCCGCATGTTGGCGCCGCAGCCCTTGGAGTGGATCTGGCTGGCGAACTGCCAGGGGTGGCGCTCGACCGCGAGGAGGTCGCAGGCGACCAGGCAGGTGTGGCCGGGGGCGCGGTTGTTCTCCGGGGAGCGCGACCACTCCACGAACTCCTTGCGGACGGCCCGCACCAGGGCCTCGGGGCCGAGCGATCCCCGGTCCATGGCGGCGCGCAGCCCGTGCCCCAGCGCCAGCGTCATCTGCGTGTCGTCGGTGACGATCGCGGGCTTCGGCAGGGCCATCTTCCGCCAGGGGCCGCACTTGGCGAGGATCGAGGCGACGTCGTTGAACTCCGTCGGGAAGCCGAGGGCGTCTCCGAGGGCGAGTCCGATGAGGGAGCCGGTGGCGGAGCGCTTCGTGCGGAGCGTCATGGTCATCAGGGCCGTCCTTCTGTGGTGGGTCGCAGCAGCGGCGGGTGCAGGGCGGTGGCCCCACCCGCGCGGTACAGCGCGGCGGGCTTGCCGCGACCGCCGGTCAGGCGGGCGGCACCGGGCACCGGTTCGACGAAGCCCGGCGTGGCCAGCACCTTGCGCCGGAAGTTGGGCCGGTCGAGCGGAGTGCCCCACACGGTCTCGTAGACCTGCTGCAGCTCGCCGAGGGTGAACTCGGGCGGGCAGAAGGAGGTGGCGAGACAGGTGTATTCGAGCTTGGCGCCGACGCGTTCGTGGGCGTCGGCGAGGATGCGGTCGTGGTCGAAGGCGAGCGGCCCGATGGCGTTGAAGCGCAGCCACTGCGCCTGTGCGGCGTCGCCCCCGCCGTGCGGGACGGGCGGGTCCGGGAGCAGCGCGGCGAACGCGACGGTGACGATCCGCATCCGCGGGTCTCTGCCGGGCTCGCTGTAGGTCCGCAGCTGCTCCAGGTGGAGGCCGGAGTCGTCCTTGAGGCCGGTCTCCTCTGCGAGTTCCCGCCAGGCGGCCTCCTCGGCGGACTCGTCCGGCAGCACGAACCCGCCGGGCAGCGCCCAGCGGCCCGCGTACGGCTCCTGGCCGCGCTCGACGAGCAGCACCTGGAGGGTGCCGGCGCGGACGGTGAAGACGGCCAGGTCGACGGTGACGGCGAAGGGTTCGAAGGCGTACTTGTCGTAGCCCTCGGGTGAGGTCATGCCCATCGCCCCCTTAATGGTCACCATGACTAATAGTCATCACGACTATAAAGCTGCGTGCGCCGGGGCACAACCCCTTTACGAGGAAAGGAACGGCTAGAAGGGCCTCAAGAGCGGTGCCGGAAACGGCAAAGAGCCGGCCCCGACGGCAAACACGGGACCGGCTCCTGCTCGATCGGACCTAGAGGTCGACCTCCTGCATCAGCATGCCGACCTCGGTGTTCGACAGGCGGCGCAGCCAGCCCGACTTCTGGTCGCCGAGGGTGATCGGCCCGAAGGCGACGCGCACCAGCTTGTCGACCGGGAAGCCGGCCTCCGCCAGCATCCGGCGCACGATGTGCTTGCGCCCCTCGTGCAGGGTCACCTCGACGAGGTAGTTCTTGCCGGTCTGCTCGACGACCCGGAAGTGGTCCGCGCGCGCGTACCCGTCCTCCAGCTGGATGCCGTCCTTGAGCTGCTTGCCCAGGTCGCGCGGGATCGGGCCCACGATGTGCGCGAGATAGACCTTCTTCACGCCGTACTTGGGGTGGGTCAGCCGGTGCGCCAGCTCACCGTGGTTGGTGAGCAGGATGACGCCCTCGGTCTCGGTGTCGAGCCGCCCGACGTGGAACAGCCGCGTCTCGCGGTTGGTCACATAGTCACCGAGGCACTGCCGGCCCTCGTTGTCCTCCATCGTGGAGACGACGCCGGCCGGCTTGTTCAGCGAGAAGAACTGGTACGACTGCGTGGCGACCGTCAGGCCGTCGACCTTGACCTCGTCCTTCTCCGGGTCGACGCGCTTGCCCTGCTCCAGGACGATCTCGCCGTTGACCTCGACCCGCGCCTGCTCGATCAGCTCCTCGCAGGCCCGCCGCGAGCCGTAGCCCGCGCGCGCGAGGATCTTCTGCAGCCGCTCGCCCTCCTGCTCGGCGCCCGGGAAGGTCTTGGGCAGCTTGACGTCCTTCTTGTCCGCGTACCGCTCCCGGTTGCGCTCCTCGGCCCGCGCGTCGTACTCACGCGAGGTCGCCGGGGCCCAACGGCCGCGCTGCTGCTGGGACTGCTTCGGACCGCCCTTGGACCCTCCGCGCGCCGAGGCGCCGCGCCCGGACTTGGGACCGTCCGGGGAGCCGCCGGGGCCCACGTCGTAACGGCGCTCCTCGGGGCGGGGCTTCTTCGGCCGACCGCCCTGCCTGTCGTCGCGGTCGTTGCCGGCGCCGCGGTAGTTGCCGCGGCCACCGCCGCTCCCGCCACTCCCGCCGCGTCCGGCACCGCTTCCGCCGCGTCCGGCACCGCTTCCGCCGCGTCCACCACCGCTTCCGCCGCGGCCGCCGCTGTTGCCACCACGGCTCCCGCCGTTGTTTCCGCTGCTGTTCCTGCCGCTGCTGCTTCGCATCAAAATTCCGTCTTGTCGTCTGTGTCCTCGGAATCCGGAGCATCCGGATCGAACGACGGTACGGCTTCCTGGGTCTCGGCCTCGATCGCCTCCGCCTCCGGGAGGAAGGGCGCGAGTTCCGGGAGTTCGTCCAGGCCGCGCAGGCCCATCCGCTCCAGGAAGTAGTTCGTCGTCCTGTACAGGATCGCACCTGTTTCGGGTTCCGCGCCCGCCTCCTCGACCAGGCCCCGCTGGAGCAGGGTGCGCATGACCCCGTCACAGTTGACTCCTCGTACGGCCGAGACCCTGCTCCGGCTCACCGGCTGCCGGTACGCGACCACGGCCAGCGTCTCCAGCGCGGCCTGGGTCAGCCGGGCCTGCTGCCCGTCGAGCACGAACCGCTCGACGGCGGCGGCGTACTCGGGCCGGGTATAGAACCGCCAGCCCCCGGCGATCAGCCGCAGCTCGAAGCCGCGTCCCTGTGTCGCGTACTCGTCGGCCAGTTCCCGCAGCGCCTTGGAGATCTGCCGCTTCGGCCGCTCCAGGATCTTGCTCAGATGCTCCGCCGTCGCGGGCTCGTCCACGACCATGAGGACGGCCTCCAGGGCGGGCTTGAGGTCGAGGTCGGCGACGGTACGCGCCCCCGCGGGCGCCTCGGTCGTCCCCCCGGTCGTCTCCTCGCTCATGCCTTCGTCTCCTCCTTCGGCGGTTCGGGCGGCCGGTCGAACTCGTCCGTGACCACGGGCTCGGCGTCCCCGTCCCCACCGGTCCAGCGCACGAGCAGATCACCGAGCGCGGTCTCCTGGTCGAGAGCCACGGCCTTCTCGCGGTACAGCTCCAGCAGGGCGAGGAAGCGGGCGACCACGGTGAGGGTGTCGTCGGTGTCCTCGACGAGCACGCGGAAGGACGCCTCGCCCAGCTCCCGCAGCCGTGCGACCACGATCCCGGCCTGTTCCTGCACACTCACCAGGGGCGCGTGGATGTGATCGACGTAGACCTGCGGCTTCGGCTTGGGCTGCATCGCCTTGACCGCGAGCCTGGCGAATCCTTCCGCCCCGATGCTGATGACCACCTCGGGCAGCAGCTCGGCGTGGTGCGGCTCCAGGCCGACGGTCCGGGGGTAGCGCCGGGCCTCCTCGTCGAGGCGCCGGTTGAAGATGTCCGCGATCTGTTTGTACGCGCGGTACTGGAGCAGCCGGGCGAACAGCAGGTCCCGGGCTTCGAGGAGCGCGAGGTCGGCCTCGTCCTCGACCTGGGCGGCGGGCAGCAGCCGCGCGGCCTTCAGATCCAGCAGCGTCGCGGCCACGACGAGGAACTCGGTCGTCTCGTCGAGGTCCCAGTCCGACCCCATGGCCCGGATGTGCGCCATGAACTCGTCAGTGACCTTGGACAGCGCCACCTCGGTGACGTCCATCTTGTGCTTGGAGATCAACTGCAGCAGAAGATCGAACGGCCCCTCAAAATTGGCCAACCGAACCTTGAAACCCCCACCGCCGCCCGCTTCCGCCCCATCGAACGCGACACCGGAGGAAACCCCTTCGGCTTCGGCTTCGGCTTCGGCTTCGGCTTCGGCTTCGGCTTCGGCTTCGGCTTCGGCTTCGGCTTCGGCTTCGGCTTCGGCTTCGGCTTCGGCGGGGACTGCGGCAGGCGACGTCTCGTCACTCCCGCTCGCGTTGTGGGCAGACGTTCCGCAGGGCGGAACGGGTGGGCACAACGCCCCACCGGCCTCGGCCGCAGTACGGTCCTCGACCGAAGACTCGTTCGAAACCGGCTCGACCGGCGGAGCCGAGGGCGGAGCCAGCGCCCCCCTCCCCAGCGCACGCCGACGGCCCCCGGAACCACCGGAAGCCGGGCCGGAGCCAGAGGAGTCAAACGAGGTCATAGCCCCCGCAGGCTACCCCTACCGCCCCCGCAGCCGCCGTACGAGGATGCTCGCGTCCCCACGGGACTCCAGATCCGCCAGGACCACGGCGACGGCCTCCCGCACGATCCGCCCCCGGTCGACGGCCAGCCCATGCTCCCCGCGCAGCACCAGCCGCGCGTGTTCGAGATCCATCAGCTCCTCGGCGGAGACATACACGGTGATCTTCTCGTCGTGCCGCTCCCGCCCGCTGGGCCGGCGCCCGGAGGCCCGCCCCTTCTTGCGGGGCGCGGCGGCGGCAGAACCTTCCTGCGGCTTCGGCAGACGCCCGGCCGCGGCGGCCCGTTCGGCCCCGGCGGCGGCGGAGCGGCTGCGCGGCTGCTCACCGTCGGACTCGGCGTCCGCGGCCACGTGCTCCGACCCCTCGCCGTCACCGCCCTGCACGGGCACGGACGGCGGCGCGTCCTCCGCGCCGACGGCTCCGTCGCTCTCCCCGGCGGGAGCGGGCACACGGGTTTCTCCGTTCGGCCCCCGCCGGGGAGTGGACGGCTGCAGCGCCATTCCCCCTGTCGTGCGGAAGAGTTCGTCGGCCCCCGGCAGACTCACTCGGCGTGACACCGGGCGAGCACCTCCCTGGCGAGCTGACGGTAGGCGGCGGCGCCGACGGAGTTGGAGGCGTACGTGGTGATCGGCTCACCGGCGACCGTGGTCTCCGGGAAGCGGACCGTGCGCCCGATGACCGTGTGGTAGACGTGATCGTCGAACGCCTCGACGACGCGCGCGAGGACCTCACGGCTGTGCACGGTGCGCGAGTCGTACATCGTGGCGAGGATGCCGTCGAGCTCCAGCTCGGGGTTGAGCCGCTCCTGGACCTTCTCGATGGTCTCCGTCAGCAGCGCGACACCACGGAGGGCGAAGAACTCACACTCCAGGGGCACTATCACCTTGTGCGCGGCCGTCAGGGCGTTGACCGTGAGCAGGCCGAGCGAGGGCTGACAGTCGATCACGATGTAGTCGTAGTCGGCCATGAGCGGCTTCAGGGCACGCTGGAGCGTCGACTCGCGCGCGACCTCGGAGACGAGCTGGACCTCGGCCGCGGACAGGTCGATGTTGCTCGGCAGCAGGTCCATGTTGGGGACCGCGGTCTTCAGCAGGACCTCGTCGGCCGACATGCCCCGCTCCATGAGCAGGTTGTAGACCGTGAGGTCGAGCTCCATCGGGTTCACGCCGAGGCCGACCGAGAGGGCGCCCTGCGGGTCGAAGTCGACGAGCAGGACCCGGCGGCCGTACTCCGCCAGCGCGGCACCCAGGTTGATGGTCGACGTCGTCTTGCCGACGCCGCCCTTCTGGTTGCACATCGCGATGATCTTCGCGGGACCGTGGTCGGTCAGCGGGCCCGGGATCGGGAAGTAGGGCAGCGGGCGACCGGTGGGACCGATGCGCTCGCGGCGCTGACGGGCCGCGTCGGGCGCGAGCGTGGCCGCGTACTCCGGATCGGGCTCGTACTCGGCGTCGGGGTCGTAGAAGTGCCCGTCGGGCAGCTCGTCGTAGTCGGCGAAGTGGTTGTGGACCCCGCCACTTCCGTCGCCGGCCATGGCGTTCACGTGTTGGCCATCCATGCTCTGGAGTGCTGTCGGAGTTGCCTGCGGACTCTGGTGGGCCGCGAAGGTGCGGACAGCGACCGAGCCGACAGCCGCGAACCCCGTGGGACCCGAGACCGGCGCAGGCATTCCTGGTTGACCACCCCCGGGAGTAAATGTCGACTCATTCACAAGTCGTCTTACCTCCTTGGTGACCAGGAAACTTCTAGATAGGTCAGCGTGGCACCATGCCGACGGTTGGCGACTCTATGGCGTGTCGGCGGTCCGCAGCAACACAATCCGCCGGACCCGGCCCGATGTGTCGGCAATGAAACATGCGGCTGTCAAGGGCGTAGGGCCGTCGCACGGCAGGTTTCACCGGTGCGCGAAACAACCGAACGGTTACGTTCGAGGCGAGTTGCACGAGTGTCGCAAAGTGACCATACACACATCCGGCCGGACCTTGTCGGGCAAGATCCGGCCGGGAAGGTGCTGTTGACGACCCGTGTTGACGTATCGCCTTTTACCGAAAGGTGACTTAAAAACAGCCGGTCAGACGAGCAGCGAGGCCAGTTCGACGTGCTCCAGCCCGTGCGCCTCGGCCACCTCGCGGTAAACGACCCTGCCGTCATGGGTGTTGAGCCCCCTGGCCAGCGCCGGGTCGCGGCGCGCCGCCTCGGCCCAGCCGTGGTCGGCGAGTTCGACGATGTAGGGCAGCGTGGCGTTGGTCAGCGCGTAGGTGGAGGTGTTGGGCACCGCGCCGGGCATGTTGGCGACGCAGTAGAAGACCGACTCGTGGACCGGGAAGGTCGGCTCGGCGTGGGTGGTGGGGCGGGAGTCCTCGAAGCAGCCGCCCTGGTCGATCGCGATGTCGACAAGGACACTTCCCGGCTTCATCCGCGACACCAGCTCGTTGGTGACCAGCTTCGGGGCCTTGGCGCCCGGGATGAGGACGGCGCCGATGACGAGGTCGGCCTCCAGGCACGCCTTCTCCAGCTCGAAGGCGTTGGAGACAACGGTCTGGATCTTGGTGCCGAAGACCTTGTCGGCCTCCTTGAGCTTGTTGATGTCCTTGTCGAGCAGGGTCACGTGGAAGCCCATGCCGATGGCGATCTGCGCCGCGTTCCAGCCCGACACCCCACCGCCGATGACGACGGCCCGCCCGGCCAGCACGCCCGGCACACCGCCGGGCAGCACCCCGCGTCCGCCGTTGGCCCGCATCAGGTGGTACGCGCCGACCTGGGGGGCGAGTCGGCCCGCGACCTCGGACATCGGCGCGAGCAGCGGCAGCGCGCGGTTCGGCAGCTCGACGGTCTCGTAGGCGATCGCGGTCGTGCCCGACTCGACGAGGGCGTCCGTGCACTCCTTGGAGGCGGCCAGGTGCAGGTAGGTGAAGAGCGTCTGGTCCTTGCGGAGGCGGTGGTACTCCTCGGCGATGGGCTCCTTGACCTTGAGCAGCAGGTCGGCCGCCGCCCACACCTCGTCGGCCGTGGCCAGGATCTCGGCGCCGGCGGCGACGTACTCGGCGTCCGGGATCGACGAGCCGACTCCGGCGCCCTGCTCGATGACGACCTGGTGGCCGTGGCGCACGAGCTCGTGCACACCGGCGGGGGTGATCGCCACCCGGAACTCGTTGTTCTTGACCTCGCGGGGGATGCCGACCTTCACGTCGATCACGGTCCTTGGCTCGGAGGGGTGTGGGGGCTCGCACGCACAGGCGGAACATGCCCACGCAATGCAGGACATACCCGTACGCATCTGAGCGCACCGGGAGACACCGCAGGAGAACCGGCGGCGCAGCCAGTCTAATGAAGGTGTCTCCGCTGTCTAGCCTTTCAATGCATCAATCTTTCGCAGATGCACTACGGATTTCGTAGGCGTTAGCACCCTGTTCCGGCTCGATCTCATCGGTTTCGGGGTCCGGGGCCTCGTCGTCGAGCAGTCGCTCGGCGGCCGCCCGGTGCAGCCGGGCCGCCGCCGGGTCGCCGAGCCGCTCCAGGGTGTCGGCGATCCGCAGCTGGATCGCGGCCTGCAGCCGGACGTCGTCGGCGCGCCGCGCCCACTCCGCGGCCTCCTGACAGGTCCGCAGCGCCTCCTCGGGCCGGCCCGCGTACTCCTGGACGCGCGCCATCTCGCTCAACACCCTTGCCTGGCCGCCCACATCGCCGAGCCGGCGGTGGCCGGTGAGTGCCGAGCTCCAGTTGCGCAGCGCCTCGCCGTACCGGCCCGCGTAGGTGTGCGCGGCGGCGATCCGGCCGTACAGCCGGGTGGCGTCCTCGCGCTCGTCCCGGGCGAGCCGCTGGGCCAGCGCCCTGCCGTACCAGTCGGCGGCCCGTTCGTAGTCCTCCAGCTCCTGGTGGGCGGCGCCCACGGATTCCATCGCGCGGCCGGTCGCGTACGGGTCGTTCGCCCGCCGTCCGGCGTCGAGCGCGGCCCGGTAGCGGGCCAACGCCGCCGCCGTACGGCCGGTCCGGGCGTCCAGGTCGCCGAGGTTCAGCAGGGCGGCGGCCTGCTCGCGGTGGAGGGCGCGGCGCTCGGCGACATCGAGGACGAGCCCGTGCAGGTCGTACAGGTCGGGGGCGGCGGCCTGGGTGCCGAAGTGCGCCACCAGGGCCCGGACCAGCTGTGACATCAGGCGCCTGGCGAGGGTGTCCAGCTCGCCGTCGGCGACCGCGAGCCGGGCCGCGGCCAGCAGCGCGGGCCGCCGCACGCGCAGCCACTCCTCGGCGGCTCTGGGGGTCGGGAACCGCAGCGCCTTGGGCATCGCGAGGAGCTTCTCGCGGGCCAGCGGGCTGTCGGTCTCGGTGATGGCCCGGCAGGACTGCAGCAGCCGCACCGTCCGCTCCAGCATCCGCGCGCGGGCCAGCTGCAGCTCGCCCGGCCGCTCCTGGCTCTCGACGAGGGAGCGCAGCAGCGGCTGGAGACAGCCGGGGACCTCGTACTGCGGCAGCGGCGAGTCGACCTCGTGCAGGAAGCCCAGGGCCACGAGATCGTCCAGGATGCCGCGGGCGGTGCCGACCGAGCAGCCGGCGAGGCCGGAGGCGATGTGCGTATCGACCAGGCCGGCGGGGGCCAGGGACAGCAGGTGCAGTATCCGGGCGGCGGTGGTCGGCAGCGAGGCGTACGACAGCTTGAAGATCTTGACGAGCGGCGGGCTGTCGTCCTCGTCGGAGCGCAGCTGTTTGGCCAGGTCGGAGACGGCGGCGGAGGGCCGGGCGGCCAGCCAGCCGCCGGCGAGCCGCAGCGCGGCGGGCTGGGCGCCGCACACCTCGGCGAGCCCCTCGGCCGAGCGCGGGTCCACGGTGATGCGCACCGAGCCGCTGAAGCGTTCCAGCAGCTCCACGGCGGACTTGGTGTCCAGTCCGCCCAGGGTGCAGGGCCGGACGTCGGAGATGCCCGTCAGCGGCCCTCCGGAGACCGCGACGACCAGGGAGTCGGGGGTGCCCGGCAGCAGCGCGTCCACCTGCTCGGCGTCGGCGGCGTCGTCCAGCAGGAGCACCACCCGGCGGTCGGCCAGCGCCTCGCGCAACGCCTCGCTGAGGTCGTCCTCGTCGGCACCGGCGGGCGCCGGCAGCCCGAGTTCCCCGAGCAGTTCCCGCGCCGCGCGCTCGACCGGGACCCGGGTGCCGTCGGGCTCGGTGAGCCGGGTCCGCAGCACCCCGTCGGGGTAACCATCGGTAACCTGCCGTACGAGTTCCTCGGCGAGCGCGGTGCGGCCGTAACCGGGTCGGCCGGCGATGAGCAGTACGCGCGCGTGGGGTGCCTTGCGGCCCGCGAGGGTGTTGAGCCCGGCCCGGCCGATGTCGGCCCGCAGTTCCTTCAACTCGCGTGTACGGCCCAGGAACTGACTGTCCGTGGGGGCGGCCTCGACAGCCGGGGGTCGCCCCGTTCCGGACCCCCGGGCACCCCCGAGGTCCACCGCCTGATCCGCCACGGGCCACACTCCCGTCCCACCGCACGAGCAAGCCCGCCGGGACTCCGGTTCGGGCGTCTCCCGAGCCTAGTTCACGCTCTGCGACGGTCCGGGCGGAGCAGGGCGGTGAGGTCGCTCGATCGGATCAGCAGATCGTACGACTGGTTCGGTCGGGGTGCTGTGAAGAAGAGCCGCGCCCCAGACGCTTTTAGGGGCGCGGGGAACTGCGCGACCAGCCACAGTCGGCCCGCAGTTCACCTATGCCCCCAAGAACCCCTAATTCTCGAACGGCCGCGCAGGCCACGGCGCCTCAGCCGCCCGCAGCGACTCCACCCCGCCCGCACCGCGCGCGGCCACCAGCGAAAGCACCCCCACCACAAGGCAGTTGTTGTGCAACTCCCCCGCGAGCACCCCCCGCACCAGTTCGTCCAGCGGCACCCGGGCCAACTCCATGTCGGCCTCCTCGTCCTCCACCTCGAACCGCTGACCCTCGGCCTCGGAGAGATCCCGGGCCAGGAAGATCCGCACCGCCTCGTCGCAGCCGCCGGGCGTGGTGTAGACGTCGGTGAGCACCCGCCACTCCTCCGCCTTGACGTGCGCCTCCTCGTACAGCTCGCGCTGGGCGGCGTGCAGCGGGTTCTCGCCGGGCACGTCGAGCAGCCCGGCCGGGATCTCCCAGAGCTTCTCGCGGACCGGGTGGCGGTACTGCCGGATGACGAGGACCCGGTCCTGGTCGTCGACGGCGAGGACGGCGACGGACCCGGGGTGCACCTGGTAGTCGCGGCGGACGACCGACCCGTCGGGCATGACCACGTCGTCCGTGCGCACGGAGGTCTTCTTGCCGACGAACGGGGTCTCGCTCGCCCGGACCTCCCACTCCTCGGCGGTGTCCTTGATCGTCATGTCGACTCGTCCTCCCACACATGCAAAAAGAAACCGGGGCACACATCCCGAAAGACGCGCACCCCGGTCACCGTACAGCTCTCGCGCCGCTCGGATTTACTTGCCGGTCTTCCGCTCCACGGCGGCCTTCACCAGCCCCGCGAACAGCGGGTGCGGGCGGGTCGGACGGGAGCGCAGCTCGGGGTGCGCCTGGGTCGCGACCAGGTACGGGTGGACCTCGCGCGGGTACTCGACGTACTCGACGAGCTTGCCGTCGGGCGAGGTCCCGGTGAACTGCAGACCGGCCTTCTTCTCCAGTTCCGCGCGGTAGGCGTTGTTCACCTCGTAGCGGTGGCGGTGGCGCTCCTCGACGTACTCCTTGCCGTCGTACACCTCGCGCACGATCGAGCCCTCGGCGAGCTTGGCCGGGTACATGCCCAGCCGCATCGTGCCGCCCATGTCGCCCTCACCGGCGACGATGTCGAGCTGCTCGGCCATGGTGGAGATGACCGGGTGGGCGGTGCCGGAGTCGAACTCGGTGGAGTTGGCGTCCGGGATGTCGGCGAGGTTGCGCGCGGCCTCGATCACGATGCACTGCAGGCCCAGGCAGAGGCCGAGCAGCGGGATCTTGTTCTCGCGGGCGTACCGGATGGCGCCGACCTTGCCGGAGACGCCACGGTCGCCGAAGCCGCCGGGGATGCAGATGGCGTCGACGTCGGCGAGCTGGGCGGCGGCGCCCGCCTGGGTCTTGCAGTCGTCCGAGGTGACCCACTTGATCTTCACCCGGGCCTTGTTGGCGAAGCCGCCCGCGCGCAGCGCCTCGGTGACCGAGAGGTAGGCGTCGGGCAGGTCGATGTACTTGCCGACCAGCGCCAGGTTGATCTCGTGCAGCGGGTTGTGGACGCGGTCGAGCAGGTCGTCCCAGGTCGTCCAGTCCACGTCGCGGAACGGCAGGTCCAGCTTGCGGACGACATAGGCGTCCAGACCCTCGCCGTGCACGGTCTTCGGGATGTCGTAGATCGAGCGGGCGTCGGGGCAGGCGACCACGGCGGCTTCGTCGACGTCGCACATCAGGGAGATTTTGCGCTTGATCGCGGCGGGAACCTCACGGTCGCAGCGCAGCACGATCGCATCTGGCTGAATACCGATGTTGCGCAGCGCCGCAACCGAGTGCTGCGTCGGCTTCGTCTTCAGCTCTCCCGAGGGCCCGATGTACGGCAGGAGCGAGATGTGGACGACGAAGACGTTGTCACGGCCGACCTCGTGACGGACCTGGCGGACGGTCTCCAGGAACGGCAGCGACTCGATGTCGCCGACGGTGCCGCCGACCTCGGTGATGACGACGTCGACCTCGTCGGAGGCCATACGCCGGATGCGGTGCTTGATCTCGTTGGTGATGTGCGGGATGACCTGGACGGTGTCGCCCAGGTACTCGCCGCGCCGCTCCTTGGCGATGACCGTGTTGTAGACCTGACCGGTGGTGACGTTGGCCGAACCGTCCAGGTCGCGGTCGAGGAAGCGCTCGTAGTGGCCGATGTCCAGGTCGGTCTCGGCGCCGTCGTTGGTGACGAACACCTCGCCGTGCTGGAAGGGGTTCATCGTGCCGGGGTCGACGTTCAGGTAGGGGTCGAGCTTCTGCATCACGACGCGCAGCCCGCGGGCCTTGAGCAGCATGCCGAGGCTGGAGGCGGTCAGACCCTTGCCGAGCGAGGAGGCGACACCCCCGGTGACGAAGATGTGCTTTGTCGTCGTGTTTCGAAATGCAGCGGGCGGCATGGCCAAGAGGGGGCTCCCGTGGTCGCGGTTCGGTGTGCGGGTCGGCCGCCGCCCGAGCTCATCCGTCGGGGGTGCCTTCGCTGCGGTTCGGGGGTCCCTCTCGCGATCTTCGACGTGGGGCGCCCACCGGTCCACGGGCTACCAGGGTATCAGCGACAGAACACGATCGCTTCCGGCCACGCTCCGCGCACGGGCCGACACGGACCTCGTACGATGGTCGGCGCATCCCGGTCGGCCTTCACCATTAGCTCACCCGTTCGGCTCACTCGTGTTGCCTGGAGCGGCACGCGGAGCCCTCCGGTGCGTCGTATCCTCTTCGGACACTCGCTGCCGAGCGCGGCCGGCGCGACGGCACCACCCCCGCCCGTCTCCGGTAATCATGAGAGCTCGGCAGTCCGTTGAGCAACGACCGCCTCATATGCGTTGAGGATCGTTGAGCGACATCGCACGACACCGTCCCTTGGATCACTCTGGAAACATGGTTTCTTTGTCGATCCCTTGGGTCCCTTGACCGCACACCGCACAGCGACCGCCCCTCGGGGGGCGACGACGTGGCCGTTCGACTGGAGTTGCACGTGGCCGGGCGCATCGAAGACTACGCACTCATCGGAGACATGCAGACCGCCGCGCTGGTCTGCCGGGACGGCACGGTCGATTGGCTGTGCCTGCCCCGCTTCGACTCCCACGCCGTCTTCGCGGGACTGCTCGGCACCGAGGAACACGGGTTCTGGAGACTGGGTCCCGCCCACGCGGCCGACGCCGAACCGCCGACGGCCTCCCGCCGCCGGTACCGCGGCGACTCGCTGATCCTGGAATCCGAGTGGGACACCCCGCGCGGCACGGTCCGTGTGACGGACTTCATGCCGCCGCGTGACGGCGCCCCGCAGCTGATCCGGATCGTGGAGGGCGTCAGCGGCCGGGTGCCGATGCGCTCGGCGCTGCGGATGCGGTTCTCGTACGGCCGGGTGGTGCCCTGGGTGCACAAGCACGAGGGGCGCACGGTGGCCGTCGCCGGGCCGGACTCGGTGTGGTTCGACACCGAGTGCGAGACCTACGGCAAGGCGCTGACCACCTACGCCGACTTCACCGTGACGCCGGGTGACCGGATCGCGTTCACGATCTCCTGGGAGCCCTCGCACAAGCAGCCCCCGCCGCTGCCGGAGCCCGAGCCGTCGCTGCGGGCGACCGAGGAGTTCTGGCGCGACTGGGTGGAGCAGTGCACGTACCACGGCCCGTACCGCGAGGCCGTGATCCGCTCTCTGATCACGCTGAAGGCCCTGACGTACGCCCCGACCGGCGGCATCGTCGCCGCCCCGACGACCTCCCTCCCGGAGCACATCGGCGGCGTCCGCAACTGGGACTACCGCTACACGTGGCTGCGCGACGCGGCCATCACCCTCTCCTCGCTGCTGCGCACCGGCTACCGCGACGAGGCCCGCGCCTGGCGCGAGTGGCTGCTGCGGGCCGTCGCCGGCGACCCGGAGAACCTGCAGATCATGTACGGCATCGCCGGTGAGCGGGAGCTGGGCGAGGCCGAGCTGGAGTGGCTGCCCGGGTACGAGAACTCCGCCCCGGTCCGGGTCGGCAACGGCGCCGCGCACCAGCTCCAGCTGGACGTGTACGGCGAGGTCACCGAGGCCCTGCACCTGGCCCACATGACGGGCCTGGCGCGCAACGACTACGCCTCGCTCCTCCAGCTGAAGCTGATCCGCTACCTGGAGGACCACTGGGACGAGCCGGACGAGGGCATCTGGGAGGTGCGCGGTCCGCGCCGCCACTTCGTGCACTCCAAGGTCATGGCCTGGGTCGCGGTGGACCGGACGATCAAGCTCATCGAGTCCGGTGACGCGGACGGCCCGCTGGAGAAGTGGCGCGAGCTGCGCGACGACATCCACCGGGACGTGTGTGAGAAGGGTTACGACAAGGAGCGCAACACCTTCACACAGTCGTACGGATCGAAGGAACTGGACGCCTCGCTGCTGCTGATCCCGCAGATGGGCTTCCTGCCGCCGGACGACAAGCGGGTCATCGGCACCATCGAGGCGATCCAGCGCGAGCTGTCGACCCCCGACGGCTTCATCCTGCGCTACCCGACCTCCGGCGAGGAGGAGGGCGTGGACGGGCTCCCGGGCGACGAGGGCGCGTTCCTGGCCTGCTCGTTCTGGATGGCCGACGACCTCGCGATGATCGGCCGGGTCGACGAGGCCCGCAAGCTCTTCGAGAAGCTGCTCTCGCTGCGCAACGACCTCGGCCTCCTCGCCGAGGAGTGGGACCCGGTGCTCAAGCGCCAGGTGGGCAACTTCCCGCAGGCGTTCAGCCACGTCCCGCTCATCGACACGGCCCTGCGGCTGACCGCCTCGGGGGCGTACGGCGGCTGACCGCGTCGGGGGCGTACGGCCTGCCGTGCGCGCCCTCCGGTCCGGCGCGCACGGCGGCGGACCGGGGCGCGCCCAGGCGCACACGGCAAGCGCTTGCGCTCACTGGTACGGGTACTCACGCTGCCCTGACCTGTCTTGCCCGTCTTGCCTCGTCTTGCCTCGCCTTGTCCTGTCTGCGGGCAGTCGTGCCGCTAGGGGCAGCACAGGTGGGCGCAGGCGGCACCTCGTGACCGCCGAGCAGCGGGCCCTCCCCCGACCAGCACCGGCACCGGCACCGGGCGCCACACCCCCCGAACAGGCCCCGTCCGCCACCCCCGCCTAGCCTGGAAGGAGCCCTGTCCCCCGACCGAAAGGGGGCGGCTCACCATGGCTCCCTTCTCGAAGGCGCGGGCGGCCCTCGCCGCACTGCGCGAGGATCTGGCCGGTGATGTGTTCGCCCCGGGAGACCCGGGGTACGACGACGCCCGCACGGTCTTCAACGCCATGATCGACCGGCGTCCGGCGGTGATCGCGCAGTGCGCCGACGAGACCGATGTCGTCCGGTCGGTGTGCTTCGCCCGCGACCTCGACCTGCGGATCGCGGTGCGCGGCGGCGGCCACAGCGTGGCCGGAATGGCACTGAACGACAACGGGCTCGTCATCGACCTCCGCCGGATGCACGGGGTCACGGTGGACCCCGCGGCCAGGACCGCACGGGTCGGCGGCGGCGCCACCATGAGTCACCTCGACCGCGCCACCGAACCCCACCGTCTCGCGACCACCGGAGGCCGCGCGTCGACGACGGGCGTGGGCGGCTTCGTCCTCGGCGGCGGCAGCGGCTGGCTGGACCGCACCTTCGGCCTCGCCGTCGACAACCTGCTCGGCGTCGACCTGGTGACCGCCGACGGACACACCGTCCGCGCCACCACCGAGGAGAACCCGGACCTGTTCTGGGCCCTGCACGGCGGCGGCGGGAACTTCGGCGTGGCCACCGCGCTCACCCTCCGGCTGCACGAGCTGCCCGCCTTCGCCGTCGCCCTGCTGTTCTACCGCCCGGAGCACGGCCCCGAGGTGATCCGCGTGTACCGCGAGCTCATCGAGACCGGCCCGCGGGAGGCGAGCGGCGGTGTCCTGTATCTCACCGCCCCGCCCGAGGAGTTCGTCCCCGAGCATCTGGTGGGCGGGCTCACCTGTGCCGTCCTCCTGACGTACGCGGGCACCGAGGAGGACATGCGCAAGGTCGCCCAGCCGCTCCTGGCGATGCCGCACGAGGCCGAGGTGGTCGGCGCGATGCCGTACGCGGACGTGCAGTGCATGATCGACGATCCGCCGGGGATGCGGAACTATTGGTCGGCCGAGTATCTGACCGGGCTGCCGGACGAGTTGGTGGACGTGTTCGCCACCCGCGCCTGGTCGATGCCCGTGCCGACCGGTACCCAGCACGTGCTCTTCCCGCTCGGCGGCGCGATACCGGAGGGCCCCGCCCACTACCCCGTGCCCTACCGGGACTCCCCCTGGGTCGTGCACCCCTTCGGCGTCTGGGAGGCCCCCGAGGACGACGACCGGTGCGTCCGGTGGGTACGGGACGTGCGCGCCGACGTACGGCCGTGGAGCACCGGTGACGTCTATCTCAACTTCGTCGGCGACGAGGGCGCCGACCGGGTCGTCGCCGGGCTCGGCGTCGACAACTACCGGCGGCTGACGGCGGTGAAGACCGAGTACGACCCCGACAACGTCTTCCGCTTCAACCACAACATCCCGCCGGCCTGAGCACCGGGTACCGTCCGCTCCATGGACACCCGTGGAGGCCGCGCACCAGGTGACGGCCGCGAGGCGCAGGGCGGCATCACCGTGCGACGGGCGCTGGAGCTGCCCGGGCTGCGTGGCGGGCTGCCGGAGATCCTGGCGGGCGCCGACCGGCTGCACCGCACCGTGCGCTGGGTGCACGCGGGCGAGGTCCCCAACATCGCCTCGCTCCTCAAGGGCGGCGAGCTGCTGCTGACCACCGGGTACGGGCTCGGCACCCGCCCCGCCGACCAGCGCGCGTTCGTCCGCACCCTCGCCGAGCGCGGTATCTCGGCCCTGGTCGTCGAACTGGGCCCGCGCTTCGCCCGGCTCCCGGCGGCCCTCGTCGAGACGGCGCGCTCGGCCGGGCTCCCGCTCGTCCAGCTGCACCGCGAGGTGGCCTTCGTGACGGTCACCGAGGAGATCCACACCGAGATCGTCAACGGCCACTACGCGCTCCTGCAGCAGGCCGAGGAGGTCCACCGCCGCTGCACCGAGGCCCTGCTCGGCGGCGGCGGGGTCCCGCAGGTCCTCGGCATCCTGGCCGACTTCAGCGGCAACCCGGTGTTCCTGGAGACCCCCGACGGACAGCTGCTGTACGCCGCCGGGACCGGTCCGGCCGACACCGATCCACTGCAGGTGTGGGAAGGGCTGCGCAACCGGCAGCAGGACGAGCCGCCGACCGGGGCGGCCCTCGTCGACGTACCGGGCGGCGGCCCCGGCACCGGCTCGGTACGGGCCCGCCTGGTCCTGCTGCCCGTCGTCGCCCCCTTGGCGCCCGTCCACCGGATGGCGGCCGAACGCGCGGCCGGCATCATCGCCGTCGTCCTGATGCAGGCCCGGCAGGAGGAGGAGCTGGCGGCACGGGGACGCGGCGACTTCCTCACCGACCTCGCGGAAGGCCGTGTCCAGGCCGAGGACGCCCCCGCGCAGGCCCGCGTCCTCGGCTTCAAGCCGGGCTCCGGCCCGCTGCTGCCCGTCGTGATGCGCCTCGCCGACGGCCTCTCCCCCGGCGGGGGCTGGGCCGTCCTGGCCCGCGCGGTGGCCGAGGAGCTGGCCTCCGTGGGCGTGCCCGTGCTGCTCGGTGTGCGCCCCGTGGAGGGCCGTGTACCGCTGCTGGTGGGCCTGCGCGCGGAGTCGGAGCGCCCGGCGGTGGCCGACAGGGTCGCGGCGGCGCTGCGGGCCGGCGTGGAGCGGGCCGGGATGCGGCGGCCGGGCGGGCGGTCGCCCGTGGTGGTCGTCGGTGTGCCCGGCGGCTGGGCGGCCGCCTCGGCGGGCCTCCGGCACGCGGCGGAGACGGCGACGGCCGCGCAGGGCCTGGCCGACCGCCCCTGGTACGACGCCCGGCGCCTCGACATCGACCTGCTGCTGTGGCGGCTGCGCGACCACCCCGACCTGGCCGCCTTCGTGGACCGCGCGATCGGCCCCCTGCGCGACCACGACGACCGGGCCAAACCCGCGCTGCTGCCGACGCTGGAGACCTATCTCGCGCACGCCGGCCGCAAGGCGGAGACCGCCCGCGAGCTGCATCTCAACCGTCAGACCCTCTACAACCGCCTCGCCCGCATCGGCGAACTGCTCGGCACCGACCTGGACGACCCCCAGGCAGTGCTGGCCCTGAGCCTGGCCCTGCGGGCACGCCGACACGTCGGCTGAGGCCTCGCCCGTCGCACTGACGGTCGGGCCGCCGCCCCTCGCACGACCGTCAGGTCAGCGGCCTGAGCTGCGTCAACTCGTCGTAGACGCTCAGCACCTGGGCCACCGTCTCGTCCTCGGTCGGCCAGGTGGCAGCCTGCCGGGCGCCCCGCTCCCGCAGCGCCTCGCACCCGGCCGGGTCCCCGAGAAGGCGTACGACGGCCCCGGCAAGGGCCCCGGCGTCGCCGTACGGGACGAGCTCGGCGCCGTCGCCCACCAGGTCGGGCAGCGATCCGACGGCGGCGGCGACGAGCGGCACGCGCGCGTGCAGCGCCTCCTGCGCGAGGATCGAGCGGGCCTCGGGACCGCCGGGCAGCAGCGCGAGGTCGGCGGCCGCGATCAGTTCGGAGACGTCGTCGCGCCGCCCGACGAGCCGTACGGGCAGCTCCTCGTCCTCGATGCGCCGCTGCAGCACACCCCGCAGCGTCCCCTCGCCCACGACGACGAGCAGCGGGGCCGGGTCCAGACCACGCCACTCCCGGGCTGCGTCGAGGAGGGTCTCGTACCCCCACGGGCGGTCGAGCGTGCCGACGGCCATGAGCAACGGGCGGTCCGTGGCGCCCAGTTCGGCCCTGACCTTGGACGCGGGGCGGTCCGGGTCCTCGCCGGGGACGGCCCGGCGCGACAGGGGCAGCGCCACGGCGGCGAGCCGGGCGTCGCGCGCGCCCCGGCTGCGGGCCCGGTCGACCAGGTCGGAGGAGGTACCGAGGACCACGGCGGCGGCCTTGGCGACCCGCCGCTCCAGCAGCCGCAGCAGATGGGCCCGCGCCCCCTCGGCGTACGACCGCGTGTGCAGGGTGACGACGAGCGGGGTGGTGCGCCGGCCGAGCGCGAGGGTGGCGCGGAAGCCGGCGTGCAGTCCGTGCGCGTGCACCAGGTCGGCGTCCGCGCAGGCGCTGCGCAGGCCGGCCACCGAGGCCGGGTCGCTGCTGCGGGGCACATGGACGTGGTGGGCGCCGACGCCGGTGAAGTCGTACAGGCCGTCCGTCTCACTGGGGGCGCAGACGGTGACCCGCACGCCCCTGGCGACCAGCCCCGAGGCCAGCGATCGCACATGCGCGCTACTCACCGCGCTGCCACCGCCGAGCACTTGCACGGTCCGCAGCGGCGACTGGCCCTGCGGTGAGTGGCTGCTCACGTGGCTCACGTGGCCGGGGCTCCTGGTTCGGGGTCGGACATACCTGACCAAGGATGCCAGGCCGCAAGGGTGTTCCGGGACAGCCGAACGGGGCAGCCGCCGGAGGCGCGGGCAACCCCGGACCCAGAGTCACCCACACGAGTGAACACCCGCACGGGGTTGCCCCTCTGGGTGACTCCAGCCCCAGTCCTACGCCACTCCTACGCGTCCGCGCGGGCCGCCGCCAGCAGTTCCTCCGCGTGCGCCCGCGCCGTCTCCGAGTCCTCCTGGCCGGCGAGCATGCGCGACAGCTCACGCACCCGGTCCTCGCCCTCCAGCACCTTCACACCGGACCGGGTCACCGAACCGTCGTTGGTCTTCTCCACCAGCAACTGCCGGTCGGCGAACGCCGCCACCTGGGGCAGATGCGTGACCACCACGACCTGCGCCGATCTGGCGAGCTTGGCCAGGCGCCGGCCGATCTCGACCGCGGCCTTGCCGCCGACACCGGCGTCGACCTCGTCGAAGAGGTACGTCGGCACGGGGTCCGTCCCCGCGAAGACGACCTCGACGGCCAGCATCACCCGGGACAGCTCACCGCCGGACGCGCCCTTGGCGATGGGCCGGGGCGGCGCCCCCGGGTGCGGGGCGAGCAGCAGTTCGACCTCGTCGGCACCGGACGGCCCGTACGCGACCGTGCGCCCGCCCACCTCGACGCCGTCCGGGTCGTCGGTCTGCCGGATCTCGAACGACACGCGCGCGTGCGGCATGGCGAGGGAGGCCAGCTCGGCGGTGACGGCGGCGGCGAACCGCTCGGCGGCGTCCGCTCGGGCGTCCGTCAGCGCCTGGGCCAGGCCGCCCAGTTCGGCCCGCAGCGCGTCCCGCTCGGCGGTCAGCTCGTCGATGCGTTCGTCGTCGCCGTCGAGTTCGGTGAGCCGCTGGGCGCCCTCCTCGGCCCACGACAGCACCGCGGTGATGTCCTGGCCGTACTTCCTCGTCAGCGCCGTCAGCGCGGCCCGCCGCTCCTCCACGGCCGCCAGCCGCAGCGGGTCGGCGTCCAGGTCGTCGGCGTATCCCGCCAGCTCCCCGGCCACATCGCCCAACAGGATCCCGACCTCCCCGATCCGCTCGGCGAGCACGGCCAGCGCCGGGTCGTGCGACCGCACGGCCTCCAGGGCGCGGTGGGCGCCCGCGACGAGGGTGGTGGCGTCCACGCCCTCCGGGTCCTCGGGATTGCCCGCGAGCGCTGCGTGCGCGGCCGTGGCGGCGGAGGCCAGCGCCTCCGCGTGCCCGAGCCGCTCGGCCTCCTCGGCCAGCTCCACGTCCTCACCGGCGCGGGGCTCGACGCCGGCGATCTCGTCCAGGCCGTACCGCAGCATGTCGGCTTCCTGGGCCCGTTCCCGCGCGCGCGTGACGATCTCGTCGAGTTCGCCGGCCACGGCCCGCAGCCGCCGGTAGGCCTCGCCGTACTTGGTGAGGGGTACGGCCACCGCGTCGCCCGCGTACCGGTCGAGCGCCGCCCGCTGTCGGGACAGCTTGAGCAGCCCCTGCTGGTCGGTCTGCCCGTGCACGGCGACGAGTTCGTCGGCCAGCTCGGCGAGCACGCCCACGGGGACGGAACGCCCGCCCAGATGGGCCCGGGACCGTCCCTCGGCGGAAACGGTACGGCTGATCAGCAGCGCCCCGTCGTCGAGTTCGGCCCCGGCCTCCTCGGCCCGGACCACCGCCGACGCGCCCTCGGGCACGGCGATCCGGCCCTCCACGACGGCGTTCTTCGCACCGATCCGCACGAGCGCCGGGTCGGCCCGCCCACCGAGCAGCAGGCCGAGACTGGTGACGACCATGGTCTTGCCCGCACCCGTCTCACCCGTCACGGCGGTGAAGCCGGGCGACAACTCGACCACAGCGTCGTCGATGACTCCGAGCGACCGTATCCGCATCTCCTCCAACACGGACACGACCATACGAGGTCCGGAGACGGAAGTGCGACGCCCCCCGTCCCCAATGTCACCCCGGAGAGCTACAGCGCCCCGTCAGGGGCGCGGGGAACTGCGCGAGCAACCACCACGAACCCGCAGCCGCCCACGAGTCCCCGCCGCCCCCTCATCGCGCTAGTGCCGAGCCCCCCGCCACCCGGAAACGGGCAACGCGAACTTGGCCACCAGCCGGTCGGTGAACGAAGCGTGGTGCAGCCGAGCCAGCCGCACCGGCACAGCCCCCCGCCGCACCTCGACCCGCGCCCCCGGCGGCAGCTCGACGGTCCGCCGCCCGTCGCACCACAGCACCCCCGGCGGAATGTGCGGCAGCACCTCCACCGCCAGCACCGAGTTCGGCGACGTCACCAACGGCTTGGCGAACAGCGCGTGCGCGGAGATCGGCACCATCAGCAGCGCCTCGACCTCCGGCCACACCACGGGCCCGCCCGCCGAGAACGCGTACGCCGTCGACCCGGTCGGGGTCGACAGCACGATCCCGTCGCACCCGAACCCGGTCACCGGCCGCCCGTCGATCTCCAGGACGACTTCGAGCAGCTTCTCGGCGCCGGCCTTCTGCACGGCCGCCTCGTTCAGCGCCCAGTCCGTGTGGACGATGTCCCCGTTCTGATGAACGACGACGTCGACGGTCATCCGCTCCTCGACCTCGTAGGACTTGGTCACCACCCGGTCGACGACCTTGTCGAGGTCGTCCCGCTCGGCCTCAGCGAGGAAGCCGACGCTGCCGAGGTTGACGCCGAGCATCGGCACCCCGGACGCGCGGGCGAACTCGGCGCCGCGCAGCAGCGTGCCGTCACCGCCGAGGACGATGAGCAGCTCGCACCCGTCGAGGCACTGCGGGGTGGCCTCCTTGACGAGCTCCACCTCCTCCGGCAGCGGGATGTCCTCGGCCTCGTACTCCAGGACGCGCACGACGATGCCGTGGTGCAGCAGCCCCTTGACGACGAGTTCGGCACTGCGGATCGCCGCCGGCCGCCCGGTGTGGGTGAGCAGGAAAACAGTTCGAGATCGGTCCTGGGTCACCGCGGGCCCTCCGCCACTGCTCGGTCGACGTCGGCCGGGTCCAGCGCGGGTGCCCCGGCACGCAGCCACAGAAAGTACTCCACATTGCCCGAGGGACCGGGCAGCGGACTGGCCGTCACACCCTTCACCCCGAGTCCCAGCTCCCCGGCCCGCCGGGCCACCCCGCGCACCGCCTCGGCGCGCAGCTCCGGACTCCTCACGACTCCCCCACTGCCCAGCCGCTCCTTACCCACCTCGAACTGCGGCTTGACCATCATCACCAGATCGGCGTCCGGCTTCACGCACCGCACCAGGGCGGGCAGTACCAGGCCGAGCGGGATGAAGGACAGATCCCCCACGACAAGATCCACAGGCTCCCAATCGATCGCTTCGAGCGTCAACTCGCGTACGTTCGTACGGTCCTTGACGGTGACGCGTTCATCGCTCTGCAAGGTCCACGCGAGTTGTCCGTATCCCACGTCCACGGCGACGACGTGCGCGGCACCGGCCCGCAGCAGTACGTCGGTGAACCCCCCGGTGGACGCCCCCGCGTCCAGCGCCCGGCGCCCCTCGACGGCCAGCCCCAGCGGGACGAAGACCTCCAGGGCTCCGGCGAGCTTGTGGCCGCCTCTGGACACGTACTCGGGGTCGCTGTCGTCGCTCACGACCACGATCGCGGCCGCGGTCTCCACCTGGGTGGCGGACTTGGTCGCGACGGTCTTGCCGACGGTGACCCGACCGGCGGCGATCAGCTGGCTCGCGTGCTCACGCGACCGCGCGAGCTTCCGCCGGACCAGTTCGGCGTCCAGACGGCGGCGTGCGACTCCTGCCACGGTGGGTTCAGCTCCTGCTTTCGTACGGTCGCGGGGGCGCCGGAGGTCCCGGGCGGGCGTCGAGCGCGGTGAGCGCGTCGCGCAGCCCCCGGTGTACATCCTCGTACACCTCCACATGGCCGTCGGTGGCGAGGTGGTCGGCGTCGGCCAGCCGGTCGAGGGCGGTGTCGACCTCGGCGTGGCCGGTGGCGGTGCGGGGCACGTCCAGCGGGGCGGGTGCGGCAGGGTCGTATTCGGGTTCGACCTCGGCCGCCGGCTCCGGAACCGCCGCGTCCGTCTCCGCCACGACCTCGGGCAAAGAGTCGCTCATGCCCAGACGCTACCGCGAAGCTCTGGGGTACCGTCGAGCGCGATGGCAACGATCGATGAGTGCCGCGCCGCGCTCGAAAAGCTCTCGGACACCATGGCAGGCGTCGACGGACAGGTGCGTGAGGCGACGGCCCTCGACCGTTCGGTGAGCTGCCACATCACGGACCTCGACATCACCTTCGTGGGGCGGATGCGGGACGGCCGGATCGAGGTGCACGACACCCTTCAGGGGCCGCCCGCCGAGAAGGCGCAGATCCGGCTCGCGATGACGGGCGACGACCTGGTGGCCCTGGTCGACGGCCAACTGAACTTCGCCAAGGCCTGGGGGTCGGGCCGCGTGAAGCTGGAGGCGGGCTTCCGGGACCTGCTCCAGCTCAGGAAGCTTCTGTAGCGGCCCCCACCTTCTCGGGTCCCGCCTTCTCGGGTCCCGCCTTCTCGGATCGGGGCTCCTCGGATCCCGCCTTCTCGGTCCTGGCCATCCCGGTCCGTGCCTTGCGCGCCGCCGGCACCACCAGCGGCGTGCCCGTCTCCGGGTCGTCGATGACCTGGCAGCGCAGCCCGAAGACCTCCTCGACCAGCTCGGCCGTGACGATCTCGGAGGGGGCGCCCTCGGCGATCACCGAGCCGCCGCGCAGGGCGATGAGGTGGGTGGCGTAGCGGGCGGCGTGGTTGAGGTCGTGCAGCACGGCGACCAGCGTGCGGCCCTGCTGCTCGTGGAGTTCGGCGCACAGGTCGAGCACGTCGATCTGGTGCTGGATGTCGAGGAAGGTGGTCGGCTCGTCGAGCAGCAGCAGCGGGGTCTGCTGGGCAAGCGCCATGGCGATCCAGACGCGCTGACGCTGGCCGCCGGACAGCTCGTCGACGTAACGGTCGGCCAGTTCGGCGACCCCGGTCGACTCCATCGACTCCCGGACGATCCGCTCGTCCTCGGTCGACCACTGGCGCAACAGACCCTGGTGCGGGTACCGGCCGCGGCCCACGAGGTCGCCGACGGTGATCCCGTCGGGCGCGATCGACGACTGCGGCAGCAGTCCGAGCGTCCGGGCGACCTTCTTCGCGGGCATCGACTGGATGACGTTCCCGTCGAGCAGCACCCGCCCCTGTGACGGCTTCAGCATCCGCGACAGGGCCCGCAGCAGCGTGGACTTCCCGCACGCGTTGGGGCCGACGATCACAGTGAAGGAGTTGTCGGGAATCTCCACCGACAACTGCTCGGCGATGACCCGCTGGTCGTAGGCGAGGGTGACGTTCTCGGCGGACAGGCGGTTCACAGTGCTCCCTTGGTCTTTCGCGTGCGCCGATGCGCTGTCGTTCTCGTTCATATCCGCCCGGCCTTGCGCTCGGTGACCAGCAGCCACAGCAGGTAGACGCCGCCGAGTACACCGGTGACCACGCCGACCGGCAGCTGGTCGGCTCCGAAGGCCCGCTGCGAGGCCCAGTCGGCGACGATCAGCAGGGTCGCGCCCATGCACATCGCGGGCACCAGGTTCGGGCCCGGCGAGCGGGTCAGCCGCTTGGCGAGCTGAGGCGCGGTGAGGGCGACGAAACTGACCGGCCCGGCGGCGGCGGTGGCCCCGGCGGTGAGCAGCACGGCCGACACCATCAGCAGCAGCCGTACCCGCTCGACGCTCACCCCGAGGGCGTACGACACGTCGTCGCCCATCTCCATCATCCGCAGCCCGCGCGCGTTGCCGAGCACCAGGGGCACGAGGAGCGCGCACATGATCAGCAGCGGCCAGACCTGGGCCCAGTCACGCCCGTTGAGAGAGCCGGTCATCCAGACGACCGCGCGGGCCGCGTCGACGAGGTCGGCCTTGGTGATCAGGTAGCCGTTGACCGCCGTGACGATCGCGGAGACACCGATGCCGACCAGCACGAGCCGATAGCCGTGCACGCCCCGCTTCCACGCCAGCACATAGATCGCGATGCCGGTGACCAGTCCGCCGACGAGCGCCCCGAGGGCCACCTGGTTCGCGCTGCCGGAGAACAGCACGATGACGATCAGGGCGCCGGCGGTCGCGCCCTGCGAGAGGCCGAGCACGTCCGGACTGCCCAGCGGATTGCGGGAGATGGACTGGAACAGCGCCCCACCGAGCCCGAGCGAGGCCCCGACGAGGAGCCCGACCAGGACTCTCGGCAGCCGCAGCTCGTTGACGATGAACTCCTGGCCCGCGTCGCCGTTGCCCAGCAGCGTCCGCAGGACGTCGCCGGCCGGGATCGGGAAGTCGCCGGTCCCGATCAGCACGACGCTCGCGGTGAGCGCCGCCAGCAGCAGCAGGACGACGACGGTGAACGCCCGTACGTCCAGGCGGACCGACAGGCCGCCGGGCGTGCGGAGCGCACGGTCCCGCCCTGCGGGCCTGCTCATGGCGTGTGTCTCCCTCGTGGCCTGCATTTCCCTCGTGGCCTGCGTCTTCACAGCTGGGCCGTCCTCCGCCGTCGTACGAGAAAGATGAAGACCGGGCCGCCCAGGATCGCGGTGACGATGCCGACCTGCAGCTCCGCCGGCCGTGCCACCATGCGACCGAGCACGTCGGCGCCGAGCAGCAGCACGGGCGACAGGACGGTCGCGTACGGCAGGATCCAGCGCAGGTCGGGCCCGGTGAAGGAGCGCACCACGTGCGGGACCATCAGCCCGACGAAGACGATCGGCCCGCAGGCGGCGGTCGCGGCACCGCACAGCACGGTCGCGGCGGCCATGGAGAGAGCGCGGGTGCGGTTGAGGTTGGCGCCGAGCGCGCGGGCGGTGTCGTCGCCCATGGCCATCGCGTTCAGCGGCCGGGCGAGCAGCAGCGCGACGACCGTACCGACAGCCAGGAACGGCAGCACCTGGGTGATGGTGTCGTCGGTCGCCGAGGCCAGCGAACCGACCGTCCAGAAGCGCATCTTGGAGAGCGCCGCGTCGTCCATGATCATCACGGCCTGGAGGTAGCCGTAGAGCGCGGCGCTGATCGCCGTACCGGCGAGCGCCAGCCGCACCGGCGTCGCGCCCCGGCTGCCGCCGAGGAACCAGACCAGCGCCCCGACCATGGCCGCGCCGGCGAACGCGAACCACACGTATCCGCTCAGCGAGGTGACGCCGAAGTAGGTGATGGCGGTGACCACGGCCGCGGACGCGCCCGCGTTGATGCCGAGCAGGCCCGGGTCGGCCAGCGGGTTCCGGGTGAGCGCCTGGAGGACGGCACCGGCCAGGCCGAGCGCGGCTCCCGCGAGCAGCCCGAGGAGCGTGCGCGAGATCCGCTCCCCGACCACGGCGTCGCCGTACGTCCCCGTGTCCTCGAACAGGCCGTGCCAGACCTGCTCCGGGGAGAGCTCTTTCGCGCCGATCGCGATACTCGCCAGGGCCACCAGAACGAGGATCACGAGGGCCACGAGAAGCCCGACGGCTCGTACCGCCCGGCGGTTCGGGGGCGCGGGGGCGGTCTCCGCGCGCGGTTCAGGAGGACTGTCGACCAACACCCGGTTAGGTTAGCCTATCCTCCCTTTCCGGCTCGATCGCGTCCGCTCTGGCTCGATCGCGTCCGCGACCAACGCTCAGTCGTACGGGGCGGGTGCCCGCCCAGCCCGTCACAAACCCAGCCGGGCCAGCGCCTTCCCTCCGTCCAGCTCGCATGTGCCCTCGCCGGCCGCGGTCCAGGCCGCCGCGCACAGCGCCCGCAGTCCGTCCAGGGCCTCGCCCTCACCATCGAGTTCCAGCCGATCAGGCCCCGCCGTGGCCGTCCAGCCGCCGCAGCGGAATCCCGCGCCCGCCTCGACGACCTCCGGCTGCCCGGTCAGCATCCCCCGCAGATCGGCGTCGACGTACGTCGGCCGGTGCTGCGGCGGCGCGGCCAGCAACTGCGGGCCGTCGGTCACACCGGTCAGCACGAGCAGCGAGTCGACCTCCCCGTTGAACGCCCCCTCGATGTCGGTGTCCAGCCGGTCACCCACCACCAACGGCCGCTCGGCGCCGGTCCGCAGGATCGTCTCCCGGTGCATCGGCGGCAGGGGCTTGCCCGCCACCTGCGGCTCCGCGCCGGTCGCGATCCGGACGACCTGCACCGCCGCCCCGTTGCCCGGCGCGATCCCCCGCGCGCTCGGAATCGTCAGGTCGGTGTTGGACGCGAACCACGGCACCCCACGCGCGATGGCGTAGCAGGCCTCCGCGAACCGCCCCCAGGGCAGGTCGGGACCGCCGTACCCCTGCACCACCGCCGCCGGATCGTCGTCCGCCGACTCGACGGGCTCCAGACCCCGCTCCCGCAGCGCCACCCGCAGTCCCTCACCACCGATGACCAGCACCCGCGCCCCGGCGGGCAACTGCTCGCTGATCAGCCGGGCCACGGCCTGCGCCGAGGTGATGACGTCACCGGCCTCGGTCGGTATCCCGAGGGCCGTCAGATGCGCGGCCACCGTGTCGGGCGTCCGCAGCGCGTTGTTGGTCACGTACGCGAGGTGCATCCCACCGGCGCGCGCCGTACTCAGGGACTCCACGGCGTACGCGATCGCACTGCCTCCCGCGTACACGACCCCGTCCAGATCGAGCAGAGCCGTGTCGTACGCCTCGCTCAGGGCCTGCCCACTGCCGTCGGGCCGCGTCCTGACTGCCTGGCTCATCGTGCTCCGCTCCTCGCTCGGTCCGACGGTCTCCCGACCACCCGGGCCGGACGCCCGTCGGTCAACAATCGGTCAGGTCACTTTCCCCGATCATCCCTCACGGCACCGACACCCATACGATGCATCAATGAACTACGCAGGTCCCGCGGAGGAGATCCCGGCGCGCAGCGGCCTCGAACTGACCCCGTTCCGGGGGCTTCGCTACGACCCCGACCGGGTCGGCAGCCTGGCCGCCGTCACATCACCGCCGTACGACGTCGTCGTACGGCCGGACGGTCTGCTCCACCTCGAATCCGCCGATCCCCACAACATCGTCCGCCTGATACTCCCCCAGTCCAGTACCCCGGGCGGCCGTGACGAACAGGCGGCCGACACGCTGCGGCGCTGGCTCGCCGACGGCGTCCTCGCCGCCGACGCCGAGCCCGGTCTGTACGTCTACGAGCAGGCGGACGGCAGCATCCTCCAGCGCGGTCTCATAGGCGCCCTGCGCCTCTCCGAGCCCTCCGCGGGCGTGGTCCTGCCCCACGAGGACGTCATTCCGCATGTCATCGCGGACCGCGCGGCCCTGATGCGCGCCACCGGCACCAACATGGAGCCCCTGCTCCTCACCTACCGGGGCGGCTGCGCCACGGCCGGAGCGACCGCCGTGGTCGAGCGCACCACGGAGCGCCCCCCGCTCCTCGCCACCACGACGGAGGACGGCTTCAGGCATCGCCTCTGGGCGGTCACCGATCCCGCCGACCTCGCCGAGATCCAGTCGGACCTCACCCGCCACCAGGCCCTGATAGCCGACGGCCACCACCGCTGGGCGACCTACCTCCGGCTCCGCACGGAACATCCGTCCCCCAGCCCCTGGGACTACGGCCTGGTCCTGCTGGTGGACACCGCCCGCTACCCCCTGCGCGTACGGGCCATCCACCGCCTCCTCCATCAACTCCCGCTCCAGGACGCCCTCACCGCCCTGGACGGCCTGTTCCGCGTGCGCCGTCTCGACGTCCCTCTCCCGGAGGCCCTGGAGGCCCTGGAGGACGCGACTACCACCGGCAATGCCTTCATCCTCGCGGGTTCGTCCGACGGAGCCTTCCACCTCGTCGACCGCCCGGACCCGGACCTCCTCGCCCGTACGATCCCCGCCGACCGGCCGCCGGCCTGGCGCACCCTCGACGCGACGGTCCTCCACGCCACCCTCCTCGCGCACGTCTGGCACATCCCCGAGGACTCCCCGGCGCATGTCGCCTACATCCACGACACGGCCGCCACCGTCGAGAAGGCCGAACGCGACGGCGGCACGGCCGTCCTCATGCACCCGGTCCGCGAGGAGGTCGTCCGCGACCTGGCCCGCCAGGGCGTCACCATGCCCCGCAAATCCACGTCCTTCGGCCCCAAGCCGGCGTCCGGGCTGGTGCTGCGCGCGCTGGAGTTCTGAGACGGCGGCTTTCCGCGGCGGCCGGACATACGAAAGGGCGGGATTCCTTGTACGGAATCCCGCCCTTCACGGTCTCTACCGGACGTCAGTCCTTGTCGTCGTCGACGACGACGGCATCCACGTCGTCCACATCGTCCACATCGGCAGGGTCGTCTGCGTCGCCTGCTTCGTCATCGGAGTCGGCGTCGGCGTCGGCCTCGGCCTCGGCGTCATGGTCCTCGTCGACGTGGTGGTCCTCGTCGACGTGGATGCCGTCTTCGTTCTCGTCCTCGTCTTCGTCCTCGACGAGGACGTCCATGAACTCGACGCCGTCCATCTCCGCCAGCCGGTCCGAAGCGTCCGTGCTGCCGTCCTTGTCGGCCTCGACGGCCTTGGCGAACCACTCCCGCGCCTCGCCCTCACGCCCGGCCGCGAGCAACGCGTCGGCGTAGGCGTACCGCAGGCGCGCGGTCCACGGCTGTACGGAGTTGGAGGCCAGCTCGGGGCTCTGCAGCGTCACGATGGCCGCGTCGAGCTGGTCCATGTCACGCCGGGCGCCGGCCGCGACGAGCCGCATCTCGACCTGCCCGGCCTTGTCCAGCTTGTGCACCTCGGGAGCCCCGGCCATGTCGAGCGCCTTCTCAGGCCGCCCGAGACCACGCTCGCAGTCCGCCATGACAGGCCACAGCTCGACGTTGCCGGTCATCCGCCGGGCAGCGCGGAACTCCGCGAGCGCCTCGCTGTACTTCTGGTTCGCGTACGCGGCGAAGCCGGCCGCTTCCCGCACGGCCGCGACACGCGACGCCAGCCGCAGAGCGACCTTGGAGTAGCCGTACGCCCTCTCGGGCTCCTCGTCGATGAGCCGCGCGACCATCACCAGGTTCTTGGCGACGTCCTCGGCCAGCCCCTTGGGCAGGCTCAGCAGCTCCTGGCGTACGTCCTTGTCGATCTCGTCACCCGTGACGTCCTCGGGGATCGGCAGCCGCTTGATCGGTTCCCGGTCCCGGTCCCGCTCGTCGCGGAAACGGCCACCACCACGCCGGTCGTCGCCGCCGCGCCGGTCGTCACGGCCACGGAAGCCTCCGGGCCGACCGCCACGGTCGTCCCGACGGGGACCACGGCCCCGGTCGTCCCGGCCACGATCGTCACGCCCACGGAACCCGCCGCCGCGCTCACCACCACGGCTGTCGTCACGACGGAACCCGCCGCCGCGCTGCTCACCACGGTTGTCGTCGCGGCGGAAGCCGCCACGGTCGTCGTCGCGACGGAACGCGGGACGGTCACCCTCACGACGCTCGGGACGAGCAGGGCGGTCGTCCCGACGGTCGTCGCGCCGGAAGTCGTCACGACGGTCATCGCGGCGGTCATCGCGGCGGAAGGGGGGACGGTCCCCGTCCCGGCGCTCGTCGCGCCGGAAGTCGTCACGGCGGTCGTCACGGCGGAAGGGCGGACGCCCACCGCGGTCGTCCCCGCGTCGCTCGTCGCGGTTACGGTCGTCGCGGCCACGGAACCCGCCGTCGCGCTGCTCACCACGGTTGTCGTCGCGGCGGAAGCCGCCACGGTCGTCGTCGCGACGGAACGCGGGACGGTCACCCTCACGACGCTCGGGACGAGCGGGGCGGTCGTCCCGACGGAACCCACGGTCCCGGTCGTCGCGCCGGAAGCCGCCACGATCGCCACGGTCCCCGCTGTCGCGCCGGTCGTCCCTGCGTTCATCACGACGGTCATCCCGGCGGTCGTCACGACGGAACGCGGGACGGTCATCCCGGCGGTCGTCACGACGGAACGCGGGACGGTCGTCGCGGCGGTCGTCGCGGCGGAAGGCCGGCCGGTCGCCGTCCCGCCGGAAGCCACGGTCTCGATCCCGATCGTCACGACGAGGGGCCCCCGGACGGTCGTCGCGGCGGAACGCGGGACGAGGCCCACGGTCGCCATCACGACGGTCGTCCCGGCGGTCGTCGCGACGGAACCCACCGCCGCGCTGCTCACCACCACGGTTGTCGTCACGACGGAAGCCACCACGATCATCGCGGCGATCGTCGCGACGGAACCCCCCTCGATCGTCACCCCGACGGTCGTCGCTACGGCGGTCGTCGCGCCGCCCGTAGCCACCACGGTCGTTGTCGCGCCGGTCGTTGTCGCGGCGCGGTCCACCGCGATAGCCGCCACGGTCACCACTGTCCCGTCGCCGCTGGTCGCGCTCCGGTCGATCGTCGGGAGAGTTGGTGGACATGGTGACTCCTGTCTTCGGTACTGCAAGCATTCTAGAAACAAAAGGACCCCTGGTCCCAGCTGAACGCTGGGACCAGGGGTCCTTTCCAAAGATTGTTCGGCGGCGTCCTACTCTCCCACAGGGTCCCCCCTGCAGTACCATCGGCGCTGTAAGGCTTAGCTTCCGGGTTCGAAATGTAACCGGGCGTTTCCCTCACGCTATGACCACCGAAACCCTAATGGTTTCGAGCGAACAAGCACACTCTTCTTTTGTGTGGTTCAGCTCTAGCCGACAACTGTTCGTTGTCTCAGAACTAACACAGTGGACGCGAGCAACTGAGGACAAGCCCTCGGCCTATTAGTACCAGTCAACTCCACCCATTACTGGGCTTCCATATCTGGCCTATCAACCCAGTCGTCTACTGGGAGCCTTACCCCATCAAGTGGGTGGGAATAC
>NZ_JAQYWT010000303.1:0-38486 GCF_036322545.1 Streptomyces sp. SP18BB07
ACCAGGCCGAGGCGTACGGGAAGTTCGTCGAGGAGCCGACGCGTCCGGAGTTGGAGCGCTTCTTCTTCCTGGACGACGTGGACCGCGATCTGATCGCGCTGCGGCGTACGCAGTACCACCAACTGGGCTTCGCGCTACAGATGTGCACGGTGCGCTACATCGGCAGGTTCCTGCCGGACGATCCGCTGGGCGTGCCGTGGCCGGTGGTGGAGCACCTGGCCGAGCAGCTCGGCATCGAGGACGTCTCGGACGTGAAGCGGTACACCGAGCGACCGAAGACCGCGTACGAGCACGCGTGGGAGATCCGGGACGCGTACGAGTACCACGAGTACGACGACCCGGAGTGGGGGCGGAAGTTCCGGACGTTCCTGCACGGGCGGGCGTGGACCGCGCATTCGGAGGGGCCGAAGGCACTGTTCGACTACGCCGTGGGCTGGCTACGGAAGCACCGGGTGCTGCTGCCCGGGGTGTCGGTGCTGGCGCGGCAGGTGTCCGAGGTCCGCGAGATCGCGGACAAGCGCCTGCACACACCACGGTCGCCAGGGCGGCCTGGCGGGCGGACCGGTCGCTGCCCGCCGACCTGGTGGCGCTGCTGGAGACGACGGAGGGCAGGCGGTACTCGCACCTGGAGACCTTCCGCCGGCCGCCGACGAAGACCACCGGTACGGCGATGAAGCGGGCGCTGGAGCGGGTGGACGAGATCGCCGTGTACCGGCTGGGGCGGGTGAAGCTGGACAAGCTCCCGCCGAACCGGCTCGCCGCGCTGGCCCGGTACGGCCTGAGGTCGAAGGCGACGAGCCTTCAGCGGGCGAGCGAGCCGAAGCGCACCGCGATGCTGACCGCGGTGATGCGCCACCTGGAGGCCAAGGCGATCGACGACGCGCTGGAGCTGTTCACGGTGCTGATGTCGACCAAGCTGCTCAGCACCGCGAAACGGCTCACGAACAAGGACCGCCTCTCCACGCTGCCGCAGCTGGAGAAGGCATCCCGCATTACGGCCCGTATCTCGATGGTGTTCATGGAGGAGCTGGAGCACATCGAGGAGAGCGGCAAGGCGGTGGACGCGGCCGCGATGTGGAAGGCCCTGGAGGAAGTCGCGCCGCGGGCCCAGCTGTGGAGCGCGGCCGCCACCGTGGCGACGCTCGCTGTTCAAGATCGTTCTCAGCGCCAACCGCTGTACCGATGTTCCCCAAGCCCGTGCTAGCGGGCGTCCGCGAGGAGGGCGTGCTGCGCTACTCGCTGCCCAGCGACTTCCGCGCCTCGTGGGCCCGGTTCGGGCGGACCGCGACCTACGAGGCGACCGCCCCCACGCCTTCTTCACCGGTTGCCTGCTCGCACCCTGCTGGGCGAGCAGGCAACCGGCACCATCGCGGATACGTACCAGGCCCTGAGCACACAGCCGGACCACTCCATCACAGCCCAGCCGCTCCACCCGGAAGCTCCTCGGTGTGGCACCCCCGCGCCAGCCAGTGGCTGGCCGACATCAATCTCTGACACAGATTGGCAACGCGGTCCGTACGCCACCGAGTGGGTGAGGCCCGGCCCGCCTTCAGGCCCCCCGTCGTACCCGGTGCGCCGTTCGGACACGTGCCTCGGCTGCGGCCTAGCTGAGCCGGTCGGGACCGGCACGCGGCGGAGGCGGTGCGCTGCCGCCTGGGGGGAACGACCATTCCGACCGCTGCTCGACCTCGCGTGGGAGCGACTGAAGTCGGCGCGCACGAACCGATGGTTGTTGTTCTCCCAAGGCGACGGACGTCAGGTGAGGACCGTGGAGGACAGACGAGCAGCAGAGACGGGCTGTTCGGCCCAGACGGTCTTTCCGCTGAGCCCGTAGCGGCTGCCCCATCGCCTAGTCAACTGGGCGACGAGGAACAGACCGCGACCGCCTTCGTCTGTCGTGCGTGCTCGTCGCAGGCGTGGCTGGGTGTTGCTGGGGTCGGTCACTTCACAGACCAGGCTCTCGTTGTGGATGAGGCGCAGGCCGATCGGTCCCCCGGCGTAGCGAATCGCGTTGGTCACCAGTTCACTGACTACAAGCTCCGTGACGAAAGCAGCCTCCCCGAGCCCCCACTCGGCGAGCTGGCGAGAAACCACAGCGCGGGCTTGACCCACGACAGCGGGATCCGCTGGGAACTCCCAGTAGACCGTGGTGCCCTCGGCCAAAGCACGGACGCGGGCGAGGAGAAGAGCGATGTCGTCGCGGGGCGGGGGGTCGGCGGCATCGGCGAGTACGGAACGGCCGATGCCGATGAGCGACGCGTCTCGGCTGGAGGCCGTGGCGAGACGGTCGGCCAGGTGCCGCAGGCCGATGTACGGGTCCGGGTGAAAGCGGTGGATGAGACCGTCGGTGTACAGGGCCAGGATGCTTCCAGGCTCCAGATCGACAGTGGTTGTCTCGAAGGGCATGCCACCGACCCCGAGAGGCGGCCCCGGAGAGAGCTCGACGGTGCGGACGGTGCTGTCGGGCCGAATGACAAAAGGCGGCGGATGGCCGGCAGTGGCCATGGTGCAGCGGCCGGTGACCGGGTCCAAGACTGCGTAGATACAGGTGGCGCCCACAGCGTCCTGGCGCGCGAGGTCAGCTTCGGCCGCGAGGCGAATCACGAGGTCGTCCAGGTGGGTGAGCAGTTCGTCGGGCCCCAGTTCCAAGTCGGCCAGGGTCTGGACAGCCGTGCGCAGGCGTCCCATGGTCGCTGTGGCACCCAGACCGTGGCCGACCACGTCACCGACGACGAAGGCGACACGCAGCGACGGCAGAGGAATGACGTCGAACCAGTCGCCACCGATTTCGGCGCCCCCGGCGGCAGGCGCATAGAGGCCCGCTGTCTCCGCTGCCGGGCTGTCGGTGGTGGCACGAGGGAGGAGGCGTTGCTGCAGGGTCACGGCCGCGCGGTGCTCGCGTGTGTAGCGGCGCGCGTTGTCCACACTCAGCGCGGCCCTCGACGTGATCTCCGCCAGCAGTTCCGCCTCCTGCTGATCGAAGGGCCGGGACTGCCCAGTGCGCCAAAGAGTGACGGAGCCGAGCATGAGGCCACGCGCGTACAGCGGGGCGGCGACGAACGAGTGCGCTCCCTCGGGGACAAACAGACGACTTAGTTCCGGGTCGCCCAACCGGGCGACTTTCGTCCGATCGGACATGGTGAAGACGGCACCTTGCTGAAGAGCCCGCATGACAGGCAGGTCCGGAAACCAGGGAACCACCTCGCCGGGCTGGAGAAGCGCTGCGGGCCAGGGCCCCGCAGCCGTGGCCACCGCAGCTCTGCGCAGGTGGAGCTGCCCCCCACCGACAATCCTGGGGGGCTCGTCGCCGTCGAACACCGCTTCGGCCAGCTCCACCCACGCGACGTCTCCGAGAACGGGGACCAGAACGTCGACGAGGTCCTGGGCCGTGCGCTTGACGTCGAGGGAGGCACCTATCAGGACAGACGCCTGGTGCCGTAGCTCGAGGTCACGGCGGGCCCGCCACCGCTCGGTGGCGTCCGTCACGAACGTGGCCACCCCCGCCGGGCGCCCTGCGGTGTCCTCCAGCCGGACAGCGGCCAGGTAGCAGTACTCCTGGAGCCCAGGGGCTTGTGAGGCGCGTATTCGCCGCTCGTACCCGACCAGCGGCACTCCTGTGGACAGCACCTCGCCCAGCGCTGCCTTGGCATCCTCAGCATCCTCCGGAGCCATCAGGTCCGCCAGGCACCCCCCTACGGGCAGAGCGGGACCCATGTTCGTCCGCACCACCCGCAGATCCCTGTCGTGGATGCCGACCCCGATCCGTTCCTGGGAAAGCAGCGCCTGCAGGACGCTTGCACCTTGTTCCAAGTCGGTTGCGACAGATAGCGGTGCGGCCAGGACGAAGAAGTGAGAACCCCCTTCCAGCCGCAGCACCCGGAAAGCGACCTCGATCGCGCGGCCGGAGCGGTGCCGCACCGATGTGAGCCCTGACGTCGGTTCCCGAAGCTCGCCGACTTCAGCTCCACAGCACTGCTCGGACGGGCCGACAAGCAGATCCCCCACCGGCTTCCCGCAGACTTCTACGGCCGTCCGGCCCACAAGCTCCGCGGCTTCGGCGGACCAGCCCACCACCGTGCCCTGGCCGTCAAGCACGGCAGTCGCGATGCCGTCCAGACCGAATGACGATTTGAGGGCAGAGTGGCTCATCTGATTCCGTCCCCTTTCGGAGCGAACTCTCCCATTATGTTCCGATCGAGCTCGGCGCGACGACGGCCACGGCACCGAAAGGATTCGGGCTTCCATCAGCCCTGCGCGGGCCGTGCGCAACATCGCGAGGGGCGAAGTTCGGGGCCATGACGGACCCTTGAGAACCGCGCCGGTCGCCGCCCGGGGCTCTCGGGATGGGTACGTTAGACGGTACTCTAGTACCCTTGCGCTAGGGTCGATTTTCCGGCCCGTACGGCCGCCCTCCGCATCCGGCGGAGATGATCAGGGGAGACAGTCAGGGTGACAGCCCAAACCGACTCGCGTGACCGACGCCCGCGCCGAACGGCGCGCAGGCGGGTCGTAGACACCCGTCGGCGTGACGAACTGCTGCGTCAGGCCGAGGCGATCATCCTGGCCGAAGGCTTCACCGCCGTGACCATGGACGAGCTCACCCAGCGGCTCGGGTGCTCCAAGGCCACGCTGTACAGCCTGGCCTCCACCAAGGAACAGCTGGTACTCGCGGTCACGCGTGCCTTCTTCCGGGACGCGACCGCCGAGATCGAGCAGGCCGTCCAGGCCGAGCCCGATCCCCGGCAGCGCATCCGGGTCTACCTCACCGGCGTCGGCACGGCCATGCGCCGACACTCCAACGCCTTCTACGACGACATGGTCGGCTACGAGCCCACGGCGCAGATCTACCGCAAGAACTCCGCCGCCGCCGCGCACCGGGTCCACGAACTGATCGAGGACGGCGTCCGCGCCGGCGTCTTCCGCGAGCTCAACGGGCACTTCGCCGCCCAGGTCGTGGCGGTCACCATCGACGCGGTCCAGTCGGGCGTCCTCCTGGAGCGCACCGGCCTGACTGCCGGCGACGCCTTCTCCGAGCTCGGAGACCTCCTGCTGGACGGGCTCAGTTCGGGGCAGCCCGCATCCGAGCCTCCTTCCACAGCGGTCCGCCCGCCCGGAAATCAGGTCTCGGCGCCCAGGTAGAGGCGCGACTCCTTCGCCGCGCCCATTCGTGTGACCAGCGGCACTGCTGTCTGTGCGTGGACTGTGGATTACGGTGGCGCCGTCGTACTGGTCGCGTACATGTGCGACACCTCGTGCAGCTGACGGCCGTGGTGACTGCGACGTGCGTGTGCCGCACAGTGCGCGGCGCGGGACCGACCGGCGGGTTACCCAGAATGAGGCGATTACGCGTAGGGAGAAGGTAAGGGCGCCGCATGACCAGCATTCCTGCCCCACCGTGCCGGAACTCTCGTCCAGCTTGTAGTGCAGCAGCAGTCCGTCGGTGACCTCGGCCTGCGCGGGGGTGGCGGTCGTCAGCGCGCCGCCGGCCGCCAGCAAGGACGCGGGCATCGGCATCAAGGCCGGCACCATCCGCGCCGACCTCACCCGCAACCGCTGGCCCGAGCCCAACGACACCGACCACGGGGTGAACCGCTGGCGCGGCACCACCGCCACCAAGGCGCTGGAGGGTCGACGCGGGTACCGACAGCACTGAGCGTACCCCTGGACGACCCAACTCTAGCTATATAGAGTTAGGCCCATGAAGACCCCATTTCGAATCACTGGGGCGACTCTCGACGTGCTCGAAGTCCTCCTATCCGCCGAAGAGCTGCACGGCTTCGCAGTCGCCAAGGCGGCGGGCAAGCCGACGGGCAGCGTGTACCCGATCCTCCTCCGGCTCGAAGAAGCTGGCTGGGTCGAAAGCCGATGGGAAACCGAGCACCCGGATGCCGGCCGCCCCCGCAGGCGCTTCTATCAGCTCACCGCCGACGGCATGGCTTCCGCGCGAGCCATCATCAAGGAGCGCCGGGGCCCAACCCCTGCAACCCGTCGGACCGGGCTAGGACCCGCGCTTGGGTTCGTTCGCCGACTTGGAGGGGCCTGGTGAACACCGAACTCATGACTGCCATCGTCCTCGGACTCGTCGTCAACGAGTTCTGTGACGTCTGCCCCTGGCTGGCCCGCAAGGTGATCCGGCTCGCCGCAAGGCTCGTGCCGGATCCCGAGGTCCGCGAGCGGCTGGCCGAGGAGTGGGCCGCAGGACTCCACGACCGGCCTGGAAAGATCCTCAAGCTCCTCTCCGCCCTGACTCTCCTCGTGAGTGCTGCCACCACGCTGCGGAGCATGTACCTCCCTGACCGTCAGCGCTTCCGCCGTCTGCGGCGTGTGGCCTCGATCCTCTTCGATCGGGAAGGCCGCATCGTCTTGACGACCACGATACTCAGCGGCCTGATCCAGACCTATGCGCCTCCCCTGGGCGAAACGATGTGGGGCTGGATCGCTACTTACGGCTCGTTGTCACTCATCATCAACGTGGCGGACTTCTGGTGGTCGGCCAGGAAGGAACGCCGCGACCCAAGTTGAGGGCGGCGGCCCGCCGCGACAGGCCCGGCTACCGCCAGGAGTGACGCCCATAGCTACGCCGGTGGCCCGTCACGAGGGGCCACCGGCAGGTACCTCCTCCAACTTCCCGTAAGAGTCGAGTGACCACCGCACGCCGCCATCGTCCGTGAAGAACAGCGTCGGCCGATTGTTGTGCGCCGTGGTCTCCGGCCACGCCTGCGAGCGGAAAACCGCTGTCCTCCCCGCCCCAAGGAGCGCCAGCGGTGTGATCCATCGCTCTCCCAAGGCGAGGGGTCCCCGGTCCTGGCTTCCACGGGCTTCGTAGACCTCAGCAGCGATGTAGGCCGTGCCAAACCGGACTTCCAGGTCCCGAATCGGTGCGTCGCTTCCGTTGACCACCTCGGCTGAGCGCAGCGCCGCGCCCTCTGTGCCGACAGGGACCAGACTGTCCACCATCCGAACCTGTCGGGCCTGTGCCACTCGCCGGTCCTCGGCAGCCGCCCGAAGCTCGGCGCGCTCCAGTTCCAGGTTCTGCCGCTGCTCATCCATGAACCGCGACTGCTCGCCGATGAACTGGCGCTGCTCTCCGATCTGCTGCCGCTGACTCTTGATCGTCTGGTACGCGAAGAAGGCCGCGCCGCCAGCAAAGAGTGCCGCTGCCCACGTCGGCACATCACCCCAGTCCAGCACCCTCAGCCACCGTTCTTCAGTTCATCCAATTCGAGCGTCAGCTTCAACACCGAGCCGCCCGCCATGATCGCGTAGGCATCAGCCGGGCATGGGGACCCCTTGATACCTGCGTTCTCATCGCCCAGGCACTCGTGATCCGTGTACGCGTCGACCGCGTCGTCGATCTTCTCGATCTCCTTTGCGGTTCGCGGGTACGCGTCCGCCCCGCCGGCCTCGCTGACCGCATCTTTCAGGTCGGTGACGACGAGGGCGATGTCCGTTAGGTGTTCGGCGCAGGCCTGGTCGCCGACCTGGTTGCAGATGGTGGACTCCGCCTTGGTCGCGGTCTCAAGCTTGGGCGTCCACTCGGCCGAGAGCTTGGCTCCATCGGAGCTGGAGTTTCCGGACTGGGTCTCATCGCTGCTTGAGCTGCAAGCAGTCGTGGCGATGAGGAGTGTGAGTGTGAGTGCCGATATGGGTCTGAGACGCATGGATTACCCCCTTGCTATGTGACCGTGAGGGTAGATCACGACTTCCGGCCTCGGCGATGATTCGGGTGTTTATCCCGCTACCTGGGAGGTATGGCGGCCGCGTACGGCATGATTCCCATCAGCAGCGACGTTCCAGGGGGAACATGCACACCCGCGCCATGGCCATCACCGCCGCCACAGCAGCGCTCTTCACACTCACCGCCTGTGCCAGCAGTGACGACACCTCCACGGCGGACAAGCCGAATTGGCGCTGAAAAGGAAAGAACGCGTGGTCGTGGGCGCGGGCAAGTCACGGCTCACAAAGCGCACTTGTCCACCCGGGTCTGCTCAACACCCGCGGACGCCAACCAGTCAGTGGTCGACTGCCCACAGCCAAACCCGGCCGCAAACGTGCCCTGAAACCTGGCGGAGCGAGCCCGTGTCGGGCCTTGTGTTCCCGGCCACGGCCAGGAACACAAGGTCGCGGTGCCGTACCAACTGCCATGCGCCGAAGTGCCAGCGAATGTGTCCGTGCGGGACCTCGGAGCGAGCAGCTCCTGCCTCGCGGCAGCCGGTCCCGCCGACGTCCTCCTCAGCCGCCCGACGATCAGGCCGACCTCGATCAACGCGGTGTCATTGTCGAGCGCCTGAAGGTCGGGGCGCTCCGTGGCGATGTGCCGCAGGACGGTCTTGATCGCCAATTCGTGGTGTGAGCGGGTCGCACCGGAGGCGCCGGCCCGCCAGCACAGCACACGCTCGTCATAGGCGGTCTTGACGAGCGTGTGGTCAAAGAAGACTTGAACGGCGTACTCCTGGGTGCTGGCCTCCTTGTTCTCGACAGTGGTTCGGAGGGTGTCGTGCTGCCGTGGGAGCTTGGCGAGGGCGTCCTGCACCCTGCGCGGGTCGGTATCGGCCATGCGGGCCGCTGCGATGACGTGGGGACTCCGGTGGCCTGCGGCCTGAGATGCCGCGTCTTGCCTCGTCCCGCGTGTGGTGGCTTCTTTTCAGGTCACGCGCTGTCGGCGGGCAGCGCCGGGTAGTCGGTGTAGCCGCGGTGGTCGCCGCCGTAGAAGGTGGCCGCATCGGGGGCGTTGTAGGGACCGCCGGCTGCGAGGCGGGCGGGCAGGTCCGGGTTGGCCAGGAACAGCGCGCCGAAGGCGATGATGTCCGCGGTGCCGTCCTCTATGAGAGGGAGAGCCCCGGGGCCGGTGGTTTCGGGGTGGGTGAAGGGGTTGAGGATGAACGCCGTCGGCCAGTCCTTGCGCAGCCGGACGGTCAGGTCGCGGTCCGGGCTCTCGACCAGGTGCAGGTAGGCGAGGTCCAGCCGGGCGAGAGCGGCGGTCAGGGTGGTGTAGGTCTCCAGCAGGTCCGCCGGGTCGGTCTCGGCGATGTCGTTGTAGGGGTTGCCGGGAGAGATACGGAAGCCGGTGCGGTGGCCACCGATCGCCTTCGCCACGGCCGTGGCGACCTCGATACCGAAGCGGGCCCGGTCCGCGGCGCCGCCTCCCCAGCTGTCGGTGCGCAGATTGGTGTTGGGGGCGAGGAACTGATGGATCAGGTAACCGTTCGCCCCGTGGATCTCCACGCCGTCGAAACCGGCGGCGATCGCGTTACGCGCGGCGTCGGCGTAGTCGGCGATCGTCTGGGCGATGTCGTCCTGGTCCAGTTCCTTCGGCGTGACGTAGTCCTGGGGGCCCTGGTAGGTGAAAACCTGGCCCGCCGCCGCGACGGCGGAGGGGGCGACGGGGATGAGTCCGTCGGGCAGCAGGCTGGGGTGGCCGATCCGGCCGGTGTGCATCAACTGCGCGAAGATCGTGCCTCCCTGGGCATGGACGGCGTCGGTCACCTTCCGCCAGGCGTCGACCTGTTGAGCGGAGTGCAGGCCGGGGGTGTCGGTGTAGCCCTGGCCGCCGGCCGACGGCTGGATGCCCTCGGTGATGATCAGGCCGGCGCTCGCGCGCTGGGCGTAATAGGTGGCCATCAGCTCCGTCGCCGTGGCCGCGGGAGCCTCGGCACGACTGCGGGTCATCGGCGCCATCGCGATGCGGTTGGCGAGCGCCTTGCCGCCGAGGTCGATCGGGTCGAACGCGGTGGTCATAGAGCTTCCTTCAAGGTATAGGGGCGAATAGGAGAGACAGCCGGGCGGAGTGGCCTGTTCGCAGCACCTCGTCCGCAGTGAAGCCTCCAATGGGAGACTCTACATCTAACTGAGACTAAGTCTCAAGATGATTCGTGGTGTATATTCTGTGCATGACTGACTCCGTCGGCGCCGCCAGCCATACCCCGCCGAAGCCGCCCGGTCTGCGTGAACGCATGCGGGCAACGGTCCGGGCGGAAGTGACCCAAGTGGCGCTCCGGCTCTTCACCGATCAGGGCTTCGAACAGACGACCGCGGACCAGATCGCCGCCGAAGCAGGACTGTCGCGCGCCAGCCTGTTCCGGTACTTCGGGACGAAGGAAGACATCGTGCTGGGCGGTCTGGAGGGCGATGGCCAACAGGTCGTGGAAGCGCTCGCTGCCCGTCCCGACGAGGAGCGGCCCTGGGTGGCGCTGCGCCGGGCGTTCGACGTCCTGGTGCGGGTCAACGAGGAAGAACCCGAGCAGACGATGAGCTTTCTGCGTCTGCTGCAGCAGACGCCGTCACTGCGCGCCCGGCACTTCGAGAAGCAACTGACGTGGCAGGAACAGATGGTGCCGGAGATCGCCAGGCGACTGGAAGCCAGTCCTGGCCGGCCGGAGGATCCCAGGCCGACCGCACTGGTCGCGGCCGCCCTCGCCTGCCTGGACGCCGCCGCGAGAGCGTGGGTGGCCTGCGATGGCACGGTTTCCATCGCCGTCCTGCTCGACCGGGCCATGGACGCGCTGACGGAGTAACCGCCCCTCGCGGTCGGCGACCGGCGCTCGCCGCCCGGGACGGCGAGCCACGGCCGTTCCATGCCGAGCGGCACGACGCCTGAGGGCCGCGGGGGAGGAACGCAGGGCAACTGCACCCGGCCAAGACCCGGATCATCTATTGCAAGGACGACCGCCGCCGCGGCCTAAATGCCAGCCGCACCTCATCCCCCTCGTCCACCCCGACATGGACGAGCTCGACCTCTTCAAGATCATGAGGGTAGCGACGAGATCCGGCTCACCATCGTCGTCACCTTCGACTCCCAGTCTGGCCTGCAGCGGCTTCGCTCAGGACGTCATCGCGTCCGTACTCACCCGCAACTTCCGCGTCCTGCGCGAGGCCGGTGTCATCCGGCGGCGGCGTCGGCACCCGCCGCATCAGCACCCTGCGCAAGGTGAACTGACCAGCGGTTTCCCGGACCATCGACCTTGTCCTCAAGGAGAGCGTCAGCCACGTGACGCCCTACACGAACGCCGAAGCGGTAACGATTTAGGGCAGCACTCCTCCGCGGTCGCGACGGCCGGAATTCCGCCGCAGCCAGGTGTACGGCTTGCGACCAGCTTCGATCACGTCGAACGACACCCTGGGCACAACGTCGACTTGCGACCCAGGTCGTCAACGGCGTACTGCGGCGATTGCGGACCTGGGCGCTCCGGCGGGATCTGCCCGAGCGCGATGGCCCGCGGCAGGCGGCCTACGATCGCTTCGCCCGCTGGGAGCAGGACAGGACCTGGGCGAGGCTGCTGAAGCACGTCCCGGGCCGCGACGACGCGGTTGGGCGCGGTGAGTGGACGGCGTCTTTCAACTCCGCCATCAACCGCGCTCACCAGCACGCACCCGGAGTCCGCGAAGGAGGCATCGTCGGCGGACGAACCTGCAGACGCGCCACATCAGGCGTTTGGCCAGGCACTCGGCCGGTACCGCGGCAAGCTGACCACCAAGGTCCGCCTCGCGGGCGGACGACCGCGGCCTGCCCCTGAGCGTCGTCATCACGCCGGGCGATGCCAACGGCGCAGCGGGGCCGGGACGGTCGTGCCGTCCCGGCCCCGCCGTGGTTCACCGCTCCGCAAGGGCGGGGGGGCGCCGTCGCTGGGCCGTTTGCCCGTCAGCTCGGCCGCGGTCACCCGAGCGGGTTCCAGCCGTCGGTGCCGGCCAGGTACTTCTGGGCGGTGTAGTCGGCGGCCTCGGTGGCGGTCAGCTTCGGTGCGTTCGCACCAGTGCCGGCTCCAGGGCCGAAGTTCCCGTACTCCTTGAAGCGGGCTCCCTGCCAGGGGTACTCGGGGACCATGTTGGTCCAGGGTTGCGCGTCCTTGATGCCCGCCTGGATGTCGCACTCGCGCACAACCGCCTGGGGCCATGCGTCCGCCGTGTTGTTCCACGGCCGGCCGAGGTGCATCGTGTCGCTTGGCACACCGCTGGTGGTGATCGTGCAGCTGCTGATCAGGATCCCGTACTTCTTACTCTTGTCGGTGTTCGGCGCCATCACCGTGCCGCCGGGCCACGGGAGGACCTGGATCATGGACCGGTCGATCACCGCTGTGGCGTTGCCGAAGATGAAGTCCACGTCGCCCCGGATGTGGCAGTTGACGAAGTGCTGCCGGGCCTGGGTCGTGGGCGTCTCCCCCTTGCAGAGCAGGGTGTCCTGATGGCTCCAGATCGCCACGTTGCGGTACACCTGCCGGTCGCCCATGGCGGCGATCGCGACGGCCTGGGTCTCGTACGGGCTGATCTCCGGGTGGGCGTTGCGGTCGAACGTGTTGGTGATCGTAAGGTCCTGGACGGTCAGGTTCGGCGGCCTGAAGGTGGCCACGGCGCTGCCCTGGGTGCCGTACTTCAGGCCGGTCGCAGGGTTGATCATCCCGTGGCACCTGGTGTTGTAGATGACGACATCCGCACGGTTGCCGGTGACGCCCTCGATCGTCAGCCAGCTCTTGTCCTTCGGGACACTGAGGACCTCGTGGTAGACGCCCTTCTCGATGACGATCTCGCACGCGCCCGAGGTGGGAGCGGCGCTGATCGCTTCCTGCACGGTCCAGTAGTCGCCGGTGCCGTAGGGCGAGACGAGCCGCCTCTGGGCCAGCTCAAGTTTGAGTTCGTCGTGCCTGGAATGGGTGCTGGTGCCCAAGTCTGAGTGGTGGGCCATCATGAGGTAGCGCGCGAGTGCTGTCGCAGCCAGGATTTCGATGCCCTCGATAGTTACGGAACCACTGAGCGCGTCGACCCCGCGCCGGAAAGCGTCCAGGAGCATTGCGCTCCACGAGCCCCAGTTGTTGTGCTGGTCCATGTGATATTGGTTGATGGTGAACGCGCCGCCATCACGGAAGGCCACCGCGATGCCCTCCGCCTGATTCCGGAACCGAGCAGCTTCGGCGAGCGCCACGATGATCTGCAGGATTGCCTTAGCCACCTCGCTGGTATAACCCACGGGGTCGGAGGGGGGCCAGGTTGTGCCAAGTGTCCTCACGGCCTGGTTGAGGCTAGCCGTATTGATCGCCGTGCCAAGGCGGTCTGCGCCCTGTCGTGACAGGTTGGTGTAGGTGCCCAGCCCATTGTATTCCGTGCGCGTGTTCGAGGCCGTGATGCCTGGCAGCGCCGAGGGCTGCTCAGCCTGCGCCGTTGCTTCCAGTGTGAAGTAGGTCCCCCAGGTGATCTGACTGCCACCGGTGCCCGGCGTGGCGACGCCCTGCTGCCATCCCATGACGTAGGCGTCCTGCCGACGCATGTACACCCGGATGGCCAGAGTCTGGCTCTCGTCGACCAGGTCGACGATTGTGTACTGATTCGCAGAGACGTTGGCGGTCACGTGGACGGGGTGCCCCCGTCGGTCGGTCCCCGCGTAGGGGTTGATCCTGTGGTCGCTGCATGCTGTCTTGATGGCCTTGAGCAGGTCGCCGTAGCCCCTCATGGCGGGCAGGTTGCCGTCATTGTCCGGTTGGGTGCCGGGCTCGTGGTTGATGCGCCACTCGGCGTTCGAGCCAGTCGCGGCGCCGGCCGTGGGGGCGCCGGCCATCACTACGCCGCCGGCCAGAGCGCTGGCGGCTGCGACGGCCGTCGCAGCGAACAGGAATGATCTACGGGAAAGGCCCCGCTCCGTGTTCGTCACCTGAGTTCCTCATTGTTTTCAGCGACCCATTGACTGAATCGCGGCGTGCGGCGGTTGCCGATCTTGACGGTGCCCTTCATGCCGGCATGAGGGCGCTCACGCACTGCTGGCGGCCCTGGCCGGCTGTAGCCTTCCGGGTGCCGTCTGCGACGGGGCACGGAAGCGGTGACTGACATCGGTCGGGCGCGTTCCTGTCACGGATCCGGTTGCCAGACCACCCTCACGTTTGGTGGGGGACGTCCCCGCGCCGCGGGTCCGGGACCCGCGGCGCAGGAGGTTACGCCCTGTCGTGCGTCACGCCGGAAGGATCGGCGCGGGGGTCTGCCCCGGGCCATTGGTACTTCTACGGGCTCGGCTCCGGGGCCTGTGAATTTCTACGGGCCCGGCTCCGGGGGCCCGGGTATTTCTACGGGGTTGTCCTACGGGGTGGGGTTCCTGGCTCGCTGCCCACCAGGCCGCGATCCGGGCACGGGAGGCGTAGCCGAGCTTGGCCAGGATGTTCTCGACATGGCCGTCGACCGTGCGCGAGGAGCGTCCGCGCGCGGCGGCGATCTGCCGGTTGCTCATGCCTTCGGCCACCAGCGCGGCCACTTCCCGCTCCCGGGGGTCAGCGAGCTCGGGGCAGGGACGGGACCGGCAGGGACGGGCGCGGCAGCCGACTTGGGCTCGGACGCGGTGTGCAGGGCGTAGGTGATGGCCTCGTCGGGGCGCCACCCTCCGCGAGGGCGCTTCCATACGCCGCCCGGCCCAGGGCCCGTACGACGTCCTCCTCGCACCGGGCGTGCTGCTCGACCATGTGCGGGCCGAACGCCACGATGGGCAGACCGATGTCCTGCCACAGGCTACGCGCGGCCCCCAGCAGCCTCCCCGCCTCCTTGTGGTGACCGGCCGCGCCGGTGACCTAGGCGAGCTCGTCCAGCATCAGGGCGACCCTGGCGTAGTCATTGAAGCCCCGCTCGTTCTCCAGCGCGGCCCGGATCATCACCGAGGCCTCGGCGAGGTCGCCGCGTCTCCAGGCGTCGTAGCCGAGGGTCGACTGCGCATGCGCGCGGGCCAACCGCTCGTCATGTGCCTCGGCGAGGACGACCGCCTGCCTGCAGGTCTCCGTAGTGCGTGGATCTCCGAGGTGGGACTGGGCAGTGGCCATCTGAATCAGAGCGTAGACAGCCTCGATCTCCTCACCCGCCCGCACGAGAGCGACCGCCGCTTCCCTCAGCAGGGAAACGGGCTCTTCCAGCCGGCCGCCGAACTACGCCAGCGTGCCATGCAGGCTCTGGACCTCGGTGCGCAGAACCAGATCGTCCAGCTGCTTGCCGCTGCGGCCTCCTCCAGCCACCGGTACGCCGCAGCGTGATCGCGCTGCAGTACCGCCACCCAGGCGGCGACCCACAGCGCCCTGGCCCGGGCGGGGGTGGGCTCGGGCGCGGCGGCGAGCGCCCGCTCGAGCCAGCGGCGCCCCTCACCGAGGAAACCACCCTCGCACCCGTGAGCGGTGTGCAAGCTGAAGTCGCGGGTCACGAGTCTGGTGTGAATGGCGAGTTGGGTACTCGTGCCGGTCGGCGGCCGATGACCATGGTGTAGATCATCGGGCAGGTTCTGTTCCGGCGGGATGCCGGGTTCGGCTGCGGCCAAGACCGGCCCCCGCCTACGATCCGTCAGCGGGTCGGCACTGTGAGAACGCGGGAGGGAGCGGGGGATGCGGGAGCGGCAGTGGATCACCGCCCGCCGAGCGAACTGGACGCCCCCGCTGAGGAGTTGCCAAGAAACTCCAGGAGGTCCAGGCCGAGCGGGATGAACTCGCGATCGCGGAGCGGGTGTTGAACCGCCTGGCCGAGCAGGCACGGGATGACGCCGGGGAGCTCGCTCCGATATCGGCGAAGGTGGCCGGGCGGGCAGTCCTGCTCATCCCGCACCGCAGCGACGCGGGCGCGCTGCCCGGCGACTACCGCAGGATCCTGGCGATCGTGCGGGAGGCCGACGGCCCGGTGCAGGTCAGGACGGTCGGCGAGCGGCTGGGTCTGGACGCCTCGGTGCGCGGCAAGCTGGAACCTCTGCGGGCGAAGATGACCAAGCTCGCCGACCGCGGCTGGCTGCACAAGCGGGGCGACGGGCGGTTCACGGCACGTCCGTAACTGCGCGGGGCGTGGGCGTAACTGACAGACAACCGACGGCAGTTGAGTTTGTGTGACGAAAAACAACAGTTCCGTCGAAGGCCCTGACGGCCTTGTCTACACCGCCCGCCTGCCGCTGTCGAGTGCCACCCTGAACTGGCTCGCCGACCTGGTACGCGGCCACCTGAAGAAGATCGGCTCGCGGTGGCGGGCCCTGCCCGCGGGGAAGATCGCCACCATCGTGCTGGCGGTGCTGCGCTGTGACCAGCGGCCGGCGACCTGGCCGGCGGCAACGGAGTGCACCGCACCACCGTGACCCGATGGGTCCGGGAGGTCGTCGGCCTGCTCGCCGCCTGCGCCCCACGCCTGGACCGGGCGTGCAAGAAGATCGCCCGAATGGGTGGCGCCATCGTACTGCTGGACGGATCGGTGATCCGTACCCGGCGCAAAACCGGGAAGGAGAACCGGAAGAACTACTCCGGCAAGAACAAATGCCACGGCCTGCTCGTGATCGCCCTCACCGACGACCGGGGCCGACTACTGTGGATCTCGGCGGCCCGCACCGGGCACACCTCGGAGATCACCGCCTGCCGGCACGACAAGCTCACCCGGAAACTGCAGGAAGCCGGGCTCGGAACCATCACCGACCTGGGATTCGTTGGCCTCGACGACGGCGGCCCCCGACGCCCGAACCGGCGGTGATCACCGACTACGAGGCCGCCCGCAACCGGCCCCTGACGCGAGGCCAGAAGCTGTCCAACACGGCTCTGTCGGCCGTCCGGGCACCCGTCGAGCACGGCTTCGCCCACCTCAAGAACTGGCGCGTCCTCGGCAAGGTACGCACCGACCCCGCCTGGGCAACCGCCCCGGTGCGGGCTTGCTGGTCCGCACGAACCGCGAAGTCGCCCGATGACCGACGATCTTCATCGCCGAGGACCCGCACCGCCCGGGCCGAAACTGTCGGCTTCCGACCGGGCGCTGTTCTTCACCCAGATGCGTCGCACCGCGGAACAGGCCCGAGGCGAGGACCAGTTCCTGCTCCGCCGCCAGGCCCTCTATCTCTCCGGGTACGACAACCAGGCCGACACATCAGAGTGGCTCGCCCACCAGCAGGCCACCGAACGCCCCGGTGACTGGCTCACGCGCTGGCTCAACTCCCGGTCCGTTGCCGCCGTATCGGCCCGACGAGGAGACCGGGACCAGCCCGCCGGGGACCGTGACGTCCTGCAACGCCTTGACGGCGCCCGCGCCGCTGTGGGGGCGGGCGACCGTGGCCGCGTCGCCGATGAGCAGGGCCCGGCCCACGGCGCAGTGGGGGGCGGTGGCGGTGAAGTCGTAGAGGGGCTGGAGGAACAGCGCGTCGTGGGCCGTCGTCCGTACCAGGTCGCCCCAGTAGGGGGCATCAACTCGGCGCAGACCTCGGCGAGATGGGCGCGCAGCCCGTCACCGGCCGTGCCCGGGGGCAGACTGGTGGGGGTGTCCATGCCCTGGTCGAGGCCCGGGGGCGGGGCCGTGTAGAGGATCCAGTTGACACGGTGTCCGCCGGTCTCGTCCGGGATGCGGTACACGACGAGGTGGCCGCCCTCGAAGAGGATGTATGCGCCCTCGTCCTTGGGCAGCAGCTCCGCGTCGCTCAGCCGGCTCACCGGGTAGGCGCCGCGCCAGGCCAGGCAACCGGCGTACTCGGGGCGGACGACGGCGTACAGGGACGCGCGCACCGCCGAGCGGTAGCCGTCCGCGCCGACCACCACGTCGTAGCGCTCGCTGCGCCCGGCCGTGTGCACCTCGGCGCCCTTCGGCGTGGCCTCGACCGCCTCGACCGGCGCCCCCGGGCCGGACGACGGCCGTCTCGGGCATCCGGCCGCGCAGGTCGTGCCAGAGCGAGCCCCAGTTGTAGGTGCGGAAGGGGACGGGCAGGACGGCGATCTCGCGGCCCAGGGGGGTGTGGGGCCTCCGCGTCGTCACGGACGTAGTAGCGGCCGCGGGTGATCTGCACCAACGGCAGGGAGGCGTCGAGGTAGCCGGCCGACTCCAGTTCCGCGTAGCGGGCGTTGTGCACGGCGACCCCGACCCCGCGGTCGGCCATGCGGCCCGCCGCCCGCTCGTACACCGTGATCTCCTCGGCCCCGGCCCGCCGTAGCGCGAGTGCCGCCGCGCATCCCGCTATGCTCCCGCCGACCACCGCGACCCGGCCGCTGTCCTGCATGCTGTGCCTCCGAAGCTCGCCCGCTCTGCGCGCGGCGCCACTCCGGTGGGTCGTGTCCGATCATGATGCCAGCCCCGTGATCGCGGTGAACTCCGCGTCCTGTTCCTGTTCTTGTTCCTGCCGGTGAGGGTGGATCGGGCCGGAGGTCCGGGACAGGGGCAGGCCGGTTGCCCGGTTGGTGTGGGCGATGATCTCCGCCGCGATGGACAGGGCGGTCTCCTCGGGCGTGCGCGCGCCGAGGTCGAGGCCGATGGGGGACCGCAGCCGGGCCAGCTGCTCGTCGGTCACGCCCGCCTCGCGCAGCAGGCGCAGCCGTTCGTCGTGGGTGCGGCGGGAGCCCATCGCGCCGACGTAGCCGACGGGGAGGTCGAGCGCGCGGCGCAGTAGGGGAATGTCGAACTTGGCGTCGTGGGTGAGGACGCAGACGGCGGTGCGAGAGTCCACGGCCGTCCCCGACAGGTAACGGTGGGGCCAGTCGACGACGACCTCGTCGGCGTCCGGGAAACGGGCGGCGGTGGCGAAGACCGGCCGGGCGTCGCACACCGTGACCCGGTAGCCCAGGAAGGTCCCGGCCTGGCTGAGGGCAGCGGCGAAGTCGACGGCTCCGAAGATCAGCATGCGCGGGCGGGGCGCCGCCACGTGGACCAGCACGGACAGCCGCTCCGGGCAGGTGGCGGCGTCCCCGCCGACCTCCGTCCGTGCCGTACGGCCCGTCCGCAGCAGCGCCCGCGCCTGCGCGCTCACCGCGCGTCGCGCCGCCCCGGTCAGCGAGCCGTACGGTGCGCCTCCCTCAGCGTCGACACACAGCATCCGGCCGATCAACTCGCCGGGGCCGTCGATGACTTGGGCGACGGCGGCGGGCCGGCCGTCCAGCGCGTCGGCGAGGTGCGCGTGGTCCCTCGGGTCGACGCGCTGGACCAGGACGTCGAGTTCGCCGCCGCAGGTCAGTCCTACGGCGAAGGCGTCGTCGTCGGAGTAGCCGAACCAGGCCCGCTGCGGAGCGCCCCGGTCACGGAGCACCTCTCGGCACAGTTCGTAGACCGCGCCTTCGACGCAGCCGCCCGAGATGCTGCCGACGGCGTTGCCGTCCTCGTCCACCGCGACCGACGTACCGACGGGCAGGGGTGCGCTGCCCGTGACGCCGACGACGGTGGCCAGGGCGAAGGGGCGTGCCTCGCGGCACCAACGGTGCAGTGTGTCCGCGATGTTGAGCATGTGCCTGTCTCCGTGGGGGTGTGGGCCGAAGCACTCGGAAGTGCCATGGGTCAGAGCAACGCCTCGGCGGTGATGGGCAGTTCGCGGACACGGCGGCCGGTGGCGTTGAAGACGGCGTTGGCGAGGGCGGCCGCCACCCCGACCTGGACGATCTCTCCGACTCCCTTGACGCCGAGCGGATCGGCCCGCATGTCCTCGCCCTCCACGTAGATCGCCTTGAGGTCGGGGATGTCGGCGTTGACCGGGACCAGGTAGTCGGCCAGATTGGCGTTGACGATCCGGCCGTCGCGGTGGTCGGTGACCGTGTGTTCCAGGAGCGCCTGGCCGATGCCGCCGACCATGCCGCCGAGCGCCTGGCTGTCGGCGAGCTTGGGGTTGATGATGCGGCCGCAGTCGTACACGCCGAGCATCCGCCGCACCCGCACCAGACCCAGCGTCGCGTCCACCGCCACCTCGGTGAAGACCGCGCCATAGGAGTAGTACGAGTGCCGCTCGGGCTCCGGCGGCCCGGCCCACGAGCCGTCGGCTTCGAGGTGGGTGCGGTTGTTGCGGGTCAGCAGCCGCTGATAGGTCTCGCCGCGGGCCGGGGTGCCCCGCACGTGCAGCCGCCCGTTGCGCACGACGATGTCCTCGGCCTTGACGCCGTACAGCGGCGATTCCTCGTCCTGGACGGCCAGTTGGATCGCCTGCCGGCGAATCTTGTTGCAGGCGTCGAGGTTGGCGGAGCCGACGCACATCATGGTCATGGAGCCGCCGTGCGGCGGGGTGGGCGGATACAGGGAGTCGCCGAGCCGGAAGTCGACCGCGCGCATGGCGAGTCCGAGCGCGTCGGCGGCGACCTGGGTCTGGGAGGTGTAGGTGCCCGGACCCATGTCGCTGGCGGCCGCCTCGACCACCGCCGTGCCGTTCGCGTTCAGGCGGGCCCGGACGTGCGCCTCCAGGTTGTTGGGGTCGTACACGGCCGCGGCCATGCCCAGCCCGATCAGCCAGTCGCCGTCACGCGTCGAGCGGGGCTTGGGGTTGCGCCGGTCCCAGCCGAACTCGCGGGCGCCCACGGTGTAGCACTCGCGCAGTCGGCGGGTGGACCAGGGCAGCCCGTTGGACTCGTCCTCGGCCGGCTCGTTGCGCAGGCGCAGCTCGATCGGGTCGATGCGGAGCCGGTGGGCGAGTTCGTCCATGGCCGACTCGATGGCGAAGGACGCGTTCGCGAAGCCCGGACCGCGCATCCAGATCGGGGTGTTCACGTCCAGGGGCACCTTCCGGTACGCCTGCCTGACGTTGGGCGTGCTGTAGAACATCTGGCCCGCGAGCATGATGCCTTCTTCGAACACCTCGTACGACGAGGTCTCCGCGTCCATCTCGTGGACCGTGGCCCTCAGACGGCCCCGCCGGTCACTGCCCAAGCGCAGCCGATACTCGTACAAGGGCCGGAAACCGGTGCCGAAGTACATCTGCCTGCGGGTCAGGACCACCTTGACGGGACGTTCCATCTCGCGGGCGGCCAGCGCGGCGACGACCGTGTGCGGCCAGCAGCGCAGTCCGCTGCCGAAGCCGCCCCCGACGAAGGGGCTGATGACCCGCACGGACTGCAGGGGCACGTCGAACACCGCGGAGAGTTCCATCTGGGTGCCCACCACCCACTGCGTCTTGTCCCACACGGTCAGCTTGCCGCCGTCCCAACGGGCGATGGTGGAGTGCGTCTCCATCGGGTTGTGGTGGTTGCGCGCCATCCGGTACGTCAGGTCCATCCGCACCGGCGCGTCACGCAGAGTTGCATCCGCGTCCCCGCGCGCGTACTTGGTCGGCTCGCCCGGCTCGGCCTCGGCCAGGTCGGTCGAGGGATGTTCGGCGTCATAGCTGACCTTCACCAGGCTCGCGCCGTGCTGTGCGGCCTCCAGGGTGGCGGCGATGACGACGGCGACCGGCTGACCGTGGAAGAGGACCTTGTCGTCCTGGAAAACCCGCAGCCGACGGCCGGGCAGAATTCTCGTACCCGGATCGTCGCGGTACGCGAGCTTCGGCGCGTTGCCGTGGTGGATCACCCGCAACACGCCCGGATGGGCTTCGGTATCCCGGGTGTCGACGCCGGTGATACGGCCGCGGCCGATGCTCGCGTCGACGATAACGGCGTGTACGACTCCGTCGATGTCGTGTTCGGCGGCGTACAGCGCCTTTCCGGTGACCTTCAGCCGCCCGTCCACCCGGGACAGTGGCGCACCCACGGCTGCCTGCGGCTGGGGGCTCACTTGGTACCTCCTACGATGCGAAGCTGGCGTTCGACGGTGCGCTTGAGCAGCTCGACCTTGAAGCGGTTGTGGTCGAGCGGACGGGCCCCGGCCCCGGCATGCCCGGCGGCCTTCGCCCACAGCGCCGATGAGGGGCGTTCACCGATGAGGTGCTGCTCGACCACGGGCAGCTTCCACGGCACCGTCCCCACCCCACCGGCAGCCACCTTCGCCTCCTGGATGACCCCGCCCCGAACATGCAGCGCGACTGCTGCCGAGGTCAGGGCGAACTCGTACGACTGCCGGTCACGCACCTTCAGATAGCCCGACTTGAGCGGGCGCGGGAGGGCGGGGATCTCCACCGCGGTGATCAACTCGCCCTGCCGGATGGCCTGTTCGCGGTGGGGAGTGCTGCCGGGCTTGAGGAGGAAGTCGGCGAAGGGGACTCTGCGTTCGCCGTCCGGGCCGAGCAGGTGGACGGTGGCCTCCAGCGCCGCGAACGCCACGGCCACGTCGGACGGGTGCGTGGCCACGCAGGCTTCGGAGGTGCCGAGGATCGCGTGCGTACGGTTGTATCCGTGCAGCGCGGCACAACCCGAGCCGGGGTCACGTTTGTTGCAGTCGGCGGTCACATCACGGAAGTACGTACACCGGGTGCGCTGCATGATGTTGCCGCCGATGGTCGCCATGTTCCGCAGCTGGGCCGACGCGCTCAGCTCCAGCGACTGGGAAATCACGGGGTACAGCGCACGCACCTTCACGTGGGCGGCGGCTTCCGCCATGCTCACCAACGCCCCGATGCGCAACCCGCCGCGCTCGGTGCTCCTGACTTCGCGCAGCGGCAGGCCGCTGATGTCGACCACGGTCCCGGGACGTTCGACGGTCTCGCGCATCAGGTCGACGAGGGTCGTGCCCCCGGCGATGTAACGCCCGCCTCTGCGACCGGCGTTGAGAGCCTCACGCGTGTCCGCTGCCTTGGTGAAGGAGAAGGGATGCATCGGTCCTCACTTCCGGCCGGCGGTTTGCTCGACCGCGCGCACGATCTTCACGTAACAGCCGCAGCGGCAGATGTTGCCGCTCATCCACTCCCGGATCTCCTCCGGCGAACCGGTGTGACCCTCCTGGATGCAGCCGAAGCCGGACAGGATCTGGCCGGGCGTGCAGTAACCGCACTGGAAGGCATCCTGATCGATGAACGCCTGCTGCAGCGGGTGCAGTTGGTCGCCGTCGGCCAGCCCTTCGATCGTGGTGACCTCCGCCCCCTCCAGTCGGACGGCCAGTGTCAGGCAGGAGTTGACCCGCTGCCCGTCCACCAGCACCGTGCACGCGCCACAAGCGCCCGCGTTGCAGCCCTTCTTGGAGCCGGTGAGATTGAAGTGCTCGCGCAGCAGGTCCAGCAGCGAGGTGCGGTTGTCGACGGTCACCGTGCGCCGGGTGCCGTTGACCGTCAGGGACACACGGCCGGTCGGCGGCGCCTCGGCGGCATCCGCCTCCGCGAGGCCGGCGAGGAATGGTCCTCCGACGACACCGCCGGCGACGACGACTCCGCCGGCCGCGGTGGTGGCCATGAAGGTGCGCCTGCTCGGTGACGTGGCGGAGGTGGTGGGTGAAGACAGGGTGGGCGAAGTAGGAGGCGGAACTGCAGGTTCAGGTGACATGTGTACGCCTTCGCATCGTTGACGAAGTTGACGAATCAGCCGTACGCGCGGGCACGGCCGGTGAGGGGGCCGTCAAGGCCGGGCGGGGGGCAGGGGGCGTCAGTGCCGGCTCGGGATCAGTGGGGCATCGGTTCGGCGTAGTGGCGGAAGCCCTCTCGTGCCTGGTGGAGGGAGAACAGGCGCGTCGCGAGCGCGTCGGGGCTGCTGTGGTTCGGCGTCGGGCCGGATGGCGCCGGGGACGATCAGCTGGGCGGCGTAGATGTTCTCCGGTGCTATGGGCCTGGTGGAGCATGGCCGCGTACGCGCTCTCGGCGGCGAAGGCGATGGAGGTGCCCGCCCGGTCGGGGTGCGGGCGTACCGCGCTGCCGCCGTTGACGAACAGCAGGGTGCCCCGGCCCAGCTCCCGCATCCCCGGCAGAACCGCGTCGACGCTGGTGACCGGGCCCTTGGGGGAGAAGGCCAGCGGGTCGTCCAGGTCGGCGGCGCCGGTGTCGATGACCGGCTTCATGAAGTCCGCGCGGGGCACCGGGCTGTACTGCAGAATCTCGACCGGGCCCAGGCTTGCGGCTGCCGCGTCGAGCGCCGCCGTGAGGGAGGCGGCATCGAGGACGTCGGCTGCGAATCCGCGCGCGGTGATGCCGTCTCGTGCAAGCTCGGCGCACAGCTGGACCAGGTGCTCGCTGCCGCGGGAGACCAGAGCGACGCTGTGGCTCGCGGCGCCGAAACGGCGGGCGGTGGCCAGGCCCAGGCCGGGGCCGGTGCCGATGAGGGCGTACGTGGTCATGATCAGCTCCAGGGAATGGAGGATGCGGGCGGCCCGGCCTTGCACGGGCCGGGCCGCCCGCGAAGAAGGCACCGGTCAGAGGAAGGTCCCGGTCAGACAGCGAGCATGACCTTGCCGACGTACTCATGTCCCATCGGCATGGGAGCGTCAATGCCCTCGACGCCTCGGTAGGGCCACAGGTCCGAGCCGCAGACGCAGGCCGCCGACAGCCGTAATGACCGCATCCGTCGGGGCGGTGATCTCCGGGTCGGCGATCTCCTCCACCCGGACGTCGCCGGGAGCGTGCAGTACAGCAGCGCGCATGAGGTTTGCTCCTAAAGTTCTGGGCCGGCCGCTCAGGCGACCGGATGGTGCTGTGCGATGTGTCTTTGCGATCTGAAGGGCTCGGACGGGGGGCTGTGCGGTGCACGAGGGTGCCGGTCGCTGCGTCACCCGCGCGCCCGAGCGTCCACTCCGGGCGGGTCCCCAATCGGCGTGTGAAGCCGCCGGCCGCCCGCGCCCGTCGATCGAGGTGCGCGTCCCACCAAACCACCCCCGTCGTATGCGAGGGAGGTCGCGTTTATAGGGGGTACAAGCTCAACCCCCCTCGCCCGGGCCCCGAGCCGTAACGTTGAGGCCATGGACCCCCGCACCGACAACCGCGCCGACATCCGTGACTTCCTCGCCCGCCGGCGCGCCCAGCTCACCCCGGAGCAGGTCGGGCTGCCCACCAGCGGCCGGCGCCGGGTGCCGGGGCTGCGCCGCCAGGAGGTCGCGGTCCTCGCGGGCGTGAGCACCGAGTGGTACACGCGGCTGGAGAAAGGCCACATCAGCGGTGTCTCCGAGGATGTCCTCGACGCGGTGGCCCGCACCCTGCAGCTCAGCGAGGACGAACGCACCTACCTGTTCGACCTGGCCAAAGCCGCCCAGCCCAGCCCCGCGGCCCGGCGCCGGCGCAAGGCCGTCGAGATCCCGCCCCGCGTCCAGTGGCTGCTCGACTCCATGACTCTGTCCGCGGCGTTCGTCACCAACGGCCGCCTAGACATGGTGGCCACCAACGCACTCGCCCGCGCTCTGTTGGCCCCCATGTTCCACAGCGCCACAACGGACGAACGCGGTCGCCCGAACTTCGCCAGGTTCTTGTTCCTCGACCGTGGCTCGCACGACTTCATCGACGACTGGGACCACGGCGCCAACATCACCGTCGCACTGTTGCGCGCCGAGGCAGGGAGATTCCCCAACGACAAGGCACTGCGCGAAATCGTCGGCGAACTGTCCACGGTCAGCACCGAGTTCCGCACCCTGTGGGCCGCCCACAACGTGCGTGTCCACCACAGCGGCGTCAAACGCTTCCACCACCCCGACGCAGGCCCCATACAGCTCACCTACCAGCCGCTGGACCTGCCCATGTCCGCCCACGAGGCGCACTCCCTGACCATCTACACCGCCGAGCCCGGCACCCCCGACGAGGACCGCCTCAAGCTCCTCGCCAGCTGGTCGGCGACCCGGCTCCGGACAGCGGAGCCAACCGCGGACCAGGATCTACGGCCCTAGTCCGGTATCCCGAGGCGCGTGGGGACGACGAGACTCCGCCGCCTGCTGCCGGGCGCCGTCGCCTTCACGGCACCTACCGCACGGGGAACCCGAAGGAGTACGCCTGCTCCTTCAGCCAGTACAGGACCTCGGTCAGGGCGGCCATGGTCTGGGAGCGGTCGCCGCCCGCGTCGTGGAAGAGGAGGGTCGGGCCGTTGGAGATCTCGTTCTTGACGGTGGCGACGGTGGTGGTGCCGGGCCGCTCGAAGTCCCTGGTGTCGACGTTCCAGCCGAGCGGGCGCATGCCGTGGGACGCGGCGAGGTGGCGGCTGTAAGGGGTGAAGGCGCCTCCCGGGGGCGGCAGTAGAGCGGGCGGACGCCTCCGGACGCCTCGGTGATCATGCGTTCGGCGTCCAGGATCTGCTGGGACTGGTAGGCCTCGGACTTGCGGTCCATGGTGACGTCGTGCGAGACGGTGTGGTCGCACAGCCGGTGCCAGGCCGCCACCACCGCCTTGACCAGGTCCGGGTGGGCCTGGGCCTGGGTGCCCACCATGCGGAACGTGGCCTTCACGCCGTAGTCCCGCAGCACCTTGAGCACCCGCGGTGTCCAGACGGGGTCCGGCCCGTCGTCGATGGTGATGTTGACGGCGCGGGCACTTCCGTCCGAGGCATGCACGATCTCCGCCGACACCGGCGCCGCCTTCGGGCCCGGGTGAGCGGACGACGTGGCCGAAGGCGCCGAGCCGCCCGCCCGGCCGGGCCCGCCGTCGGTGGGACCAGCCTGTGCGCTCCAGCACCGGAGCAACGAAGCTCTGCCAGGCGCTCATCCGACGGCCGTCGCGGATGGTGGCGTGGTTGCCGGCGCCGATCATCCGCTCGCCGCTGAAGTCGTCGGTCAGCGGGTGCCCCAGGGCGACGGCGGCCTCGACGAACGCGGCGGCGGTGGGGTGCGGCTCGCTGAGTCGACTGACCGGCAGCGGGCCGCCCTTGTCGTGCCATTCGCTCGCGCCGTCCACATGGTCCTCGGAGCGCTTGAACAGCGGCAGCACGCTGTCCCAGTCCCAGCCGGCGCAGCCTGCGTAGGCCCAGGAGGCGTAGTCGCTGCGGTGGCCCCGGATGTAGATCATGCCGTTGAGCGAGCTGCTGCCGCCGAGCACCTTGCTGCGGGGCCAGTACAGGCGCCGGTTGTTGGCGTGCTGCTGGGGCACGGTCATGGCCGCCCAGTCCAGCTCCGACTGGAGCAGCGTCGGCCAGCCCTGCGGGCTGTGCACCCGCTCGTCGTCGTCTGCCGGACCGGCCTCGACAACGTGCACGGAATACCCCTGGTCCAGCAGCCTCCGGGCGATCACGCTGCCGGTCGAACCGGCGCCGACGATCACATAGTCGTGTTCTTTACGGGGCTCTCGCGTCATGGCGTTCCGCTCCTGCAACCTCGTCGTCACTTGGCGAGAACGCCAGGAGCGGGGCAGGCCACAGAGCTTTCCACCGCGTGCACAGGTACTCGCCAAATCGCGCCCTGGACTCCCACGCCCGTTTTCGTCGCTGGATCCGGACGCGGACGGCCCGCCGCGGTGAAAGATGGCTGTCGTCGCAGGTGTGAGCAGCTACCCGATCTCCCTCCTCGGCAACGGCCTACTCGGCCCGCACCGCGTCTCGCTGCCTGCCCGAGCGGCCGTCTTCTCTGCGGTCTTCAGTACGCTGATGGTCCTGGTCGTAGTGCCCAGCCTCAGCCCACTGCTGCGGCGATGGCTTCGTCCCGTACGTCGGAGCAGGACAAACCCCAGAGGGACCGACGACCAGTCTTCACCGCGCCCTTGAGAAAGATGAGCACGATGTCGGACGCACGCAAGATCGGCGTACTCGTCTTCCCCGGCGCCTGCCTCCTTGATCTGGCCGGCCCGCTCGAAGTCTTCGCCGAAGCCAATCAGCGCGGAAGACAGTACGAAGTGCAGACACTCTCGGTCAGCGGCGAAGACGTCACGGCATCGATGGGCTTGAGGATTCCCGTCGATGCTTCCGCTTTCGAGGCGGGGCACTTCGACATGGTGCTGGTCGCCGGGGGCGAGATCTTCCCTGCAAGTCCTGTCACCGCGCCCCTGGTGGAAGCGGCAAGACACCTTTCCGCCCGTACCCACCGGCTGGCTTCGATCTGCACCGGTGCCTTCGTTCTCGGGGCCGCGGGTCTCCTCAACTCGCACACGGCGACAACGCACCCGGATCATGCAGCGGAACTCGCGACACGCCACCCAACGGTCATGGTCCGAACGGACAGCAGCTACGTGAAGTCCGGCACGGTGTACAGCTCCGGCTGTTTCACCGCCGCGATCGACCTGGCTCTGGCCCTGTTCGCCGAAGAGCATGGCACCACGGAGGCACGGGAAGTTGCCCGCTCCCTCATCGTCTTTCAACAGCGGCGGACCCACCGCGCCCCGCACTCCGAGCTCCTCACCGGGATCGTCCCGCGCAACAACGCGCTCCGCGAACTCCTTCAGCACATCAACGAGGATCCGGTCGGTCCCCATACGCTCGCGGATCTCGCGGCCTACGCCCACATGAGTCCCCGGCAGCTCAGCCGCCTGTTCCGCGCCGAGCTCAACACGACACCGCAGAAGTATGTGGAGAGCACCCGGTTCGCCGTGGCGAAGGCACTCATCGAGAGCGGGCACTCCGTGGCCTTCGCCTCGGCCAACGCCGGCTTCGGAACCCCCGAAGCGCTCCGTAGGTCCTTCGTCACACACACGGGGTTCTCACCGTCGGAGTACCTGCGCCAACAGCGCCCACCCCACCGATCCGGCCGCACCTCGCTCGGATAGTGCCGTACCCGCTACCACGAAACAACGCGGTAATAGGCCGGCACCGATACTTCTCCAAATCGTCCTCTGCCACTCCCCCAGGGCCGTCCATCGCCGCGTCACCAGCGGAGCGCTGCTGGAGTTGAGGAATCGCGCTATCCCATCGGAGAAGACATGTCGGACTTCGAAGGTGTCTCACCTGATCATTCAAGACGCCTCGAGGGCTTGGGCGTCGAGCTCAACGCTCTCAACACCATCGCGGAGGAGGAGCGGACCCAGAAGCCGAGTTCGCTGTTCTGGCCATGGTTCGGAGCCAATGTCTCCGTGATCGGGCTGAGTTACGGTTCTTACCTGCTCGCCTTCGGGCTTTCGCTCTGGCAGGCAACGATTATCGGTGTGGTCGGGGTCGTGTTCTCCTTTCTGCTCTGCGGGCTGGTGTCGATCGCGGGCAAGCGAGGATCAGCGCCCACTATGGTGACCAGTCGTGCGGCGTTCGGCGTGCACGGGAATCGCGCTCCGTCTGTCCTTTCCTGGCTGCTGGCCGTCGGATGGGAGACCGTTCTCGCATCCCTGGCCGTGCTGACCACGGCCACCGTCTTCGTCCAGCTCGGATGGGACGGAGGACTCGGTACGAAAATCGCGGCTCTCGCCGTGGTGGTGGCGCTGGTCCTGGCAGGCGGAATCGCCGGCTTCAACGTCATCATGAAGATGCAGAAGTGGATCACGATCGTCACCGGCGTCCTGACCGTTGTCTACATCGCGCTGGTAGCGCACCGCATCGAATTCGGCGTCGTCGCCGATCTACCGGCCGGTTCTCCGCAGGCAGTCATGGGCGGCTGCGTATTCATCATGACCGGCTTCGGCCTGGGATGGGTCATTTCCGCCGCCGACTTCTCACGTTACCTGCCCCGCAGTACCCCAAACTCTCGTGTGGTCCGTTGGACAACGATCGGAGGAGCTCTCGCTCCCACCATCCTGCTCATCTTCGGCATTCTGTTGGCAGGGTCTTCTCCCGAACTCAACAAGGCCATCGGGATCGATCCGGTCGGCGCACTCGCCACACTGCTGCCGACCTGGTTCCTCGTCCCGTTCGCCGTTGTCGCTGTTCTCGGCCTGGTCGGCGGAGCAGTCCTCGGAATCTACTCGTCCGGGCTTGCCCTGCTGAGCGCAGGAATTCCGATTCCTCGGTATGCGGCCGCCGGTCTCGACGGAATCATCATGACCCTGGGCGCGATCTATGTCGCCTTCTTCTCGACCAACTTCATCGGCCCCTTCCAGGGCTTCTTGATCACCCTCGGTGTACCCGTCGCTGCATGGTGCGGCATCTTCCTGGCCGACCTTTCCCTGCGCCGTGACGACTATGCCGAACGCGATCTCTACGATGCACGAGGACGTTACGGAGCCACGCCCATCGCTCCCTTGCTCATCCTCGCGGGCTCGACGGTCGCAGGCTGGGGACTGGTCACGAACACGTCCGCCGGCTGGCTCGACTGGCAGGGATTCCTCCTGGAGCCGTTCGGGCTGGGCGGCAGGGAAGGGGCATGGGCTTACGCAAACCTCGGCGTCCTCGTCGCGATGATCATCGGCTTCGCCGCTACGTTGCTCTTTTCCCGCGGCGCTGTCCGCGTCCAGGAGACCGCGGCCGCCGAGCCGATCGCAAGGAATGCGAGCCCCGTCAAGTGAACGCAACTCCTCTCGCCGCCGAGATCGCAATCGATACCACGCCCCTTTTTTCGTACGACCGCAACATCTTCGGCCAGTTCATCGAGCACTTCCACCGCGAGATCTACGGCGGCATATACGCCCCGGGGTCGCCGCTGGCCGACGACCGGGGGTTCCGGAAGGATGTCCTCGACGCACTCCGTGATCTCCGCACGCCTATTGTGCGTTGGCCAGGCGGTTCCTTTGCTTCCGACTACCACTGGAAGAACGCGATCGGACCGAAGCGAACCACCGTCTTCGATCGCGCATGGCGTGTCCCCGAACCCAACACGTTCGGCACGGACGAATTTCTGGAATGGACTGCCGAGCTCGGCGCCGAGGCGTACATCTGCACTAACGCGGGTACGGGCACCCTCGACGAGATGAGCGACTGGGTCGAGTACTGCAACGCACCCACAGGAACAAGCTGGGCTGATGAACGGGCGCGGAACGGGCGTCAGCAGCCCTACGGAGTCCGCTACTGGAGCGTCGGGAACGAGAACTACGAACAGTGGGAGCTCGGTGCCGAGGACCCTCATGCCTGGGCACGACGAGTGACAGAATCCGCCAAGATCATGCGCCGGGTCGACCCGGATATCTGCTTGATCGCGGCCAGCAACGGCGACCCGCAATGGACTCTGCCCATGCTCCGCAGTGCCGGAAAGTATCTCGACTACATCTCCGTCCACCGCTACTGGGACATGCTCGCCGACGTGAACGAGCCAGCGAACTACATGCGCAGCATGGCTCAGACCCTTGAACCTGAGAGGACGATCGAGAAGCTCGTCGCCCTGCTGGACACTGCCGGCATGCCGCACATCTCGATCGCGTTCGACGAGTGGAACCTTCGCGGCTGGCACCATCCGGATGGCAACGGTCCCGATGCCATCAGCGCCCGCGACCTCAACGACGACAATGCCACCTACACGATGGCCGATGCCATATTCGCGGCTTCTTTCCTGAACGCCTGTATACGGCACGGCGATCGGGTGCGCATGGCCAACTTCGCCCCCGCTGTAAACGCCCGTGGACCGCTCTTCGTGCACGAGTCCGGAATCGTCAAGCGATCCACATACCACATCTTCGCCATGTACGCGTCTCTTCTCGAGACTCACACCCTGCCCACGTCGGCCCAGAGCCGCGGGCTGGCAACTGGCGATACAGAGGTTCCCCTGGTCGACCTCGTCGCCACCGGTAACCCTGAAACGGGTGCGCTCGCCATCGCCCTGCTCAACAAGTCGGACGACAACGAGGCCCAGGTGCAGTTGCGTATCGGCGGCGACCTCGTGAACACGCGTGCCAACCTGGTCATCCTTGGAGCACCTTCACCCGACTCGTACAACGACGTGCAACATCCGGACGTCATACAACCGAGCAGGGTCCAGACCGAGATCGCAGACGGCCTTCTGGCCCTTCCCCCGCACAGCGTGACGGCGGTTCGCCTCGACGGCTTCCACAGGCCGACAGCGGGACTCGAATGGACCGTTGGCACGCATCGGCACGCCAGAAGAGGCTGACCAGAACCTGCCGGACCCGCGAAGCAGGCTGGCGTCATTCCCGGCACAGCCACCCACGACATGCCCACCTCGTCGACGACACGTACGCCACCGTCGGATCACCTCACACACCAAGGTCCTGACGTCACGCCCGTAGCGAGCGTCAGGACCTTGCTCTGACCCGTACCGCGCACCAGCAACTGTCGGCCACTGCCGCGCTCCGGAGGGCCGCCGTACAGTGGCGGAACTTTGTCGAGGGTCGTGAACAGAGCCAGGCAGTCCTTCCCAGAGGGGTTCAACACCCGTGGCAGGAGCAGCGGTCGACCCTGGCCCGGATCAGAGAGCTGCTCGCCCGGAGGTTCCGACCGGACTGCTCGGCGGCGGTGTGGCGGCATTCGCCGGCCCGCCGGGCACTGGAGCGCGACGAGCAGGCGGGCGGACTGTGGAATGAAGGACCTGTGACCGCAGAAGGAATGACTGCGGTCGCGCTGGGCGCGTACATCCTCTTCGAGGACGAAGCCGGGTTCTCGATGACCCCGCCGCGCGCTCGCACCTGAGCTGAACCGGATTTTGTAGCGGCCCTGAAGCCAGGCATGATCGCCTCGGCAGATGGGAGAACACAGGTCCGATGCCCGCATGACGGAAGTATCCCGACGAACTGCGTGAGCGAGCGATCCGCGAGGTTCAGACTTCGGGTCGTCCGGTCGCACACGTCGCCCGGGATCTGGGCATCCACAAGGAAGCCCTGCGGCAATGGGTCCGCCAGGCCCAAGCTGATCACGGCGACCGGCCCGACCTACTCCGCACGGCCGAGAAGGATGAACTCGCCCAACCCCGCAAGGAGAACGCCGAGTTGAGACGGGCGAACGAGATCCTGAAAGCCGCCTCGGTGTTTTTCGCGAAGGAGCTCGACCAGCCCCGCACGAGGCCGACGCGGTGATCAACTATCTCCGCGACGACTTCGGGGTCGGGCCGGTCTGCCGGGAGCTGAACCTTTCGGTCTCGGCATACAACGCCCGCCGCAGGCGGCCGAAGTCCGCCCGGCGCCAGCGCGACGAACAACTGCTGTGGAGGGCGTCATCCGCGGCCGGCGACGCCGGACCACGTTCCCCGAGCCGACCGCCCCGCGCCCGCCAGACCTGGTCAACCGGCTCTTCACCGCGTCACGGCCGAACCAGCTCTGGGTGGCGGACCTGACCTATGTCCGGACCTGGTCCGGCTGGGTCTACGTCGCGTTCGTCCTCGACGTCTACTCGCGGATCATCGTGGGATGGTAGCTCGCGACCCACATGCGCACCGATCTCCCGCTGGACGCCCTGGAGATGGCGCTGTGGCGCCGGGGCATCAAGAAGGGATCCGGCCTGATTCATCACAGTGAGCATCCCCGGGCTCGGTATCCAGCTCGCTGCCCGGATCCTGGCTGAGATCAGGGACGCATACGCCGGCTCCTCGCCCGTCGCCAGGGCCTCCGGCAAAAAGTTGTCCATCACACGGCGGTGGGTGAAGAACGACCGGCTCAATCACGCCGGCTGCCTCTGGGCCTTCGCCTCACTCCGGGCATCCGCCGGAGCCAACGCCCACTACCGGCGACGACGCGAGCTAGGCGACTGGCATGCCGCCGCCCAGCGCGATCTGTTCAACCGCGTGATCGGACAGCTCTACCACTGCCTGCAGCACCGCCAGCTGTTCGACGAACACACCGCGTACCCCACCGAACTCGCAGTCGCAGCTTGACGCGTTGGAATCGTGAGGTGTCTGCCTTCATGCCCGTAGCCACTGGCGATCGCCCGATCGATACTCCCGTTCGACGCACACCCCTCAACATCGGAATGACAACAGCTATTTAGGCTCGTGTATGTGAGGCTGCCGTCGCCGCACGGCTGGATCAGGGGACGAGTCCTGCCTCCTCGATCAGAGACCCGGGGACGTGGTAGCCGTCCTGGTCGCGGATGCGGGCGATGTGCCTTCGCACGTCGTCCGCGGTGGCGAGAGGCTGGTCGGCGGCGACGTGCCAGCCCTCGGTGACCCCGATGAAGGCGCGGGCGTAGCGGCCGCGGGCGATGGAGAAGACCTCGTGGGTGTACGGGTTCTCCTCGCTGGCCAGGTAGGCGACCATCGCGGTGATCATCTCAGGCTCCATGTGGGCCGGAGTAGTGGGAAATGTGGCCATCGTGTCCGGGTTCATGTCCACCCCCATCCGGCTCTGGGCCATCGGCAGAACGGTGTTGACCAGAATGCCGTGCGGGGCGCCTTCGAGGGCCACCACGTTGGCCAGGCCCAGGACGGCTCCTTTGGCCGCGCCGTAGTTGGCCTGCTCAGGGTTGCCGAACACGCCGGAGGCGGAGGAGGTGAACACGATCCGGCCGTACCCCTTGTCGCGCATCACGGCGAAGGCGGGCTGGGTGACATAGAAGGCACCCTTGACGTGTACGGCGAGCAACGCCTCGATCGAATCGGGGGCGATCTCGGTGAAGGGAGCGTTGCGGATGTTGCCCGCGTTGTTGATCAGAATGTCCACGGTGCCGTAGGCGTCGAGCGCGGTCTGCACGATGGCCTTGCCGCCCTCGGGGGTGGCGACCGAGTCGTAGTTCGCGACGGACTGGCCCCCCGCCTCGATGATTTCCTTGACGACATGGTCGGCCATGGCGGTGCCGCCGTCGGTGCCCGCGATCGTGCCGCCGAGGTCGTTGACGACGACCTTGGCGCCGCGCGCGGCGAGGTCGAGGGCGTGGGTGCGGCCCAGACCGCCGCCGGCGCCGGTCACGATGGCGACCCTGCCTTCGAACGAGATTCTGTCCACTGTCAGATCACTTCCTTACTGTCGTTTGTCGCGGGCGGGCAGCTGCGGTCGCTCCGCGCCGATGGCGTGGGACGAGGCGCGGCACCGGGCCGCACTCACGTGTGCGGCCCGGTGCCGGGTCAGGCCGGGCGGACGCCGTCCACGGTGATCCGCAAGGCTGACGGGCCGCGCAGGTCGGCCAGCGGCCGGTAGGGCGGCGGGTCCTGCGACAAGCGGGGGTTGACCAGGCGTCGGGTCAGCTCGCGGACCGCGATCTGGCCCTCCATGCGGCCGAGGCCGGCCCCGAAGCAGAAATGGATTCCGCCACCGAAGCTGAGGTGGCCGGCGTCGGTACGAGTGATGTCGAAGGTGTCCGGGTCGGGGAAGCGGCGCGGGTCCCGGTTTGCTGCGGCGAGGGCGAGGATGACCGAGGAGCCCTTGGGGATGGTGTGGTCGCCGAGGGTGATGTCGTCGACGGCGACACGCGGTCGCAGGTGCACAGAGGGCTCCAGGCGCAAGGTCTCCTCGATGGCGCCGGCAGCGAGGGAGGGGTCGGCCTGGAGCCGGGCCAGCTGCTCGGGGTGTCGCAGCAGCAGGAGCATGCTGCTGCTGATGAGGTTGACGGTAGTCTCGTGGCCGCCGATGAAGAGCATGATGGCGGTGCCGATCAGTTCCGGCAGGCTCATCGGGCTGCCCGGGCCGTCGTCGTGGATCATCCGGGACAACATGTCCTGGCCCGGCTTCTTGCGCAGTCGCTCGATGTGGGCGACGAAATACTCGGCCAGTTCTTGCTGGGCGTGATTCCTGGCCGCGGCGGCCTCAGGGTCATGCGGATCGACCAGGAACTCCGCGCTGGCGGCCCCCTCCTCGCCGAGAGGTCCGAGGGTCTCGGCGTCCGCAGGCGGGATGCCCAGGAGGTGGCAGGCCACGCGGACGGGGATCGGGTAGGAGAACTCGGAAACCAGGTCGAACTCGCTGCGCCCGGTCAGCTGGTCGATGTGGTCGCGGATCAGTTCCTGCACCATCGGCCGCAGGCTCTCGACGAAGCCAGGGCGGACAGGTGGGCCGAAGTGGCGCTGGGTCATGCCGCGCAGTTGGTCGTGCGCGGGATTGTCCCGACCGAGGAACGTCGCAGCGGTACCGCGAACCGGGGCGCCTGCGCCGACCCGGCTGTCCGGGGTGGCGTTGCCGCGGTCGGAGGAGATACGTGGGTCGCGCAGCAGTGCACTGACCTCGTCGTATCCGCTGACGACGCAGGTTCCGTCGTCCTGGACGGAGACCGGTTCCTTGCGCAACTCGGCGTAGAGAGGCCAGGGGTGGGGGCGGCTGTCGGGGTGAAGGACCTGCTTGTACAGGGTGGACGACATGGGGGTGCCACTCGCTTTCGTGTGTGTGGGGGGGGCCGGTGTGCGCGTGTGATCAGCGACCGATCGGCTGAAGGGTGCGGGACGTGTTCTCGTCGCAGGCGACGAACTGGGCCGGGAACGGCGCGCCTTGGCGGACGAGTGATTCGTAGTAGGGCAGGTAGCGCCCGTTGTCGAAGGTGACGGCGGCGACGGTGCGGTCTTCGCGTCCGTACAACACACTGAAGGAGCCATGGCCGAGGGTTCCCTGAACCACCGCGATGCGGTCGGCGATGCCGGGGTGGCCGACGCCTTTGATGTTCACGCCGAACTGGCTGGACCAGAAGGCCGGCAGCTCGGTGTGGGGGATCGGGTCCTGGCCGGGCGGGCGCGTGATGTTGTGGGCGACCGTGCGGGCCTGGGTCACGGCGTTGCCCCAGTGCTCCACCGACAGGCGGCGGTCCGGGAGGAGGGGATGCGGCGCGGCGGCGACATCGCCGGCGACGTACACGTCGGGCAGGGGCTGCCCGTCGTGGCCGAGAGCGTGGCACTGGTCGTCGCAGTGCACCCCGCCGCTGTCCGCCCGTACGGCGGAGCCGTCCAGCCATTCGACGTTGCGCTGGGCGCCGAGCGCAACGACGGCCAGGTCCGCGTCGACGATGTCACCGTCCGACAGCACGATCTGCCGCAGCGCTCCGGTCTCGTCCGCCATGAAGCGCTCGACGAGCGTCCCCAGTCGCAGGTCCACGCCCTTGGTTCGGGCCAGGTCCGCCACCACGCCACCGATCACACTTCCCAGGGGTCCCTGCAACGGCGTGGCCTGTGCCTCGACGAGGGTGACGTCGAGGCCGAGTTCGAGGCAGCCGGAGGCCAGTTCGCCGCCGAGGAAGCCGGCGCCGATGACGGCAACGCGACGGGGCGGATGCGCCAGGCGCCGCTGGAGTTCCTCGGCGTCGTCGCGGGTGCGGACGGTGAGGACACCGTCGATGTCGTCGGCGGCGCCACCGGGGAACGGACGGGCCCGGGTGCCGGTGGCGATGACCAGGGTGTCGTAGCCAACCGTGCCGCCGTCCGCCAGCCGGACCAGGCGCTGGTCCGTATCCAGCCCCGTCGCCGGGACACCCAACCGGAAGCGTGCGTCCAGGGACTGGGTGACCGGCAGTTCGAGGCGATCGGGCGGCAGCTTCTCGCTCACGCACGCCTTGGTCAGCGGAGGACGGTCGTAGGGACGATGGGGCTCATCACCGATGATGGTCAGCTGCCCGGTGAAGCCGGACTCGCGAAGGGTCTCGGCGGTCTTCAGCCCGGCGAGTGAGGCGCCGACGATGACGACATGGTGGCCGTTCTCCCCACTGGTCGCGGTGGGTTCGTCCGCGGTGTCCGTGCCGACGGTGATGGCGCCCACGGGGCAGGCGAGTGCGGCGCGGCGTACCGCGTCCCGCATCTCGTCGGGCGGGTTCGGTACGTAGGTCAGAGCCTCCAGGCCATGCAGGGTGAAGGCGTCGGGGGCGGCGAACACGCACTGTCCGTAACCCTCGCAGCGGTTCAGGTCGACACTTACCTTCACTGGGCACCGCCGCACTGTCGGGACGTGAGCACCGGAAGCAGAACCCGATCCACCAAGGACTCCACGAAGGCCGCATCGACCTGGCCGTCGGCGACCAGGACCTGGTGCAGGATCGCGGCACACGTGAGATCCGCCAGCAGGACGGGATCCGCGTCATCCCCGACCTCGCCGCGTGCCCTGGCCCACCCCAGGACGGTCTCCGCCAGACGGGCGTGGTGCAGGCGGACCAGCTCCTTGGCCATGCCTCCGACACTGCCGTCGTCGGAGGCGGCCACCAGCAGGCCGGAGAGGTACTTGGGTGAATGCTGCGCCTGTGCGCCGCCAGCCGGCGCCAAGTTGTGCAACAGATCGCCCCGCAACGATCCGGTGGCAGTCATTTCAGCGGATTGGTCGACGACTCGGAAAGCAGCGCGGCGCAGCGCCGCGCCCATCAACTCATCCTTGTTCGCCCAGCGGCGATACATCGTTTTCGTGCTGGCCCTGGCTCGCTCACACACAGCGCTCAGGGTCATCCGCTCGTAGCCGACCTCGGCCAGCAGGTCCAGCGCGGCGTCGAGCAGCGCGGCCTCGCGGTGGACGTCCATCGGACGGCCTGCTGATTTGGCTGGGGTCGTGGTCATGGATGGCTCCAAGACATAGGAAACGACATGGGTTCCTTTCCTAATTGCTCAGACGTAAGGCGGACAGAACGTTGGTCTTGCGGCATGAACATCCCCGCCGGAAGTGGTGATCGTGACGACTGTCGAGCCCCTCAGGGGCGCGGGGCGGTATGGATATGTGGCTCCGCCGCGTGCGGGCGACCAGCCTCCATCGGCCCGGGCACTCGCCACACAACAGCCCACCCCGCGGTTTGAGCGGCAGTCACACCTGACGCGTAGGCAACACCACAACCTGCCGTAAATTCACATGCCGAGCCCGACTGGCGACGTAGGCGACGACATCGGCCAGCTCGCCCGGCGCCAACGCTCCTGACACCTCCAACGTAAGAGACCGGCGGTCCGCCGTCAAGAGACCGACGGTCTTTAAGTTAGGCTTAGGGCGTGACATTTCAGCGGGCGCGAAGCGAGGAACAGCGGCAGATCCGCCGCCAGGCGATCCTGGACACGGCGGCGGCGATGCTCGACGAGATGCCGGTGGCCGACGTGAGCCTCAACGAGCTCAGCCGCCGGGTGGGCCTGGCCAAGTCGAACGTCCTGCGATATTTCGAGTCACGCGAGGCGGTGCTGCTCGAACTGCTGGACGTCTTCCTGGAGAGCTGGCTCACCGAGCTGGCGGACGAGCTGGCCGCGGGCATCGAGGCGCACGCGGCGCCTGAGGCGCGGGCGGGCCGGCTGGCGGAGATCCTCAGCCGGTCGCTGGCGGGCCGCGTGGTGCTGTGCGACCTCATCGGCGCCCAGGGCGGCGTCCTCGAGCACAACGTCTCGGTCGAGGTGGTCAAGCGGCACAAGCGGTCCTACCT
>NZ_JAQYWT010000304.1:0-324 GCF_036322545.1 Streptomyces sp. SP18BB07
GGGGGGGGACCCCCCCCCACCCAACAAGCCCAACCACCAAGCAACCACACAAAACCACAAACAAACCCACACAACAAAACCAACAAAAAAAAAAAAAAAACCAAAAAAAAAAAAACAAAAACAACAATAAAAAAAAAAAAAACACCACACCCAACACAAAAAAACCACACACCCCCCCCCACCCCCCACCCCCCCAAACAACAACAAAAAAAAACAAAACAAAAAAAAAAAAAAAAACAACACCACAACACCACACCCCCCCACACAAAACCACCCACACCACCCAAACACCCAACACCCCCCCCCACACAAAAAAAAAACACA
>NZ_JAQYWT010000305.1:0-302 GCF_036322545.1 Streptomyces sp. SP18BB07
GGGCTGGTCGCGCAGTTCCCCGCGCCCCTGAAAGCAGGGGCTGCGCCCCGTGCTTTTCGCGAGAGGCCCCATCCACCCGCCCCCGGCGGCGCCCGCCGCCCCGCCCGGTCGCCCCCCCGGGCCCCCCGGGCCCCCCGGCCGCCCGCCGCCCGCCGCGCCCCCGCCGCCGCCCCGGCGCCCCCCGGCGCCCGCCCGGCCGGGGCGGAGCGCGCCGCCGGGGGCGGGTGGATGGGGCCTCTCGCGAAAAGCACGGGGCGCAGCCCCTGCTTTCAGGGGCGCGGGGAACTGCGCGACCAGCCCCC
>NZ_JAQYWT010000306.1:0-463 GCF_036322545.1 Streptomyces sp. SP18BB07
AGGTAGGACCGCTTGTGCCGCTTGACCACCTCGACCGAGACGTTGTGCTCGAGGACGCCGCCCTGGGCGCCGATGAGGTCGCACAGCACCACGCGGCCCGCCAGCGACCGGCTGAGGATCTCCGCCAGCCGGCCCGCCCGCACCTCCGGCGCCGCGTGCGCCTCGATGCCCGCGGCCAGTTCGTCCGCCAGCCCGGTGAGCCAGCTCTCCAGGAAGACGTCCAGCAGTTCGAGCAGCACCGCCTCGCGTGACTCGAAATATCGCAGGACGTTCGACTTGGCGGCGGGTGGTTGGCTCCGCCGCATGCCGGTGGAATTTCTGACGGATGACCAGGCCGAGGCGTACGGGAAGTTCGTCGAGGAGCCGACGCGTCCGGAGTTGGAGCGCTTCTTCTTCCTGGACGACGTGGACCGCGATCTGATCGCGCTGCGGCGTACGCAGTACCACCAACTGGGCTTCGCGC
>NZ_JAQYWT010000307.1:0-145783 GCF_036322545.1 Streptomyces sp. SP18BB07
CCGTGTCGTCAAGCGCAAGATGTCCAACTACTGGCTCAAGCGGGCTGAGCACCTGACATGGCCCCAGCCCACCCTCACCGGAACCCGAGCTGTCCGCATCAAACGACCCCAACCAGCAGACCCGTAAAGCAACGGCATTGGCCCTAGAGGTTCAAGTTCCCAGCTCAGATGTTCTCCCCAAGGGAGAGCTGAGAAACCCCCACCCGTTGACGAATGGCTTATCCGAATAGGCCGCTACCCAGGTACTTGTAGCCGGAGTCGGGTGCCAGCGTGACGACGGCCGCCTCTCGCGGCAGCTGGGCCGCGAGGCGCACCGCCCCATAGACGTTGGCACCGCCTGAGACACCGGTGAAGATGCCTTCCTCCTCGGCCAGGCGGGACGTTGTCGCAAACGCATCGTCGTCGCTGATGATGTCGACCGCGTCGACGGCGTCCATGTCGAACAGCGGTGGGGCGAAGCCACTCCAGCCCTGCATCGCGAAGACGCCCCGGGTGCCGACGGTGATACCTGGCGATCCGGCCGGCTCCAAGCCGACGATTCGGGGGCGCGGGTCGCGCCGACGGATCGCTGCTGCCACACCGAGCAGGGACGCGCCACTGCCGATGCCGGTACAGAACGCTGTCACTGGCAGGTGCGCGCTCTGGTTCAGGATCTCCATGCCGAGTCCGTCACGCAGGCCGGCGACCACATACGGGTTGTTGAACTGGTCGGTGAAGTAGTGGCCCGGTTGTTGGGCGAGGTCGGCCGCGCGGGCGCGCATCGCGTCGATGTCGGTCGGCGTGACCGTACCGGGTGCGACGGCGGCGTCGAGCACCTCCACGTCGGCGCCGAGTGCCCGCATCAGCCGCCGCGGCTCGTCGCTGAAGCAGGCCGACGTGACGATTTTGAGCCGGTACCCCTTGACCGCGCAGACCAGCGCGAGCCCCGGGCCGGTGCTGCCGCCGGTGTACTCGACGACCGTCATCCCCGGCATGAGCCTGCCGTCACGTTCGGCTCCCTCGACCATCGCCAACGCCAGCCGGTCCTTCATGGCGCCAGTCGGGTTGAGGTATTCGAGCTTCACCAGCACCCGGGCACCGGTTGAGGGCGCGAGATGCTGCAGTTCCACGAGCGGCGTGTTGCCGATCGCGGCCAGTGTTCCTGGTCGCATCGCGTTACCCTCTGCCGGTTGTGACAGGCACGGTGGCCCGGCCCGCAGCGTGTGCGACGGCGGCGCAGGCGAAGGCGCGCACGATCGGATGAAGCCGCCCGTCATCAATGGCGAGTTCGGGTTGGAAGAGCGTGCTCAGGAAGAAGGGATGTCCTGGTAGTTCGGCGATGCGTACGTCGGGGCCGTCGTGACCGGTGAACCGCATGCCGTGCGCGGACAGGACATCTAGGTACTGGGGATTGAGCCCGTACCCGCAGTGGTAGCGCTCCACGGTCCGGTCCACGCCAAGGATACGTTCGGCCGCCGAGCCCGGGGTGATGCTGACCATGCCCTCGTGCCCGATGAGGGAGCAGGCCAGGGGTGCGATCAGCGGGCTCTCTACGTGCGGAGTGTTCTCGGCGTGGCCGGCAGTGGTGAGCCCGCAGACGTTGCGCGCGAACTCCAGCAGTGTGTGTTGAAACCCACCGCAGGTACCGAGGTAGGCGATGCCGTTTTCCCGGGCGGTACGGGCTGCCTGGAGCGCGCCGGTCTCGCTGCGGTACGGGCTGCCGGGCAGCAGCCAGATGGCGTCGAACCGGTCCAGCCTGGTGGCGTGCGCCTCCTCGGTCGGTACCCAGTAGGCGTCCAAGGCGATTCCGTCCCGCTGCCGCAGGGTTTCCAGTAGGAGGGGTATCCGCGTGTGGGACCGCACGTGCGGCGACCGGTCGCCCACGAGTGCCACCTTCGCCGTATGCGTCTCGTCGTTGCTCTCCATGGGTTCATCGTGCGCAGCCCGCAGTTATTAGTCCAACGAGAAAGTGTCGTTGAAGTATCAGAGATACTTATAGTCATGGATGTCAACCTCCTGCGCACCTTCGTGGCGGTAGCCCGTGAAGGGTCCTTCTCCGCCGCCGCATGCGACCTCGGCTACACCCAGTCCGCGGTTTCCCAGCAGGTCGCCGCGTTGGAGAAGGACCTCGGGGTGCAACTGCTGCACCGTCGCCCGGTCATCGCGACCGAGGCCGGGCAGCGACTCCTGGAGCACGCCACGCCGATCCTGCTGCGCCTCAACGCCGCCCGGACCGACGTCCAGCGCCTGTCAGGCGAACCGCCGGCCCGTCTGACCCTCGGGGCGTCGCCGCTCGCCGACATCCGGCACACCATCGCCGTACTCACCGAACTGCAGCGCTCGATGCCGCGGTTGACGATCGTCGTGAGAACCATGGGCCGTGATGGTGTCCTCGAGGCCGTCGCCAACGGCGACGCGGACCTTGGTCTCGTCGACGGAGTCACCGCCGCAAGCGACCCGCTCCGCCTGCTCGACAGCGGTCCGCTCACCACGGTCGCCCTGACCGAGGAATCCGTCGCCTTGGCCCTGCCCGGCACGCACCCCCTGGCGAGCCGTAGTCGACTCCGTATGGAGGACCTCGTCGACGCTGTCTGGATCGACGCACCCGACGTCGCCACACCGCTGGACCGGCTGCGGGCCCTCGCACGCACCGACGGGTTCCGCTCCAGCCTGCACTACGACGGCACCGATGTGCGCAGTCTCCTGGCCCTCGTCGCGGCCGGCGCTGGGCTCGCCCTGCTTCCCGCGTCCGTCGTGCAACACCACCGAGAGGGCGAACCCGATGTGACCGGTGTCCCACTCTCGACTCCCCACCTCATCCACCGCACCGAACTCGTCCACGGCAGCCTGACGGGTCCCGCCACGACGCTCACGGCGGCGATCCACCGGCACGTCGTAACAGGCCGACACTGACCCTCGACCGCGTACCCACTGGGCGGCGTAAAACGGATGGGAGCGCCTATGCTCCCCCGTTCCCGTGAACCGCTCCGGGTTGGGTAGAGATAAGGCTGGGCGCTGCCCTCTTCCACTTCTACGCGGACGAGTAGTCCAAGATCAGCGCAACGCGGTGGGGGCCAGCTGGATCGTCTGTGACTGCTGCATCCGGAGGCGTATGGGCTTGTGCTTGCCGGCTGCTTTCACCGGTTCGACGGGGTGTGGCGTGGTGCGCGGTGGTCGGGGAGGGCGGGTGAGGCGGCGGACCATGAGGGTGATGAAGGTCCACATGATGTGGGCCTCGCTGTGGGAGACGAGCCGCTCGTAGTCGCGCACGTTTCTCCTGGCTCTCATGATCCACGAGATGGCCCGCTCGACCCTCCACCGCTTTGCGAGGACGGCGAATCCGTCCTGGTCCTTGCGGCGGGGCACCGTCTTGAGAGTGATGTTGAGGAAGGAGTGGGACCAGTCGACGAGGGTCCCGCCGTAGGCGGAGTCCGCCCAGGCGTTGGCGAGTTCGGGATGGGGCAGGCGCAGGCGGAACAGCTGGTCACGGGCGGGGATACTGTCGTGCGGCGAGGCCTTGGTGACCATGACGGCCAGAGCCATGCCTCGCATGTCGACGGCCAGGTGCCGCTTCCGACCGTTGATCAACTTCCCGCCGTCGAACCCTCTGCTGTCCTGTCCCACCGTCTCGGCACCCTTCACGGACTGGGAGTCCAGGATCACCGCGACGGTGCGGGGATTGAGGCCATCGTGAACACGGACCAGCTGGTGCAGCTCGGCAAAGATGCGGGCCAAGTCACCGCTCGCCCGCCACCGCTGGAAAAACCCGTAAACCGTGCGCCAGGGGATCCCAAAGTCGACGGGAACCGCCCTCCACTTGCCCCCATTGTCATTGACATACGGGATGGCATCGACCACGTTGCGGCGCGGATGGGCCTCCGGGCGCCCGCCCGTGGGCAACTCGCAGGCCGGGATGGGCAGCAGCGGTTCGAGGACGGCCCATTCGGCGTCCGTGGTGTCACTGGGGTAGCACCGCTCGCGCACGGCCGGCGCTCGGGTCTCGTTCATGCAGGTCATCAGCGTTCCATGCGGGTGAGGACTTCCAGGGTGGCCTTGACGCCGCCGAGCTGGTCCAGGACCAGACGGATCCATTCGTCATCCGGGGCCTTCTTCGCGTGCGGGGCGATGATCCCGGTGATGAAGTTGGTGACCCGGTGCAGTTCCGCCTGGAAGATCGCCCGCTCGTAGGAAATCCAGACCTCGCTCTCCTCCGACATCTGAAAGCCGTCCCGTCTGCTGTAGGTCACCGGCGGCAGCCCCTCCTTGACCGCGACCTTCCGCAGGAACCTCAAGCCCGCCCAGACCTGCGACGGTGTGCGATTGGTCGCCCGGCACAGCTGCGGCAGCGTCAGACCCGCCGGCCGTGCCTCCTGCAGAGCCTTGCGTACCGCCTGGCCGTGGACGTGGGCGGGCAGCCCGCCCCCATGGCTACTGGCCCCGCAGCAGCTGGGCGAGCTGTTCGTCGAGGTCGACCTGACCCGTTGCGGCCGCGGTCTCGATCCAGTCGGCGGTCGCGCGGATCTTCTCCAAGTGGTTTTCCAACACCTTCGTCTGGGTGTCGGTGAACTCGTGCCCCCGCAGCTTCGGCACCAGCCGCGCGGCCCCGGCGATGAACCCCTGGCAGACGGCGATCAGGTCGGTGAACTCCATCGACTTGCGCCAGCTGTGGGCGATGCGGGCCGGGTCCTCGAACGGCTCGCCCTCTTCGGCGAAGGCTTCCTCGTACTCCTCGTCGAACTCGTCGTCATCCAGCCCGGCCTGCTCGAACTGGGCCTCGTTCACGTTCTCCCGGGCCTCGGCATTGCGCATGGCCTTGACGCCACCTCCGGCCGGCGCAGGAAGTCGGTGGCCACCTGCGCCGCCACTGCCTCGTCATCGCACGCCAGTTCGCGGATCGCCTCGACCTTCTCCTGGGCGGTGACCGGGACCTGGATCTCTTCTGTCTTCCAGCCCACTAACTTCTTGACCACCTCCGCACTCCACCGGCGTCGGCCGGTGCGCTCGCTCAGCGGCGGGTTCCGGATCAGCTCGAACCGGTCCGGCGTGGAGGCCAGGATCCGGTGCACCTCGTAGGAGACCCCCGTCTGCCGGTGTTCGGCGGGCCACTGCGCGGCGACCCACCGGTGCGTGCGGACCGTATAAAAGGACAGCCCGAGCTCATCGGCGAACAGCCGCAATGACTCCTCCAAACCCTGGTCGCCCTCGTCGAGCGGCAGGTGACCGCCGTGCCTGCGAAGCGGCTCCAGCTCCAGAGCCGCGTCCCCGAGGGCGAACTGGCAGCGGGTGTCCTCCTCCACCATGTCCAGAGACTCGGCCACCAGCTCGTCGTAACGGCTCCGCGTGACCTTCCCGACCGACTCCACCAATGGAGTCATGGCGCACCACCCGGCGCGGGCCGAAGCGTCGGCGTCCTGCGTCGGCTGCGGAACCCCGGCCCGGCGATGCGCCCAGAGTCCACCTCACACCACCAACATCACCAGACGCCAAGCCAACATGGCCGAATCCGGCCCCTGTTGCGACCCGCGGCACCTGGATCCATCAACCGGTACACGAGTCACAGAGCGTCACAGATCACCGGTTCTGACACAGCTTCTCACCGTCGCCCACCACCGCGCAGCTTGCGGCCTGGTGCAATCTCCTTGCTGTGGTGCTGCGCGAGCAGCGATGCTGTGCCGGTGTCAGGGCAGCGGAAGAGGAGACGTCGGCAGCAGGACGCGAGGTGGCAGGCTGCTGCTCGCACTGCTCCGGGTACGGGGAGCTGGCACGTGCTCTTCGAGACGCAGGACGAGGCGGAATGGCGTGCTCACCTCCGTGGCCTGCACGCAGGAGAGGAGAGGATCGACTGGGCGATGACCAGGATCGACACGCTCTGCGGGCGGCTGACGCAGCCGACCACCTACCGGTTGAGCCTGTTCGTCCCGGGTGCCGCAGGCGATCCCGACCGGGACCACCCCGATCATTGATCGGGCGACGTCATGCGTCCCGCGTCAGCGGCTCATCGCCCCTCGCGCCAGTGCTCGAAGCGCGGTTCGGGCGTGAACTCCATGCTGTACGAGGGGAGTTGGTCGATAAGGAGTCTGCGCAGGAACTCGACCATGCCGCAGGGGACGACCTCGCAGGTCTTCGAGCCATGACGCGCGAAGAGCAGGACGGGCCACTTGTCGGGGTCCGGATCGCTGGTCAGCCAGCACAGAATGTCGGCGTGAGAGGTGATGCCCCAGGCGAGGATGTGCTCCGGGTCCAGGTCGAGATCCTCCTGGTCGGCGCCCTCCTCCTCCCAGGTCAGACGGGCGTTTTCCGTCTCGTCCTCGAAGTCGTCCGGGGAGTGTTCGTAGGCACCGGTGGGGAACGGCCCGAGGAATCCGAGCCAGCCGATCTCCTCCTCCGAGCCGATCCCGCCGACGCCGTACACGGCCATGAAGTCCAAGTAGTCCCGGGGGAACCTGGTCCCCCACCTCGCCTCGGCCGCCGTCCAGTCGATGTCCTCGCCCGCACCGGGAGGCGGAGGCGGCAGCTGCCGCAGCGCGGTCATCCCCGTGCCGGTGAGCCGCGGGCCCGAGGTCGGCCGCCATGGCGCCAGGTGTGGAGACGACTCGGCTGTCATGGGCTCTCACACAGAGTGCGGTCGCGAGGGTGTCCAACTCTGGCTTCAGGCATCGAGGTTGGACGCCCTCGCTCCGTGCGTGCAGCCATCCCGTCCGAAGAGATCAGTCGGTGACGACCTGCGTGTTCTGGCATGCGGCCAGCAGCCAGCGGCCGTCGTCCTGCTTGGTCATCACGTACAGCGGAGCGCCCTCGCTCTGGTCGTCCGGGGACAGGTAGCGCTGACGCACTTTGACCGCCGCGACATCGGGGCGGATGAAGTGCACGTGGATCACCTCGTAGCTGACCTTGCCGTCCCAGCTAGCCGCGGGGAGTACCTTCCGGGTGAACTCCGAGATCGCTTCGAGGCCGATGAGAACCTTGCCGTGCGCCGTCGTCCAGACCGCGTCGGGGTGGAAGAGGGCGAGGAATTCGTCGGGGTCCTTGTGCTGCTGGGAGTGCTCGACAGTGGCAACGACCTGCTTGATGGCTTCGATGTCTGCGGCGTACGCCGTGGAATCCGTGTCCATGTGGACGATGGTGCTACCTCAAGCGCGGTTGAGATCAAGAGAGGTAACGGGCACCGACCACCCACCGCCACCGACCCCTTGGTTCGATCATCGGCGTACCCGCTCTGGGCTCGGCTCATGGCATACGACCGAGAGCTGTCGCGTCGGATTCACCGGCGGACCTCCCCTCACGACAGCGGTGCCGTCGAGCCTCTGATCACCACCTTGCAGGGGAGGGTCTCCACCCCGGTGCGGGGTGTGCCGGCGATCGCGGCGAAGAGGGCGTGGGCGGCTACGCGGCCGACCTGTTCGAGGTTCATGTCGACGCTGGTCAGCGGCGGTCGTGAACCGGCGGTCATGATCTGCCAGTTGTCGAAGCCCATGACCGCGATGTCCTCGGGGACACGGTGGCCGCGTTCGCGCAGGACGTCCATGACGCCGCGGGCGATCTGGTCGCTGCCGCAGAGGACGGCGTCGATGTCGGGGTGCCGGTCCAGGAGCATCGCGGTGGCGGCCCGGCCCCAGCCCTCCGACCACGCGCCGAACCGTGGTTCACCGATGAGGGAGAGTCCGGCGTCGGCGAGCGCGGCCCGTGCCCCCTCGGCCCGGTCCCGCGCGGCGAGGTAGCCGGGGTCGCCGGTGATGTGGGCGATCCGGGTGCGGCCGCAGGCGAGGAGGTGCTCCACGGCGATCCGGCCGGCGCCGACGTTGTCCGGGACGACGGAGAAGTCCGCCGGGTCCTCGGAAGGGGCGTAGGCGTGGACGACGGGGACGGGAACCTCGCGGCCCAGCGAGGGACGGGGGTCGGTGCGGCTGCCCACCACGATGAGACCGTCCACGCGGCGGCCCAACAGCGCCCGCAGATGGTGCTGTTCGCGGATCGCGTCGCCCCGTGCGTCGCACAGGAAGACCGCGACCTCGCCCGCGCCGAAGGCGTCCTCGGCACCCATCAGGATCGGTATGCCGAATCTGCCCTCCAGGTCGCTGGTGAGCAGCCCCACGGTGCCGGTGCGCCCGGCGAGCAGACCGCGCGCCACCTGGTTGGGGCGGAACGACAGCCGCTCGGCGGCCTCGACGACCCGTTGCCGGGTCTCCGCGCGGACCTGGCTGCGGCCGTTGAGCGCCTTCGACGCCGTGGCGATCGAGACGCCCGCCAGCCGGGCGACGTCGCTCAGCGTGGCGGGCTGCGAACGAGAGGGGCCGGTGGCCTGTGCCATGGGTGATCTCCTGTCTCGCCACGCGTGTCGACCTCGCCGAGGATGACACGCCCCACCCGGAACCTTACGGGAAACGTTTCGGTCCGGATGCCCGCATGGCTTTCGTACGCCGTCGACAACCGCTCTCTGCAAGGGGATTGACGGGTAATCGGGTGCCGCCTAGCGTCTCAGAAAGCCTTTTCGGTTTCTTTCGTCTCCGTCACCCGGTTCAGCGCCACCGCACTGTGACACCACTTTGTGACAAGGGGGATCGAACATGGGGAGCACCGTCGGACCGCGTGGCCGCGCGGGGCGTCTCGCCACCGGGGCCGTCGCACTGCTCGCCGCCGCGAGCCTGGTCACCGCCTGCGGATCGGGCGACGGCGACTCGGGCGGAGGCGGTGGAGGCGGGGGAGCGGCCAACGCCACCGGCGTCGACGACGGCGCCACCCTCACGATGTGGACGCGCGCCGCGACCCGCCCGCAGAGCGAGGCCCTGGTGAAGGCCTACAACGCGAGCCACAAGAACAAGGTCGAACTGACCGTCGTCCCCACCGACGACTACCAGGCGAAGGTCGGCGCCGCGGCCGGCTCCCGCGACCTGCCCGACCTGTTCGCCTCCGACGTGGTCTTCGTCCCCAACTACACCTCCAGCGGCCTCTTCGCCGACCTCACCGAACGCCTCGACGCCCTGCCCTTCGCCGACCACCTGGCCCAGTCGCACATCAAGGCGGGCACGTACGAGGACAAGAAGTACGTGGTGCCGCACACCCTCGACCTGTCGGTGCTCTTCTACAACAAGGACCTCTACCGCAAGGCGAAACTCGACCCGGAGAAGCCACCGGCCACGCTGACCGAGTGGGACGAGCAGGCGCGCGCCGTCGACAAGCTCGACGGAGACGTCAACGGCACCTTCTTCGGCGGCAACTGCGGCGGCTGCGGTGTCTTCACCTGGTGGCCGTCCATCTGGGCGGCCGGTGAGGAGGTCCTGAGCGAGGACGGCACCGAGGCGCTCCTCGCCTCCGACACCGCCAAGAAGGTCTACGACACCTACCGGGGCTGGGTCGACGACGACATCGTGGCGCCCGGCGCGAAGGACGAGACCGGCACGACCTGGACCGGGATCTTCCCCAAGGGCAAGGTCGGGGTCATGCCCATGCCGTCGACCACGCTCGGGCTGATGCCGAAGGACCTCGACCTCGGGGTCGCCCCCATCCCCGGACCCGACGGCGGCAAGGCCACCTTCGTCGGCGGCGACGCCATCGGGGTTTCCGCGACCAGTGAGAAGGCCGACCAGGCCTGGAACTTCCTCGCCTGGACCCTCGGCGACAAGGCGCAGGTCGACGTGGTCGCCGCACACAAGGACGTGGTGGCCCGCACCGACCTGGCGTCCAACAAGCACTCCGCCGCCGACCCCCGGCTCGTCACCATCAACGAACTCGTCGCCGACGGCCACACCCCGTACGCGCTCAAGTTCGGCCAGACCTTCAACGACCCCAACGGGCCCTGGCTGACGCTGATGCGCGACGCCGTCTTCGGCGATGGCACGTCCGTGGACAAGGACAACGAGGCGGTCAGCGCTTCGCTGGCCGACTGAGGACGACCGATCCGGTGGACGCGGCTGACACAGCGGGGCCGTGCCCGTGAGCGTGGCGGACCGAGGAGAGACATGCCCGTGACCGTGGCCGACCGAGGAGGGCCGTGCTCGTGAGCGTGGCGGACCGAGGAGGGGCATGCCCGTGAAGGTGGTCGAGTCCGCGCCTGCCGCGCACCGGCCCCGGCCGGAACACCGGGACCGCCCTGCGCGGGCCCCGGTGCCGCGGTGGCGGTCCCGCCGGGCCAAGGGTCTCGCCTACGCGGCCCCCACGGCCGTGTTCGTCGCGGTCTTCTTCGTCCTGCCGCTCCTGCTCGTCGGACAGATGTCGCTCAGCGACTGGCCGCTGCTCGCCGGGGACCGGGGCGTCAACGCCCCCGAGAACTACACCGACGTCACCGACACCACCCTCTTCTGGCCCGCCGTCCGCTTCACCCTGCTCTACACGGTGATCGTCACGGTGATCCTGCTCGGCCTCGCCCTCCTGCTCGCCCTGCTGGTGCAGGAGTCCCGCCCTGGCGCCGGGTTCTTCCGCACCGTCTACTTCCTGCCCGGCGCCCTGGGACTGGCCTCCGCCTCGCTGCTCTTCTGGGGCCTCTACAGCCCGACCACCGGTCCGCTCGGCGGCATCCCCGAGCAACTCGGACTCGCCGACGAGCCCGTGTCGTTCCTCGGGTCACCGACCTCCGCACTGCTGTCGACGGTGTTCCTCGTCGTCTGGAAGTTCGCCGGCTTCTACATGCTGATCCTGCTCGTGGGCCTCCAGCGCATCCCCCACGAGGTGTACGAGGCGGCCCGGATGGACGGCGCGAGCCGCGCCCAGATCTTCCGCTCCGTCACCCTGCCGTTGCTGCGGCCGTCCCTGGCCCTGTCGCTCCTGCTCTGTGTGACCGGATCGCTGCTGGCGTTCGACCAGTTCTTCGTCCTCACCAAGGGCGGACCGGACAACAGCACTGTCACCGTCGTGCAGTTGATCTATCGCGAGGCCTTCCAGCGGATGAACCTCGGCACGGCCGCGGCCCTGTCGATCCTCGTCCTGGCCGCGCTGCTGCTGCTCAACGTCCTCCAGTTCCGCGGTCTGCGCCGCGCCGACGAATCATGAGAGGGGACCAGACCGTGCTCGCCCGCGCCCTCGGCCGGACACCGCACTACGTCGTCGCCGGCGGCCTCGCCGTCATCTTCCTCTTCCCGCTGCTGTGGAACACCTGGGCGTCCGTCAGCCCCCAGCCCGGCACCGCCCAGGAATCCGGCCACGGCCTCGGCAACTACCGGACCCTGCTGGAGTACGACGCGGGACTGTGGCAGTACCTGCTGAACAGCACCGTCGTCTCCGCACTGACCGTCGCCCTCACCCTCGGCGTCTCCCTGCTCGGCGGCTACGCCTTCGCCCGCTTCGACTTCCCCGGCAAGAACCTGCTGTTCCTGCTGACCCTCGCCATCCTGATGGTCCCGTACGCCACCCTGCTCATCCCGCTCTACGTGCTGCTCGGCAGGCTGCACCTGCAGAACTCGCTGATCGGGCTGAGTCTCGTCCTCGCCATGTTCCAACTGCCGTTCGCCACCTTCATGATGCGGATCTCCTTCGAGGCGGTCCCGCGTGAACTGGAGGAGTCGGCGCTCGTCGACGGCTGCGGCACGGCGGGCGCGCTGCGCCGGGTGCTCCTCCCGGCGGTACGGCCGGGGCTGATCACCGTGGGCCTCTTCGCGTTCCTCGCCGCCTGGAACGACTTCATCGCACCCCTGATCCTCATCTCCGACAGCGAGAAGGCGCCCCTGCCGCTGGCCGTCGCCAACCTGCGGCAGCAGAGCATGGGCGCCGTCGACTACGGCGCGACCGAGGCGGGCGTGGTGGTGCTCGCCGTGCCGTGCCTGCTCCTCTTCCTGCTCCTGCAGCGGCACTACATCAGGGGCTTCATGTCCGGCGCGCTCAAGGGCTGACGCACTTGGGAGACCCGCACGCCACGACCGCACGGCCCACCGACGACCGAAGGGACGAACCGGAGGCATGAACAGGTGAGGGAGAACGCGGTGATGTCATCCGTCCTGCCCGTGGCGCCGACCCGTGGCCGCCTCAGGCCGCTCGGACTCGACGAGGTCAGGATCACCGGGGGCTTCTGGGCCCGGCGACGGCACACCAACACGACCGCCACGCTCGACCACTGCCGCGACTGGATGGACCGCGTCGGCTGGACCGGCAACTTCCGGGCCGCGGTCGAGGGCAGGATCGAACGGGACCGGCGCGGCCGGGAGTTCGCCGACTCCGAGGTCTACAAACTCCTCGAAGCCATGGCCTGGGAAGCCGCGAACGGCGGCGGTGCCGCGCTGGACGCCGCGATCACCGACCTCACCGACCTCGTCGCCCCCGCGCAGGACCCGGACGGCTACCTCAGCACCGCGTTCGGCCGCCCCGGACAGCCCGCCCGCTACAGCGACCTGGAGGAGGGCCACGAGCTGTACTGCCAGGGGCACCTCATCCAGGCCGGCGTCGCCCAGGCCCGCGCCCGGGGCGAGGGCGAACTCGCCAAGATCGCCCAGCGGGCCGCCGACCATGTGTGCGCCACCTTCGGGCCGGGCGGCATCGAGGGCGTCTGCGGCCACCCCCAGATCGAGTCGGTCCTCGTGGAGCTGGCCCGCCTCACCGGGCGACAGCGCTACCTCGACCAGGCCGCGCTGTTCGTCGACCGACGCGGCCACGGCACCCTCACCGAGGGCGAGTTCGGCCGCGCCTACTTCCAGGACGACCTCCCCGTACGCCGCGCCACGACGCTGCGCGGCCACGCCGTCCGCGCCCTCTACCTCGCCGCCGGCGCCGTCGACGTGGCCGTGGAGACCGGCGACGACGAGCTGCTCGCCGCCGTCGTACGCCAGTGGGACAACGCGGTCGCCCGCCGCACCTACCTCACCGGCGGCATGGGCTCGCACCACCGCGACGAGTCCTTCGGCGACGACTTCGCCCTGCCCCCGGACCGCGCCTACTCCGAGACCTGCGCCGGCGTCGCCTCCGTGATGCTCGGCTGGCGGCTGCTGCTGGCCACCGGCGAGCCGCGCTTCGCCGACCTGGTCGAACGGACCCTGTTCAACGTCGTCGCGACCTCCCCGGCCGAGGACGGCCGGTCCTTCTTCTATACCAACACCCTGCACCGGCGGCACCGGGGCGTCGTACCGCCGAAGGACGCCGACAGCCCGCGCGCCGACTCGGGGCTGCGCGCCCCCTGGTTCGCCGTGTCGTGCTGCCCGACCAACGTGGCCCGGACCCTGGCGCAGTTGCCGGCCTATCTGGCGACGGCGGACGACGAGGGCGTGCAACTGCACCAGTACGCCGACGCCGACATCGCCACCTCCCTCACCGGCGGGCCGGGCGTCGCCCTGCGGGTCCGCACCGACTACCCCTCCGGCGGGACCGTCACCGTGCGGATCGGACGCTCCCCGGACCGGCCCTGGACCCTCTCCCTGCGGGTGCCCCGGTGGGCGACGGGCGCCACCGCCTCGCTGGTCGACCCGGACGGTGTGCGCCGCCCGGTCGCCCCGGGCACGGCGGCCCTCACCCGGGTCTTCCGGCCCGGTGACGAGGTACGCCTCGAACTCCCCGTCGCCCCGCGCTGGATCCGCGCCGACCCCCGCATCGACGCCGTACGCGGCACGGTCGCCGTGCAGCGCGGGCCGCTGGTGTACTGCGCCGAGTCGGTCGACCTCCTCGAAGGCAACGATGTCGACGCCGTACGGGTGGACACGTCCGTCGACCCCGAGGACGGGCCCGGCGGTACGGCTGACACCGCCGCCACCGTCGTGGTCGCGGGGGAGGTCGCCGGGGGTGCGGGGCCGAGCGCGCGGGCGTGGCCGTACGAGCCGCTCGGGCACGCCCCGCAGGAGCCGCCGGCCGAGCGCACCGGGATCGTCCTGGTGCCCTACCACTCCTGGGCCAACCGGGGCCCCTCGACGATGCGGGTGTGGCTGCCGACGACCGAGGAGGGGCCGCCCCAGCGCCCGGACGGCGGCACCGGATCCGCCCCCGACCCCGGACCCGGCCCCGACTCAGGCCCCGACTCCGCCCCCGACCCCGCCTCAGGGAGGTAGCCGTGCCCGGACCCCGAAGACGGCGTCGCGCCAGGGCTCTGGCCGGGGTGCTGGCCGCCGGGCTGCTCGTCACGCTCGTCGCCGTTCCGGCCGAGGCGGACAACTCGGCGATCGGGTACCCGGTCTACTCCGGATCGGCCGAGCCCGTACCGGAGTTGCCCGCCGGCTTCACGGTGCGCCGTACGATGCGCGCCCAGTACGACGCCGACCGAGGAGCCGGGGACGGCACCGATTTCTGGATGGACCGGATGCTGGCCCGCAAGGGCGACGACCCGGCGGGGGACTGGCTGTTCACCCGAGGCCGGGCGGTGTTCATGAAGGAGCACGACCCCGGCCGGCTGGGCTTCGCCGGGCAGGTCGCGTACTGGGAGAGCATCGACAACCGGTCCGCGTACACGGTCGACCTGGTGGTGGACGGTGAGCGGCTCACCCTCCGGGAGGACGTGGCCGCCCGTGTCCAGACGCCGAGTCACTGGCGCGGCGAGTTCACCCACGAGGCGACCGGGCTGAAGGTCGTCCAGACCAAGTTCATCACCGACGCCAATGTCGCCGTGACACGGCTGGCCCTGACCCACACGGGTTCCGGCAGCCGTGAGATCACCCTGCGGGCCTCGTCCCCGTACACCGGCACCCCGGAGGGCCGCGAACTCACCGGCACGGTGCCCGCGAAGAACAACCTCACCACGGTCTTCCCCCGGCTCAGCGGGGACGGCTTCACCTCCGACGGCGACACCCTGACCCGCACTGTCACCGTCCCGGCCGGCCGCACGCTCACCACCAAGGTCCAACTCGGCTTCGTCACCGAGGAGATCAGCGCGTCCCGGCCGGCGTACGAGGCGGTGCGCACGGCGTCCCCGGGTGCCGCCTTCCGCGCGCATGTGCAGGCGTACAACCGCTGGTGGGCCGAGAACCTGCCCTTCATGGACCTCCCGGACGACAACATCGAGAAGACGCTCTACTACCGCTGGTGGCTGCTGCGGTACAACTACCTCGACGCCGACATCCCGGGCAGCGACTACCAGTTCCCCACCTCGATGGAGGGGGTCCTCGGCTACAACAACGCCATCGCGCTGACCGTCGGCATGTTCGTGGACGACCTCAAGTACCTGCGGGATCCGAGCTATGCGTACGGCCCGTGGGTGTCCGTCGGCGAGGTGTCGAAGAACGGGAAGTACACCGACAACCCCGGCGACCCGGAGAACTGGTCCAACAGCTACACCCAGTACATCTCCGAGGCCGCCTGGCGCTCCTACCAGGTGCACGGCGGCCCCGACGGCATCCCGCGCAACCTCGCCCGGTACGCGGAGAAGGACGTCGAGGGCCAGCTCGCGGCCTACGACCACGACGGCAACGGGCTGATCGAGTACGACTGGGGCGCGATGACCGGCAACGACGCCGACGCGGTGTCGTTCGACTGGAAACCGGGGAACCTGGACCGCGCCGAGTCGGCCTACGTGTACAGCAACGCCATGGCGTCGGCCCGCGCGTACGACGTCCTCGGTGAGAAGGCGGGGGCCGACAGGATGCGGAGCGTCGCGCAGCGGGTGAAGGACGCGGTCCTCGAACACCTCTGGGACCCCCAGGACAAGCTGCTGAAGCACCGGCACGTGGCGAGCGACAGCCTGGTGCCCTGGAAGGAGATCAACAACTACTACCCGTACAGCGTGGGCCTGATGCCCACGCCGGACGAGGACCCCCAGTACCTCGAAGCGCTGCGGCTGTGGGCGGACGCGAAGCAGTACCCGGTCTTCCCGTTCTTCACCGCCAACCAGGCCGACAAGGCGGAGGCCGCCGAGCAGGGCCACCCGGGGAGCAACAACTTCTCCGTCATCAACTCCACGGTCACCTTCCGCTTCCTCTCCTCCGTGCTGCGGAAGTACCCCAACCGCTATATCGACCGCACCTGGTACAAGAAGCTGCTCTCCTGGAACGCCTGGGCCCACTACGTCGACGGCGACAACCGGTGGCCCGACCAGAACGAGTTCTGGGCCGACGGCGGTGCCGACCCGCAGAAGATCGGCTACCGCTCCTGGATCCACCACACCATCCTCGGCACCACCAACTGGACCGTGATCGAGGACGCGATGGGCTTCCGGCCCCGCGACGACCGGAAGGTCGAGCTGTCCCCGATCGACGTCGACTGGCCCCACTTCGCCGTCACGGACATCAACTACCGGGGCACCGACGTGGCGGTGATCTGGGACGAACCGGGCGACGGGAAGCGGCCGTACGGCCGTCAGGTCCCCGAGGGCTACTCCCTCTACCTCGACGGCAGGCTCGCCCTGACCGCAGACCGGCTCACCCGGCTCGTCTACGACCCGGTCACCCGCGAGGTCACCTTCCCCGACGGCGGCGGCGCCAAGGCCCGCACCACCGGGCTGCGGACGGCCGTCGCGGCACCGCAGGACGTCGAGTTCGGCCGAAAGGACCGCGTCACCGACCTGTTCGCCAAGGCCGGGCGCGACCTGACCGGCACGGCGACGGAGAACCTCGCCGCCGGTGCCACGGCCCGCGCCTCCCACGAGGCCGAGGGGCGGGGCACGGCCGGGGCCGTCGACGGGTTCACCGTCAACGAGCCCCACTGGGGCGCACGCGGCTCGGGGAACGCCGAGGACTGGTACGAGATCGACTTCGGACGGCCCCGCGCGGTCGACGACGTCCGGCTGTACTTCTCCAGCGACAAACGGCCGGGCGGGTACGCCGAGCCCGCGCTCTACACCGTGGAGTACCAGGACCGGGAGGGCCGCTGGCGGGACGTGGCCCGGCCCGTCAAGACGCCCACCTATCCCCGGGCCAATCTGAACCAGGTGCGCTTCACGAAGGTGACCGCGCAGAAGCTGCGGGTGTCGATGCGGCACCGCGACGGGCACACCAGCGGCCTGAAGGAGATCCAGGCGTTCCACACCGGTGCCCGGCCCCCGGCGGCCCGCGACCGCGCCCCCTACGTCGAGGCGTGGCGGGACACCACGTACAGCCGTCCCGGGCAGGTGCGGCTCACCGGCATCGTCGAGGACGACGGCCTGCCGGAGGGGAAGCTCTCCGCCGTGTGGGAGGCGGTGGACGGGCCCGACGGCGGCACCGTCATCTTCGAGGAGCCGGGCACGCCGACGACTGTCGCCCGCTTCACCGCGCCCGGCACCTACACCCTCCAACTCACCGCCACGGACGGCGCGTCGGGCTCCTCGAAGAAGGTCGTGGTCAGAGCCGAGGGGCTGTCCGACGGGCAGGTGAACGTGGCGCCCTCCGCGACCCCCACCGCCTCCTACACCTCCGGCTGGGAGTCGATCGCCGCGATCAACGACGGCCGGGAACCCGCCTCCTCCTCCGACGCCCCGCGCTGGGGCAGCTGGCCGCAGAAGGGCACCCAGTGGGTCCAGTACACCTGGGCCGACCCGGTCCGCGTGGACGGCTCCGACCTGTACTTCTTCCGCGACGCCCAGCCCGGCGCGGGCGACGGCGTCGGCGTGCCCGCGTCCTGGGTCATCGAGTACCGGGACGGTGACACCTGGCGCGAGGTGGCCGCGCCCAGCGGCTACGGCACCACTGAGGACGGCTACAACAGGACCACCTTCACCCCCGTCACGACGACGGCCCTGCGCGCCCGGCTCACCGGGCACCCGAACCTGGCCCTCGGGGTCCAGGAGTGGAAGGTGTACGCGCAGACGCCGGAGGCGGCGCGCGAGGTCCACGTCCCCACCCCGCGCGGCACGGTCCCCGAACTGCCGGACGAGGTGACGCTGGTGTACGAGGACGGCGCCACGGCCCGCTCACCCGTCGCCTGGCCCGCGCTGACGGAGGAACAGGTCGCGGTGGGAGGCACCAGCGTCCGGATCACCGGGATCGCCGACCTCGCGGCACGCCCGGTCACCGCGACCGTGTGGGTACGGCAGACCGACGCGGTCGAGATCACCAGCATCGCCGAGGAGCATGTCACCACCCGGGCCGGCCGGGCGCCCACCCTCCCGGCGACCCTCGTCGCCACCTACAACGACGGCTCCAGGGACAGCCGTGTCGAGGTCACCTGGGACCCGGTGGAACCGGGCCGGTACGACGAGCCCGGCACCTTCGAGGTGAGGGGGACCGTGGCGGGCACGACGTACCGCGCGACGGCGACGGTCACCGTGACGGGCACCCTCACCTCGTCGTGACCACCCCACCCCGCCCCAGCGCCCGCCACATCCCCCACATCCTCCACCCGCTGAACCAGAGAAGATCGGAGTCGAGAGCATGTCCCAACCCCCCACCAGGCGACGGCTGTTGAGCCTGGCCGCCGGCGCGGCCGCCGTCGGCCCGCTCACGCAGGCCACCTCGCTTGCCCACGCCGCCCCGGCCCATCGAGCGTCCGCCCAGACGCACGCCGCCCCGCTGCCCACCCCGGCCACCTGGTCGGTGCACCCCTTCCCGCTGGACCGGGTCACCCTCGGCGACGGCGTGTTCCGGGCCAAGCGCGACCTGATGCTGAACTACGCCCGGTCCTACCCGGCCGACCGCATCCTGGCCGTCTTCCGCGCCAACGCCGGACTCGACACCCGGGGAGCCCGTCCGCCGGGCGGCTGGGAGACCTCCGACGGCAATCTGCGCGGCCACTACGGCGGCCACTTCCTCACCCTCGTCGCCCAGGCGTACGCCGACACCCGAGAGGCGGCACTCAAGAGCAAACTGGACTATCTGGTCGCCACGTTGGGGGAATGCCAGACGGCGCTGGCCGAGCGCGGCACGCCGAGACCCAGTCACCCCGGCTTCCTGGCGGCGTACCCGGAGACGCAGTTCATCCTGCTGGAGAGCTACACCACGTATCCGACCATCTGGGCGCCGTACTACACCTGCCACAAGATCATGCGGGGTCTGCTCGACGCCCACACCCTGGCAGGGAACGCGCAGGCCCTGACCATCGCCTCAAAGATGGGCGACTGGGTGCACAGCAGGCTCGGCGGGCTGCCCAGGGCGCAACTGGAGCGCATGTGGTCCATCTACATCGCCGGCGAGTACGGCGGCATGAACGAGGTGATGGCCGACCTGTACGCCCTCACCGGCAAGCCCGAACACCTGGCCGCCGCGCGCTGCTTCGACAACACCGCGCTGCTCGACGCCTGCGCCCAGGACCGGGACATCCTCGACGGGCGTCACGCCAACCAGCACATCCCGCAGTTCACCGGCTACCTGCGACTGTTCGACGAGACGGGGGAGGAGCGGTACGCCGAGGCGGCGCGCAACTTCTGGGGCATGGTCGTCGGACACCGGACCTACAGCCTCGGCGGCACCGGGCAGGGCGAGATGTTCAAGGCCCGCGACGCCGTCGCGGCCACGCTGTACGACAAGAACGCCGAGACCTGCGCGACGTACAACATGCTGAAACTGAGCCGGCAGCTGTTCTTCCGGGAGCCGGACGCGGCCCGGATGGACTACTACGAGCGGGGGCTGACGAACCACATCCTCGCCTCCCGCAGGGACACCGCGAGCACGAGCAGCCCGGAGGTCACCTACTTCGTGGGCATGGGCCCGGGAGTCGTGCGCGAGTACGGCAACACCGGCACGTGCTGCGGCGGCACCGGCATGGAGAACCACACCAAGTACCAGGACTCGGTGTACTTCCGCTCCGCCGACGGCGGCGCGCTGTACGTCAACCTGTACCTCGCCTCGACCCTTCGGTGGCCGGAGCGCGGGCTCGTCGTCGAACAGACGAGCAGCTATCCGGCGGAGGGCGTGCGCACCTTGATCTTCCGCGAGGGCGGGGGCCGGCTCGATCTGCGACTGCGGGTGCCGTCCTGGGCCACGGCCGGGTTCACCGTGACGGTCAACGGGGTGCGGCAGCCGGTCGAGGCCGTGCCCGGGTCGTATCTGTCGCTGAGCCGGGAGTGGCGGCGCGGCGACCGCGTCGGGATCTCCGCGCCGTACCGGCTGCGGGTGGAGCGGACCCCGGACGACCCCACGATCCAGTCGGTGTTCTTCGGCCCGCTGCTGCTGGTCGCGCAGAGCGCGGAGGCCGAGTTCCGCGGCTTCTCCTTCTACAAGGACTTCACCCTGCGCGGTGATCTCGCCGACGCCGTTCGCCCCGAGGGCAGGCCCCTGCACTTCACCACGCACGGGCTCACCCTCGCGCCGTTCTTCGTCGGGAACGACCTCTCCTACCACGCCTACTTCCGGCGCTCCGAGCCCGCGGTGGTGTTCGGTACGGCCGGCTCCGGGGTCCCGAACCGGAGCCGTGGGGACGGGCTGACCTTCCTCGACGTGCTCTGGGCCCGGGCGCCCTTCGCGACGTCCGAGGCGTTCGTGGGGGCGGTGCGGGCCCTCGCCGATGGCTGGGTGGCCGAGGGACGGTTCACCGCGGCCGAGCGGGACGCGGTCGTCGCCGCCGCGGTCCGGGCCGGTCTTCGCCGCTGACCGCGCGCGAAGGGTTGACGTGTACGGGACGAGATGGGTTCATGGGAGCGCTCCCATAGCTTCATCTCCTCGGCACCCCCCACCCCTTGATGCCTGACTTTCTCGGCGCCCACCCCCACCTGGAGTCGCAGTGAGAACTGGAAGAAACCCCCTGAGCACGCTCCTGGCCGGCCTCGCGAGCATGATCGCGCTCACCCTCCTCGGCGTCCTCGCCCCGGCCGTAGCCCTCGCCCAGTCGGCCCCCGACGTCCGGGCCACCGGCCTGCACATCAGCGACGGCCGGCTGCTGGAGTCCAACGGCAACGACTTCGTGATGCGCGGCGTCAACCACGCCCACACCTGGTACCCCGGCGAGACGCAGTCGCTGGCCGACATCAAGGCGCTCGGCGCCAACACCGTCCGCGTCGTCCTCTCGGACGGGCACCGCTGGACGAAGAACAGCCCCGCCGACGTGGCGAACGTCGTCGCCCAGTGCAAGGCCAACCGGCTCATCTGCGTCCTGGAGGTGCACGACACCACCGGGTACGGCGAGGAGGCCGCCGCCGGCACGCTCGACCACGCCGCCGACTACTGGATCGGCCTCAAGGACGTCCTCGCCGGCGAGGAGGACTACGTCATCGTCAACATCGGCAACGAGCCCTGGGGCAACACCAACCCCGAGGGCTGGACCGCCCCCACCAAGGCCGCCGTGCAGAAGCTGCGGGCCGCCGGCTTCCAGCACACGATCATGGTGGACGCGCCGAACTGGGGCCAGGACTGGCAGGGCGTCATGCGCGCCAACGCCCAGTCCGTGTACGACGCCGACACCACCGGCAATCTGATCTTCTCGATCCACATGTACAGCGTCTTCGACACGGCCGCCGAGATCAACGACTACCTGAGCGCCTTCGTGAACGCCGGACTGCCGCTCCTCATCGGCGAGTTCGGCGGTCCCGCCGACCAGTGGGGCGACCCCGACGAGGACACCATGATGGCCGCCGCCGAGCGGCTGGACCTCGGCTATCTGGCCTGGTCCTGGAGCGGCAACACCGATCCGATCCTCGACCTGTCGATCGGCTTCGACCCGACGCGACTCAGCGCCTGGGGCCAGCGCATCTTCAACGGCGCCAACGGCATCGCGCAGACGGCCGAGGAGGCCACCGTCTTCGGCGGCGGCACCCCGGGCGACACCCAGGCACCGAGCACCCCCGGCACCCCGGCCGCCTCGGCGGTGACGGCGACGTCGGCCCAGCTCTCCTGGACCGCCGCCACGGACAACGTGGGCGTCACCGCGTACGACGTCGTCCGCGTCAGCGGCGGCACGGAGACCAAGGTCGCCTCGGCGACGGCCAACTCCGTCACCCTGACCGGCCTCACCGCCGACACCGCGTACACCTTCGCGGTCTACGCCCGGGACGCGGCCGGCAATCGCTCGCCCCGCTCGGCCACGGTGAACGTCACCACCGGCGGCACGCCCGCCGGTACCTGCTCCGTCGCCTACCGTGCCACCAACGAGTGGCAGGGGGGCTTCCAGGGCGAGATCGTCATCCGCAACACCGGCACCGCCGCCGTCAGCGGCTGGACCCTCGCCTTCACCTTCGCCAACGGCCAGACCGTCACCAACATGTGGGGCGGCACCGCTACACAGAGCGGAGGCTCGGTGAGCGTGAAGCCCGCCTCCTACACCTCCACCATCCCGGCCGCGGGGTCCGTGACGGTCGGGTTCATCGGGAGCAAGGGCACCACCAACACCGCGCCCACGGCCTTCACGCTCAACGGGGCGGCCTGCGCGAGCAGTTGACCACCCCGGTGAGGTGACCGGTTCTCGCGGGCCGGCGGTTCATGCCAGGTGACCCTGGCCCGCGAGGTGACCGGCGGGGGCCTGCTCGCGGCCCCCGCCGGTCACATCAGCGTCGTACGAGCGTGATCCGGTACGCCCGGGTGCGTGAGCCGTCCTCGCTCGTCACGGTGACGACGGCGGACGTTCGGCCGTCGCGTTCCACGGAGACGGTCGCATAGGGATCGCGCGCCGTCGCCGTGACCTGCGCCCGGCCCGGGTCGTCGGTCGCCACCCGGTAGGCGGTGGTGTCGGGGTCGAAGGACCCGATCGGCCGGCCCGCGACCTCGATCCCGCCGGCGGCCGCGTCCGAGGAGGCACCGGCGGTCTTGGCGTACACCTCGATCTCGCCCATGGTGATGTAGCCGCCCGGACGCGCGGTCATGACGACGCGCACATCGGTCACCGGGCCCCCGGCGAGCGGGACGTCGATCACCGGGGTGCCTTCCGTGCCGACCGCGACGGGGTCGCCCGCGTCCGTCCACGGACCGTTCTCGGTGGCGCGGACCTGCACCTTCAGGCTCTCCGGGAAGGAGACGTTGGTCCCGTCGCGGTTGAAGTGGGCGACGATCCGGGTGAGGTCACGGGCCTTCGGCAGACCGAAGGTGATGGTGTCGGACGGGTTCTTGGTGCCCGACCGCCAGTTGGACCAGGCCTTCTCGGCGGTGGTGCCGTTGCGCAGCCGCTCGGCGGAGTAGCCGCTCTCGGTGTAGGAGGCGCCCACGGAGACGGCCGGGTCCGTCGCGATGTTGCTCCGGGTCGCCTCGGTGACCTGGACCCGCACGGTCGCCTCGGCCGTACCGCCGCCGACGACCTCCGCGCTGCCCGACAGGGTCACCACCCCCACCTCGTCGAACGCCCCCTCGGGAGCCGCGTCCCAGCTCACCGGGAGGGTGGTCCGACCGCCGTGCCGGCCGACGCCGACGACCGTCGCCGGCAGCTCCGGCGCGCCGCCCACGTACGTCTTGGCACGGGCGGGCAGCGTCGAGGCGATCGTGTCGACGGTGACGAGGACCTTCGCGGGGTGCTTCCGGCCGAGGGCGTCGGTCGCCTCACCCGTCACGCGTACGGTCCCGGGCTTGCGCCACTTCCGGTCCGACGGCAGCTCCCACTCCACGGGCAGGCTGCCCCGGGCGCCGTCCCGATAGACCGGGGTCACCGTCTCCGGCAGCTTCGGCCGCAGACCGGGGACGGTGAACGCCTCGGCCCGCTCGGTGCGCAGCACGGTCTCGTCGGCCACCGTCCAACGCTGGTTCGCGGCCGAGGTCGGGGTGTACGTCGACACCTTGGCGCCGTCCGCCGAGGAGCTCCCGGTGACGTCGAGGAGGCGGCCGGTGGCGGCGTTCACGAAGGTCCAACTGCCGTCGCCCGTGGTCGAGATGATCCACTGGGCGGCTGCGGGGACCTCGCCGTCGGCCGGGTCCTCCAGGACGGCCTGGTGGTCACGGACGGCGAGCCGCCTGCCGGTGCGGGCGTCGGCGAGGGCGTAGCGCTCGCGGTTGTCGTGGCCGGGGGTCAGCTGCTCGACGGACCAGAGCTGCCGGGCGTCGGCGGCGTCGGTCGTGCGGATGACGACGCCGGTGCCCTCCTCCGACGGGGTCAGCGACTTGCCGCTCTGGGCGCCCTGGAGCCGGTACACATGGCCGGGCTGGACGAGCGCGGCGTCCTTCGCCACCCCGCTGACGCCGTCGACGAGGAACGTGGTCACGGACTTGGCCGGCACGTCGAGAGTGGCCGCACGGTCCTTCACCCGGACCGGCGTGCCCTCGACGAGGGCCCCGTCGGCGCTCGTCACGACGGGGGTGACGGTGGCGCGGGAGGAGACCTTGCCGAAGCGCGAGAGGTCGAGGGTGACGGAACGCCCGGTGGTGCCGCTGTTGACGTGGACCACGCTGGCCGCACGGCCGGACTTCCTGACGGCGGCCACGCTGGACGGGTCGTCCACCTTCACGAAGTGGTCGCCCGGGCGGATGTGGTGGGTGAAGTTGCGGATGGTGTGGAACTTGGAGTTGGCCCGGATCGGACAGGTCTCCAGGGTGTCCGTGGCCGTGCAGTTGAACGGCACATGGATGCTGCCCCAGTTCTTGCCGGCCGCCGCCTGCGGGATCGAGTCCTCGATCGGCTGCCAGAACACCCAGGCGGAGGGCTCCAGTTCCCGCATGTCGTCGACCATGCGGGTGGCGATGCCGAGGCCGGGCTCCATGCCGGTGAAGTCGGTGCCGGTGCCCCAGGTGCCCTCGACCTCGCTCATCCAGAGCTTCTTGTCGGCGCCCTTGGCGATGTCACGGGCGCTGGTGCGCATGCCGGTGCCGTACGTGTGCACGTTCAGCTGGGGGAGCGCCGCCCGCGCGGAGGTGTCGTACGCGTTCCAGTTCTGGGTGAAGATCGTGGGGTTGGTCTCGTCCATCGCGGAGATCTCGGCGTCGGTCGCCGCTCCCTCCAGCGCCTTGTCGAGCGCGAGGACGACCTTCTGCTGGAGCACGGGGCCCGCGTGCGCGCCCTCCTGGCGGCCTCCGGTGGGCTGGCCGTTCGCGCCGATCTGGGTGCCCCAGTAGTTGGTGTTCGGCTCGTTCAGTGGGGCGATGGTGTCGAAGTCGATGCCGTGCCGCTTCTCCAACTCCTCGGTGACGCGCACCAGATAGCCGGCGAACTCGTCGACGCGGTCGGCGCGGATCTGGTCCGTGTTCGCGTCGAAGCCGCCGGAGACATAGCCGCTGACGGTCTGGAACCAGGGCGGCGAGTTGCTGAACGCCTCCCAGGTGTCGACCTTGTCCTTGATCTGGTCCACCCACCAGCGCTGGCCCTGGTCGGCGTCCCAGTTCCAGTGGTCGGGGTCGTTCGGGTCCCACCACTCCATGTCCTGCCGGGTGGTGCCCTCGGGGGCCTTCCAGAAGCCGTCCATCGTCGCGCCGGCCTTCATGTAGTCCTTGCGGACGTCCGGGGCGTTGCCGCCGCCGATGTTGTAGCGGGCGATGGTGAGGCCGAGGCCGTCCTCGCCGAACAGCATGTCGACGAGCCGTCTTCGGATGGGCTCGGGGTAGTTCCCCGTGGCGTTGGCGAACCAGACGAGGCTGGTGCCCCAGCCCTCGAACTCCTGCTGCCGGTACGACGGGTCGATCCGCACGGTGACCGCGCCCGGCGCCGCCTGTGCCGCCGGTGCCGAAGTGTCCGCGCTCGCCGTGGGCGCGGTCACGAGGCCCGCGCCGAGTACCAGGGGGGCCGTGGCTGCCAGAGCCCGGGCGATGCGATGTCGTGGGGTCACGACACTCCTTCCACAACACAGAGGCGAACGCGATCTCGTTGACATGCCCAAAACACGTGCTTAGCATTCAGGAAACTGAAAGCGCTTTCTAGCCCTTGTGTGCACGGATTCACGCGAATTCGCAGGACCCAGGAACGTCCCCCACTCGTCCCGGGAGGAACCACATGAGGTCGTCGTCACGCACGCTTTCCGCACTCACGCTCGCCCTGCTGCTCGCAGCGGCCGCGCACGTCGAGGCCGGAGCGGCCGCCGACGCGCGGTCGGCCCCGCTCGCGGAGACGTCCCCCACCGGCTTCGCCGCCGTCAACGCGCTCGGACAGAACGGCACCACCGGCGGGGCCGGCGGACCCACCGTCACCGCCACCACCACCGAGCAGTTCCTGCAGTACATCGACACCACGGGCCCGCTGGTCATCCGGGTCCAGGGCACGATCGACATCACCAGCAAACAAGGCGTCCGCCCGAACAAGACCATCATCGGGGTCGGTCCCTCGGCCGTCATCGACGGCGGCGGCCTGGAGTTCTACCGCTCCTTCAACGTCATCGTGCGGAACATCAGGTTCACCAACGCCGAGGACGACGCCATCAGCGTGGGCCGGGAGTCCCACCACATCTGGATCGACCACAACGAGTTCGTCGCCCCGCTCGACGGGGCGGTGGACGTGGTCCGCGCCGCCGAGTACGTCACCGTCTCCTGGAACTGGTTCAACAAGACCGACAAGAGCATGCTGCTCGGGCACTCCGACGGCAACGGCAGCCAGGACACGGGCAAGTTGAAGGTCTCCGTCCACCACAACTTCTTCGACGGCTCACGGCAGCGGCACCCCCGGGTCCGGTTCGGCGAGCCGGTGCACGTCTACAACAACTACTACAAGGGCAACGCCATCTACGGCGTCGCCTCGACGATGAACGCGGGCGTCGTCGTCGAGGGCAACCACTTCGAGGGCGTCCCCCACCCCTGCTATTCCGCGAGCGGCTACGACGCCTCGGGACCGGGCCGACTGGTCCAGCGCAACAACGTCTTCGCCGGCTCCGGCACGTGCGAGACCAACGGCACGGTCGTCGAGCCCCGCACGTACTACGCGTACACGCTGGACCCCGCCGCGGACGTCCCGGCCCTCGTACGGGCCGGGGCAGGCACCGGAAAGATCGGTGCCTGAACTCCCCCCACCCCCCCCACGAAAACTGGAGAGCCCCATGAACTCACCGCGCAGGAAGGTGGTCATGGCCGCCCTGGCGGCCGTGCTGCTCGCCGGACCCGGTGTCGCGCAGGCTGCCCCGCAGGCCGGGCCCGTGCCCGGCGAGCGGGCGGCGGCCGCCACCATCACCTGGACCCTCGTACGGGCGAGCAACCCGACACAGGACCAGCAGTCGGCGTACGCCACCATCACGGCCGCCATGAACGCGGCCGTCGCCCGGTACAACAACCTCAGCGACCTCGGCAAGACCATCACCGTCCGCTACGAGCCGGGCGTCCCCACCGCCGACGGCAACATCAACGGAACCATCCGCTTCGGCTCCAACCGCAGCTACATGAACGAGCGGACCGCGCTGCACGAGATCGCGCACACCATAGGCGTCGGCACCAGCGCGGGCTGGTCGCGGCTGGGCGGCAGCGGCACCTGGACCGGCTCGGGGGCCACCGCGCTGGTCCGGCAGTACGACGGGGCGAGCGCCAAGATCTCCACCGGCGGCGGCCACTTCTGGCCGTACGGGCTGAACTACGACAACGAGTTCTCCGGCACGGCGGCCGACCGGCACGTCCGGATCGTGTCCGCGATGGTGAGCGACGGACTGTGAGTCGTGTGCGGGCAGCGGTGGTTGGTGCCTGGTGACAAAGGGGCCGACGGTGGCTGCGTTGTTGTGAGCATGGGACGGTGGGGCCGCTCGCGCGGTCCTACCGTCCCAGCATGAACACGAGTCGCAGCAAGGGAAAGAACCTGAGGGCGCTGCGCGGTGCCGCGCTGGCGGTGCTGCTGACCGTCGGAGCGGTCACCGGGGCAGCCCCGGACGCCCGGGGCGACAGCGCACGCACCGAGACGGCCGTCGCGTCGACGAGCCCCGTCGACGGGGTGACCGAGACGCTGGTCCGGGTGAGGGCGCCCCTGCCGGCGTCCTTCGGGGCGCGACCGGCGGCGTGCGACTGGCTGTCGTACCTGCGCTACCGATCCGCCGACGGGCCCGCCGCCTCGGCCGACGCCGACCGGATCCTCGTCGCCCAGCCGGGCATCCTGGAGGGCGCCGGAGCCTTCGACAGCGTCGCCCGCAACACCGTCGCCCGCGCCGCCGAACAAGGACGGCACATCGAGTTCTGGGCGCTGGACCGGCGCTCCAACTGCCTGGAGGACCGCACCGGCGTGGCCTCCGGCGACCAGCACACGGCCGTCGACTACTACTACCGCGACAAGCAGGTCGACGGCCACACCTTCGACGGCTTCGTCGGCAACGGCGAACTGGGCTGGATGGCGAAGCTCGGGATCGAACGGACCGTCCGCGACCAGTACGAGCTGCTCACCGCCGAACTGCCCGACCCGCGGGTGCGCAAGGAGAAGCTGCTGTGCGGAGGGCACTCGCTGGGCGGGGTGATCACCGGCTACTTCGCGACCGCCGACTTCGACGGCGACCGGACCACCACGGCCGACGCCGGGCACCGGCAGTGCGGTGGCTGGTTCGCCCTCGACACCACCGTCTCCACCTCCCTCGCCGACCTCAGCGGCAGCATCCCGGACGACACCAACCTGCCCGACATCGGCCTCGGCTACGGCGCCGTGCAGGCCGGGCTCGACAGCGGGGTCCTCTCCCGCACGCTCTCCGCGCCGGTGCTCCTCAACCCCGAGATGATGACCCTGCTGGCCATCACCGGCCTCGGCGCGCTGCAGGACCCGGACGGGGAGGCCACCCTGCCGGACTACCTGCCCCTGAACACCAACATCGAGGTCACCAACCGCTTCCTGTTCTCCGAGGACACCGCCACCTTCCTCTCCGGCTCACCGGCGGTGAAGGACTTCCGGCTCACCAACGAGGCGGTCCTCGGCGCGCTGATGGACGACCACTCGGTGCCGCTGGCGTTCCTCCAGAGCAGCGTGGGCTTCTTCGACGGCGGCCCGATCGTCGACAAGAACTTCCCCGTCGCCAACGGGAGTTCCGCGCAACCGGCGCTGTTCGGCAGCGAGTACAAGGCCATCCCCGACCGGCCCGGCGGGCCGCTCTACTCCTGGCGCAACTACGACCGGGTCGGCGACCCCGACGACCCCGGCTACCGGTCGGCCGACGGGACCCCGTTCACCGACGCGGGCAAGGAGGTCACCGACATCCAGGAACTGGCCCGCAGCATGGCCCAGCAGCCACTGGACTTCACCGAGCAGTACTTCCCGACCAAGCTCGTCACCGACCTCCAACTCGCCACCTCGCCGCAGGTGAAGCGGCTCGTCGTCCACCCGGACGGGCTCACCGCCAACCCGACGCTCACCGTGCTCGCGGGCGACGGACTCCTGGCGGGCCGGGTCCCGGCCGACCTGGACCCGGTGGTCGCCGACGGCTACCAGCACCTGGACGTGCTGACCGCCGCGCCCACCCAGAACAACGGCCGCCCCGAGCCCGTCTCGACGAGCCTGACCGAGTTCGCGCGGAACCCCAACTAGCCCTCGCCGCACATCGGTTCACCCCATGGAAGAAGGGCCCGGGAGGATCTCTCCTCCCGGGCCCTTCACCTTGTGTCCACCGGTGGGCCGGGGCCTCAGACCTTCGTCGCGGCGAAGGCGGCCGCCGCGTCGGCGTTCGCGGTGTAGCCGAGGTGGGCTCCCACATCGCCGCCGCCGTTCTCGCACACGGGGTCGCCGGCGGCGCAGAAGTCGATGGTGCGGCTCTGGTAGGTGCCGGTGATGCTCTTGCCGATGGCCCGGATCGGGTTGCCGAACAGCAGCACCGCGGAGACCCTCGGTTCGAGCGCGGCGGGGATGGTCGCCACGATGGGACTGCCGACGACCGCGCCGGCGCTGCTGATGCCGATGGAGTTGTCGACGACGTTCGCGCCCTGCGAATAGCCGACCAGGATGAAACGCTGGTTCGGGCAGGAGGACGCCTGGCTCCTGACGTGGTTCACCAGATCCGTGTTGCCCTGCGCGGCCGAGGTGAGGGAAAGGTCCGCAGGGTAGTTCACCTTGTAGCTGGACAGTGATTTGCCGGTGATTTTCCTTTGCAGCGCGGAATACACGGGGTCACCGACGATGAAGCCGAGCGTGCCCGGCTCGAAGGTGCCGCGTGCGGCGACGACGTCGATGTCCGTGCAGGCCGCGGCCGTGGCGGCGGGCGCCGAGACGGTGGCCAGTCCGGCCCCGCCGACCAGTGAGAGCGCGGCGAGACACAAGCGGATACGCATGGGGATCCTTTGAGGGTGGGGCGCGAGGAGCGCCTGCGGAAAGGACGTCCCGAAGCTATTCGCTGGATCGTGCCGAGTGTTATGGATGGAAATTCAGGAATCAGTTTTCTTTTTGCGCTGAGGTGAGCGCGAGAATCAGGTCCAGACGGGTGCCGGGGTCGTGCAGGGCGTCTCCGAAGAGTTTCTCCAACTGACGCAGGCGGTAGCGGACCGTCTGCGGATGGATATGGAGACGAGCGGCTACATCGGGCACGTTGCTGCCGCTGAGCAGCCACGCGAGGAGCGTCTCGGCCAGTCGGCCCCGGGGCCCTTCCGCCACCGCCTCCAGCGGGGCCAGCGCGCGCGTCTGGAGCCGCGCGAGCAGCGGTTCGTCGCTGTACAGCAGCAGCGTCGACAGATGGTCGGCGCAGCGCACCACACCCTGCCGGGGCAGGATGCCGCGCCCCATCAACCCGAGCGCCCGGGTGGCCCAGTGCAGCGACCGGGCGGCCTCCGTGAGCGGAACCGACGGCCCGATCGCGGCCGGCCGCCCCCGCAGCGCGAGCGTGAACGCCCTGCCGCCGAAGCCGCCCGAGCCGTCTGGGTCGGGCACAAGCATCCGTGGTGGCCGGGACTCCATGTCCACCAGCGCCCCGGCGGCGGCCAACGGCCGCTCCTCCCGCCGGTCGGGCGAGGCCGCGAGGACGACGACCGCGACGTGCGTCGGCACGGACCACCGGGCGCCATGCGCCAGGTCGCGCACCGCCTCCGGCAACACCGGCCTCTCGCCCAGCAGCAGGGCGAGCAGCCGCCCTCGGCGCCGTTCCAGCTCGTCCGTGCTGCGCAGCTGCCCCTCCGCGTACCCCGCCGCCGCGGCCTCGGCCACCTCGTGCACCGTCCGGAACGCCAGTTCACCCAGCCTGGCCATGACCGAGGAGTCCAACCCGAGTTCCTCCGTCGTGCGGCCCAGCAGCCGCCAGGCGTGCAGCCCTCCGACCCGCAGCGCGGACTGCAGTGTTTCGAGGCTGTGGCCCTCCAGCGCCTCGCCACGCCCCAGCTCGTGATAGATCGCGGTGATCGAGTCTCCCCGGCCGCGCGGATCGGCGATGTGGTCGACGAACAGGGTGAGCGCCTGCACGACCCCCGATCTGAGCAGTGCGCGGCTCGCTCCGTCGAGCGACCGGGAGGCGTACTCCGGGACCTGTCTGCACACCTCCTCCTCCACCTGGTCGGCGACATCCTTCAAATGTTCGCGCAGCAGTTTGACCAGTTCGGGCGGCACCGGGGCGGCGCCGGGACCGTTCGGTACGCCGTACGGCGGGACGGGGGCAGCCACGGCGGACCCTCCTTTCACCCGGAGGCGGCTCACCCGCGGGCCGGTGCCCGTGGGGCGAGGGACAACTCCTGGGTTGGACGGACGTCCCCTGCGCTCCGTTCCGTGCCCCGACGGCAGCGGCCTCACGCCGGCACCCCCAGCGCACCGGCGAGCATCGGCCATGATGCGCCGAACTCCCGCTTCCAGTAGGCCCAGCCGTGCCCTCCGCCCGCGTAGAAGTGGGTCGTCACCGGCACCCGGAGCGACGCGAGCGTGTCCGTGAAGGCGTGGGCGGACGGCCAGAGCAGGCTCTCCAGCGCCTCGGGGAGCCAGTCGCCGATACCGCCGACCACTCCGCTGCCGCTCGACACGTACAGGGGGGTGCCGCGCAGCCCCGCCGCCCGGGAACGCGGGTTGAAGTCCCGCCAGGTGAGCACGTTCAGGATCGGGCTGCCCCACAGCGACCGGGGCGCCAGGTTCTCGCGGGACACGATGGCTTCCATCAGGTTCGGCACCCCGGGTGCCATGGTGTCGAGGATGCCGCTGTACGAGGCCGCCGCGGCGAACCTCCCCGGGTGACGTGCCGCGTGGGCCATCGCGCCGTAGCCGCCGGTGGAGACACCGGCGATCACCCGGACCCCGGACGCGCGGTAGTCGCGGGCGAGCAGCGCGGGGACCTCGGAGACCTGGAACGTCTCGTAGTCGGGTCCGTCGTGCCAGGCGGTGGGAATGCCGGTCGGCCCCGCGTCCGGCATCGCCACGATCAGCTCCCGGCCGGCGGTGAACGCCTCGATGTCCGTCTCCCGGGTCCAGGACGTGTGGTCGTCGTGCGCCCCGTGGAGGAGGTACAGCACGGGATACCTCCGGGCGGGCAGCGCGTCGAAGGAGGAGGGGAGGATCAGCCGCACCGGGGCGCTGCGGCCCAGGGCCGCCGAGGGGAGGGAGACGTCGAGGGTCCGGGGGCCGAGGCGGGTGACGGTGCCGGGGGCGGTGCCTGGGGCGGGGGTGGTGGTCGTGGTGGCCGCCCGGCCGGGGCGCCGGGTGGGGGTGCGGGGCGCCGCCGCCCCGGCGGTCCGGGTGGTCGCGGCACCGAAGAGGGCGGCCACGCCGGTCACGGCGGCCGCTCTGGTGAGGGCGCGACGGGACATCGCGGTGGTGCGGTCGGTGGCATCGGACATGGCGGCTCTCCTCGGCTCGGGGTCAACGGTGTTCCTCGGCGAGCTCCCGCCGCAGATGGGCGGCGATCTCGTCGACGTGCGGGGGGTCGAGCAGCGACAGATGGTGACCCGCGACCCGGACGACCGTCAGACGCGGGCACACCTCGTCCCAGCCGAGCGCCTCGTCGTCCCGCTCGTACGAGGGGTCGCGCACGGTGTGCGGGGCCGGCTCGGTGGCCCGGTACAGCACCACCCGCCCGTCGTGGCGGCCGGGTCGGTGGGCCTCGCCGATCCGCAGGTCCACATAGGAGGACCGCTGGTGATCGAGGGCCGCGCGCGGCACGTCGACGGCCTCGCGCAGGGCCCCCAGTACGGTGTCGATTCGCTCGCCGTCGTCCTCGGTCGCGGCCAACTCGTCGTACGGCAGCTCCAGTTCGACCCCGTAGGTGTCGGCGACGTGGCGCGCGAAGCCGGTGAGGTGGGCGCGGATCCGCTCGCCCGGTGTCTCCTCGGCGCGGGGGAGCGGCCGCACGGAGTCGATGAGCACCACCAGCCGCACCTCCCGCCCGGCGGCCGTGAGCTGCCGGGCCGCCTCCTGTGCGACGAAGCCGCCGAACGACCAACCGCCCAGCAGGCAGGGCCCGTCGGGGTGCACGGCGGCCACGGCCTCGGCGTACCGCCGGGCCTTCTCGACGACCGTACGGGCCTCGTCGACCCGCTCCATCCCGTACACCGGCCGCTCCCCGCCGAGCCGTTCGACGAGGCCCCGGTAGACGTCGGTGGTCCCTCCGGCTGCGTGGACGAGGAAGAGCGGGGGCCGGGAGCCGGAGGGGTGGAGGGGGCGGAGGAGGGGGCCCAGGGGACGGATGGGCTGGGGCAGGGGGTGCTCAGCCGTCACCGCTGAGGGTGGTGCGACCGGGGTGGCTTCGGCCGGCCCCTCCTCCCTCGACAGTGCCCGCTGGATGCGGGACGCCGTCACCTCGACCGTGCCGGCGCCCAGGAGGTCGCGCAGGGGGAGTTCGATGTCGAACTCGCGTTGGAGGGCGGAGCGGATGCGGACCGCCATCAGCGAGTCCAGGCCCAGTTCGGCGAAGGCGGTGGCCGGGGTGATACGGGTCGCCGGGTGCCCGGTGACGGCCGCGATGTGGTGACAGAGGCGAGCCGAGACGGAGGCGTCCCGCTCCTGCCCGGTGGGCCACGTCGTGGGCGCGGGCCCGACGTCCGGGCCCTCGGTACGGCCCTCCCACGCCGCGCGGTCCCCGCCCGCGACCCCCGCCCGGCCGTCCGTCCACCAGTGCCGTGCGTGTCGCCAGCGCGGCGCGGGCAGGTCGATGACGCGCCCTGCAGGCCGCGGGAGCCGCGACCCGGCGGTGTGCAGGGCGCCCAGCCGGCTCAGGAAGTCGGCGGAGGTGTCGGCGTCCCGGTGGAGCGTGCCGAGGGCGAGGGCGCCGGGCGCGTTGTCCGTGATCGCCCGGGCCAGGACCGGGTGGGGGGAGAGCTCGACGAACGCGGTGTGGCCGTCGGCGGCGGCCGCGGCGACCGCCCGGTCGAGACGCACGGGCCGCCGCAGGTTGGCGGCCCAGTGCGCCGCGTCGAACACGCAGTCGCCGCGCGGATCGTCCAGCACGGTCGAGTAGACCGGGACACGGGGGCGCCCGCCCCGGAGGTCGGCCAGCTCCGCCGTCAACTCCGGCAACAACGGGTCCACCTGGGCCGAATGGCCCGCCCCGACCACCCGCATCGCCCGCGCGGCCCGCCCCTCCTTCTCCAGCCGCTCCACCAGCCGGGCCACCGGCTCGCCCTCCCCGGTCACCACCTTCTGGCAGGGGGAGGAGTGCACGGCGACCTGGACCCCCGGGAAGTCCCGCTCCAGCAGCGGGAGTTCGGTGTCGTCGAGGTCCACCACGGCCATCGCCCCGCCCCGCAGCCCGCTGAGCAGCCGGGCCCGTACGGCCACCACCCGGGCCGCCTCCGACACCTCCAGCGCGCCCGCGCACACCGCCGCGGCCACCTCGCCCACGGAGTGCCCGATGACGGCGGCGGGTTCGACACCGTACGCGCGCCACAGCTCCGCGAGCGCCAACTGCAGCCCCAGGAGGACGGGTTGGGCCACCTCCAGACGGTCGAGGTCGTCGCCGGAGGCCAGGTGCTCGTAGAGGGAGAGCCCGCATTCGGGGGCCAGTTGTCCGTCCAGTTTCTCCACGGCCGCGGCGAAGGCGGGCTCCTCGGCGAGGAGCCGGCGTCCCATGCCGGTCCACTGGCTGCCGTACCCGGAGAACACCCACACCGGCCCGCGCCCGACGACATCCCGGTCGTCCACCAGCACCCGCGTGTGGGGTCGTCCGGCCGCCAACGCCCGCAGCCCGTCCGCCAGTTCCGCGCGGTCCCCGGCGACGACCGCCGCCCGCACAGGCCCCCGGCCCGTCCGCCCGGCGAGCGTGCGCGCCACGTCGGCGGGGTGCGCGGCGCCGCCCTCGGGCGTGTCCAGCCAGTCGGCGAGCCGGCCGGCGGTGTCGCGGACCCGGTCGGCGTCGACGTCGGAGAGGAGATGGAGGCGGGCCGGGGGTTCCTCGGCCGGGGGCGGCAGCAGGGCGCCCGGCCGCCATTCCTCCAGTACGGCGTGGGCGTTGGTGCCGCCGAACCCGAACCCGGAGACCCCGGCGGTGGCCGTGCCGCCGTACCGGGGCCACGGCTCGGCCTCGGTCACGACCCGCAGCCGTGCGTCGGCGTCCAGCGCGCTGCCCTCGGCGCAGTGCAGCGAGGGCGGGATCAGGTCGTGGTGGAGCGCGAGCACCGTCTTCACCAGCCCGGCGATGCCCGCGGCGGACTCCAGGTGGCCCAGGTTTCCCTTGACGGAACCGAGGAGCAGGGGCTGGTCGGGGTCGCGGCCCGTGCCGAGGACGGCGTCGAGCGCGCCCGCCTCGATGGGGTCGCCGAGCGGGGTGCCGGTGCCGTGCGCCTCGACGTGGTCGATGTGTGAGGCGGAGAGCCCGGCCCGCGCGTACGCGGTGCGCAACAGGGCCTGCTGGGCGGCCGGGTTGGGAGCCAGGAGGCCGTTGGAGCGGCCGTCGGAGTTGACGGCGGTGGCCCGGACGACGGCGAGGATCCGGTCGCCGTCCCGTTCGGCGTCGGACAGGCGCTTCAGCAGGACCGCCGCGCAGCCCTCGCCCCGGCCGATGCCGTCGGCCGCCTTGGAGAACGGTTTGCACCGGCCGTCCGGCGCGAGGGCACCCGCCCGCCGGAACGCGACGGTGACGGTCGGCGAGAGCAGCAGGTTCACCCCGGCGGCGATCGCGAGATCGCTCTCACCCGTGCGCAGACTGACGCACGCCTGGTGCACGGCCACCAGCGACGACGAACACGCGGTGTCGACCGCCATGCTCGGCCCCCGTGTGTCCAGGACGTACGCCAGTCGGCCCGCCGCCACGCTCAGCGCCCCGCCGGCCGGCGCCCAGGGGTCGACGGCGGCCGGGTCGGCGCCGGTGAGCTGCCCGTACTCGGGCGCGGAGACACCGACGAAGACGCCGGTGGCGCTGCCCGCGAGGGACCCGGCCGGGACGGCGGCGTGGTCGAGGGTCTCCCGTACGATCTCCAGGAGAATCCGCTGCTGCGGGTCCATCACCGCGGCCTCGCGCGGGGTGATACGGAAGAAGTCGGCGTCGAACCCGGCGATGTCGTCCAGGTAGCCGCCGTACGGGAGGGCGTCGGCGGGCGGGTACGGCGTGAAGTCCCGCCACCGGTCCTCCGGGACGCGCCGGATCGCGTCGACACCGTCGAGGAGCGACCGCCAGTACTCCGCCGGGCCGTGCACCCCACCCGGCAGCCGACACCCGACCCCGACGACCGCGACGGGCTCACCGGGCGCGGGGGCCTGCCGTGACGGGGCCGCTACGGGAGCGAGGTCCGCGCTCGAAGCGAGGCCCAGCGCGGGAGCGAGGCCCGGTGCCGGAGCGGGGGCTGCGGTCGGGATCCCGTCCGTCACCGGGGCGAGGCCCGTACCCCGGACCCCGTCCGTCACCGGAGTGAGGTCCGCAGCCTTGCCGCACAGCCGGGCCACCAGCGCGTCCCCGGTGGGCGCCTCCCACAGGAGTGTCGCCGGCAGTTCGCGGCCCGTCGCCCGGGACAGTTCCCCGGCCAGCACGACCGCGTCCCGCGAGGACATCCCGAGGTCCGCGAGCGGCCGGTCCATCGGCACGTCCTCGGCGGCCCCGCCGTTCCAGGCGGCCACCTGCGCCGCGATCAGCCGCCGCACCACCCCTTCCCGGCCGTCGGCGAACACCCGCCCCGGACCGCCCGCGCCGGCCTCCCCGCTCCCGCTCCCGCTCGCCATCCCGTGCGCGTCCGCGCTGTCGCCCTTGCTCCTGCCCCGGCCCTCGTCCTGCCCCTCGCCCCCGCCTCCGCCCTCACCCACGACGCTCATCCCCCGACCCCCACCGCGTAGGCACCCGCCAGATAGCGCTCACGGGTCGACGCCCGTGAGACCTTCCCGCTGGACGTCCGGGGCACCGTCCCCGGCGGTACGAGGACGACGTCGGCGAGCCGCAGCCCGTGCCGGGCGGAGACGGCCGCGCGGACGGTCCGTACGAGGGCCGGCACGTCGATGTCGGCGAGCGGCACGGCCCGTGCGTGCTCCGCGACGACGACCACCCGTTCCCCGGCACCGCCCGGCACGCCGAACGCGGCCAGCCGGTCGCGCCGTACGGCCGGATGCGCCTCCTGGGCCGTGGCCTCCACGTCCTGCGGGTAGTGGTTGCGCCCGTCGACGACGATGAGGTCCTTCAGCCGCCCGGTGACGATCAACTGCCCGTCCAGGACGGTCCCCAGGTCGCCGGTCCGCAGCCATCCGCCCGGACCGGACGCGGTATCGGCGAGCTGGGCACCGAAGACCCGCCGGCTCTGCCGGTCCTGATTCCGGTAGCCCCGGCCGACGTTGGGGCCCTGCACCCAGATCTCGCCGACCTCTCCCTCGGCCAGCGCGACCCGTGTCACCGGGTCGGCGATCCGCACCCGCTGGCCCGCCGGCGCGCCGCAGCCGGCCAGCAGCACCGCCCTCGGGTCCTCGGGGCGCGCGGGCAGGGCCTTGCCGGCGGCCAGGGCGTCCCGGTCGAGCGCGAATCCGCGCAACGGTTCGCCGGGCCGGGCAGCGCTGACGAAGACGGTCGCCTCGGCCAGGCCGTACGACGGACAGTGCGTCTGCGGGGCGAGGCCCTGGGCGGCGAACGCGGCGTGGAAACGGTCGGCCGTGCCGGGGCGGACCGGCTCGCTGCCGTTGATCAGCGCCATGACCCCGTCCAGGCGCAGCCCCGCCTTCTGCGCCTCGGTGACGGCCGAAGCACAGTAGTCGTAGGCGAAGTTGGGCGCCGCGCTCAACGCGAGCGGATGGGCGGCCAGCAGCCGCAGCCAGCGCACGGGCTCGTGCAGGAACGCCACCGGGTCCATGAGCACCGACAACAGCCCCCGCACCACGGGCGCCGCGACACTGAGCACCAGCCCCATGTCGTGGTAGAGCGGCAGCCAGCCCACACAGGTCGCCGGGTGTGCGTCGGCACCGTAGGCGGACAGTGCCTGGCGGGCGTTGGCGACGACATTGGCATGGGTGATCTCGACCCCCGCCGGGGTGCGGGTCGAACCGGAGGTGTACTGGAGATAGGCGACGGCGGTGGCGTCGGGCGTGGCGGGCGGCTGTCCGTCGTCGGCGGCCGAGTCCGGGATCCGGTCCACGGCGACGACCCGCACCGCCCGCGCCTCACACAACTCCCGTACGTCGTCCAGGACTTGGGTCGTCGTGACGACGACCGCCGGGGACGCGTCGGCCAGCACCGCCGACAGCCGGTCGCCCTGTCCGGGCAGACCGGGCGGATACAGCGGTACGGCGACCAGCCCGGCGGCGAGCGCCCCGAGGAAGGCGGTGACGTACTCCGTCCCCTGCGGGCAGAGCACCGCGACCCGCTCCCCGGGCTCAGCCTCCGCCGCGAGCCGGGCGGCCACGGCCCGTACCCGCAGGTCCAGTCGGCGCCAGGTCAGGGTGCGGTGGACGCCGCGCGACTGCGGCGCGGGATGGTCGACGAAGGTGAACGCCCGGCGGTCGGGGGTGGTCTCGGCCCAGTGCCGCACATACTCCGGCAGACTGCGGAAGGCGGGCGCGAGCGGGGGGCGGGGGCTGTCCATCGGGCATGGCTCCTCACGTCGCGGAACGGCTTGCGGTCACAGCGGTGACGGGGGACGGCGGTGGCGGGGGACTGCGGACGGGGGTGGCGGGGGACGGGGTGGCGGGACCCGGCGGACTCGGCGGGACCCGGCGCGCCCGGCGCGCGCCCCGCTCACGCGTGGGCGCGCTCAGACGCGGGCGCGCTCAGAGCGGGATGTTGCCGTGGCGCCGTTCCGGCATCGGCGCCCGCTTGCCGCGCAGCGCGCGCAGGGCGCGGCAGATGTGGGCACGGGTGTCGCGCGGGGCGATCACGGCGTCGACGTAACCGCGCTCGGCGGCGAGGTACGGGGTCCCGTACGTGCTCTCGTACGCGGTGACCAGGCGGGCCCGCAGCGCCTCGGGGTCGGCCGCGGCGGCGAGTTCGCGGCGGTGCAGGACGCCCACCGCGCCCTCGGCGCCCATGACGGCGATCCGGGCGGTGGGCCAGGCGAGGTTGATGTCGGCGCCGAGGTGCTTGGACCCCATCACCGCGTACCCGCCGCCGTACGCCTTGCGCACCACGACCGTCACCTTGGGGACGGTCGCCTCGGCGTACGCGTAGAGCAGTTTGGCGCCGCGCCGGATGATGCCGGCCTGCTCCTGGCGGACGCCGGAGAGATAGCCGGGGACGTCGGCGAAGGTCAGCAGGGGGATGCCGAACGCGTCACAGAAGCGGACGAACCGCGCGGCTTTCTCGGAGGCGTCGATGTCGAGGACCCCCGCCGAGCGCAGCGGCTGGTTGGCGACGACCCCGACCGTGGTGCCCTCGACGAGAGCCAGCGCGCAGATGATGTTCGGCGCGAACAGCTCCTGGATCTCCAGGAGTTCACCGTCGTCGACGACCGCGCGCAGCACGTCCCGCATGTCGTAGGCCTGACCGAGCCGGTCCGGCACCACCGTGTCGAGGCGCGGCCCGGCGGGCGCGGCCCCCGGCGTGTACTGCGGGGGCCGCTCCAGGTTGTTGGCGGGCAGGTACGACAGCAGGTCGCGCACGGTGTCGAGGGCGTCGACCTCGTCGGCGGCGAGGAAGTGGGCGTTGCCGTTGACGGTGTTGCTGGTGCGGGCGCCGCCCAACTCCTCGGCGCTGGTGCGTTCGCCGGTGACCGTCTCGATGACGTCGGGCCCGGTGACGAACATGTGCGAGGCGCCCTCCACCATTACGGTGAAGTCGGTGATGGCCGGCGAGTACGCGGCCCCGCCCGCACAGGGGCCCAGCACGACCGAGATCTGCGGGATCACCCCGGACGCCTGGACGTTGCGGCGCACCAGTTCGGCGTAGAGGGCGAGGGAGGTGACGCCCTCCTGGATGCGGGCGCCGCCGCCGTCGTTCAGCCCGATGACCGGGCAGCCGGTCTTCAGGGCGAGGTCCATCAGCGCGAGGGTCTTCTCCCCGAAGGCCTCGCCCATGCTGCCGCCGTACACGGTGGCGTCCTGGGCGAAGACACAGACCTGGCGGCCGTCGATCGTGCCGTGCCCGGTGACCACCCCGTCGCCGTACGGGCGCCGTGCGCCGTCCCCGGTCGGCCGTGCCCGCACGAACAGGCCCGTCTCCGTGAACGAGCCCGCGTCCAGCAGCAGATCGATCCGTTCGCGGGCCCCGTACTCCCCGCGTCTCCTGGGCCCGCCCGGCGCGAGCGCCCGCGCCCGACGCCCCTCCAACTCGGCGATGCGGTCGGATGTCCGGTCGGATGTCCGGTCGGGCGTCCGGTTGGCGGTCCGGTCGGGCGTCCGGTCGGGTGTCCGGTTGGCGGTCCGGTCGGGCGTCCGGTCGGGTGTCCGGTTGGCGGTCCGGTCGGGCGTCCGGTCGGGTGTCCGGTCGACGGTGTGTGCCCGGACCGGTTCGGGTCGCCGCTCCGGGACCGGCTCGGGGACCGGTTCCGGTACCGGCTCGGGCACTCGGCCGGGCGTACGTTCCGCCACCTGCCCCGCCCGGGATGTCGTCACCTCTAGCGTCACAGCCACCTCCGAAGTGGCTTTCGAATATGGCAGCGGAGGAGGGGCGGACCCGGCCGATCCCCGTTCTGTTTGCGGGAGATGAGTCCTGCGGGGCCGGGGTTCGTCCGTGGGTGACAAGGGCCCGGGGGCGACTCGGGTGTTCCGGACGGATGGCCGTAATCACGCTTCACTTGAGGATTCAACGATGCCAGGATCTCGGGCCCCCGAGCACGCCCCACCGCCCTCGAAAGGCATCGACATGCGCAGTCGGCTCACCCTCCTCGCCACCGCCACCGCCACCGCCACCGCCACCGCCACCGCCCTCCTGACGGCGGCCCCCGCACCGGCGTACGCCAGTGTCCGGCCCGGTGTCACCTACTCCGGCGAAGGCACCTTCTACGGCGCGACCGGCGTCGGGAACTGCCTCTACGACGCCACGAGCGACATCGCCATCGCCGCCCTCAACCACACCGACTACGACAACGCCCGTATGTGCGGCGCCTTCATCCGGGTCAAGGGCCCGCGCGGCGAGCTCACGGTGAAGATCGTCGACCGCTGTCCGGAGTGCCGCCCCGGCGACGTCGACCTCGGGCAGCAGGCCTTCGCCCGGATCGCCGACCCCGTGGCCGGCCGGGTGCCGATCACCTGGACGCTGGTGAGCCCGGACCTTGCCGGGCCCGTCTCCTACCGCTACAAGGAAGGGTCCACCCAGTGGTGGTGCGGCATCCAGGTCCGCAACCACCGCAACCCCGTCGCCGCCCTTGAGGTCCGCACCGGCACCACCTGGCGGCAACTCCCGCGCCAGGAGTACAACTACTTCGTCTCGGCGGACGGCGCCGGCTGCGGCTCCGACATCCGAATCACGGACATCCACGGCCAGACCCTCACCGACACCGGCATCGCCCTCACCCCGAACGTCGACCAGCCGGGCCGCGCCCAGTTCACCAAGCGCTGACCGGTGGGAAGGGTTGAGGGCATGGACATCGACGCACTGCGCCGGGACACCCCCGGCACCGCCCACCGACTCCATCTCAACAACGCCGGAGCCGCCCTGCTCTCCCGGCCGACCCTGGACGCCGTCACCGCCCACCTGGAACTGGAAGCCACCATCGGCGGCTACGAGGCGGCCCGGCAGGAGCAGGACCGCATCGACGCCACCTACACGAACCTCGCCCGGCTGATCGGCGGACGCCCCGACGAGATCGCCCTGTTCGACAACTCCACCCACGCCTGGAACGCCGCGTTCTACGCGCTCACCTTCAAGCCGGGCGACCGCATCCTCACCGGCCGGGCCGAGTACGGCAGCAACGTGCTCGCCTACCTCCAGGTCGCCCGGCGCACCGGCGCGGAGATCGTCGTCGTTCCCGACGACCCGTCCGGACAACTCGACACGGCCGCCCTCGCCGATCTGATCGACGAACGCACCCGCCTGGTCGGAATCAGCCACATTCCCACCAGCGGCGGTCTGATCAACCCGGCGGCCGAGATCGGCCGCATCACCCGCGCCGCCGGTGTCCCGTTCCTCCTCGACGCGACCCAGTCCGTGGGCCAGTTCCCGGTGGACGTCGAGGCCATCGGCTGCGACATGCTCACGGCCACCGGCCGCAAGTTCCTGCGCGGCCCGCGCGGCACCGGCTTCCTCTGGGTGCGCACCGAGGCGCTGGAGTACCTCGACCCGTACGTCACCGAGATCCACGCGGCCACCTGGGACGGCGGACGCGGCTTCACCTGGCAGCCCGGCGCCCGCCGCTTCGAGACCTGGGAAGTCGGCTACGCGGGTGTCCTGGGCCTCGACGCGGCCGTGCGCCAGGCCCTCGACCTGGGGCTGGACCGCATCGGCGAACGGGCCCTCGCCCTGGGCGCGTACCTGCGCGACCGGCTCGACGCCCTCCCCGGCGTCACCACCCACGACCTCGGCACCCACCGCTGCGCCATCGTGACCGCCAAGGTCGACGGCCTGTCCGCGACGGAGGTCGCCGACGGCCTCGCCCGGCAGCGGATCAACGTCACCACCACCGACCCGGCACACACCCAGTTCGACACCGAACACCGGGGCGTCCACCCCCTGGTCCGGCTCTCCCCGCACTACTACAACACCGAAGCCGAACTCGACCGCACCGTCGAGGTCATGGCCGACCTCGCCCGTACCGCACGCTGAAACCCCGCCCGGCGGCCGTCCGTCAGACGCGCGGCCCCGCGAGGAACTCGCGGGCGCCACGCAACCGGGTGCGCAGGTCCCGCCGGGTGACCCGGCTGTCCAGCCGGACGTCGAGGGCTCCCCGCCGGGCGCCGTCGGCCTGGCGTCCGGCGGGCAGCCGCGTCGGATCGAGGCCGTCGCGGCGGGCGACGAGGACACCCAACTCGTGCCGGGTGAGGGCGTCCGGCCCCGCGACGTGCCGTACGCCGACCGCCTCGGACGCCGCCAGTTCCAGCAGCGCGGCGGCCAGGTCGGTCACGTGCACCGGGCAGCGCACCACATCGGTGAACAGCACACCGTCGCGGTCACCGGCCACCAGATCGTGCACATGCCGTTCGTGCGCGGACGGAGCGTGCCCGTCCCCGATGATCAGCGAGGTCCGCACCACGACGGCGTCCGGTGCCAGCAGCCGGACCCCGGTCTCCGCCGCCGCCTTCGCGGCACCGTACGGCGTGACGGGATCCGGGAGACGGGTCTCGTCGTACGGGCCGTCGTCACCGGAGAACACGGCGTCGCTCGACACATGGATCAGCCGGCACCCCCGCCCGGCCACGGCCTGCGCGACCCGCACCCCGCCCTCGGCGGTGACCGCCCAGTCCGAGCCGCCGCTCGACGCGTTGACGACGACCGAGGGAGCCACCCGCGCCAGCACCTCGGCCGGCCCCGCGGGATCCCGGAGGTCGAGGGCGTGCCAGGAGACGCCCGGCGGGACGTCCCGCCGGGCGTCCGGCGGCCGGGTGGTGCGGGTCGCGGACGTCTCGTGGCCCGCCGCCACGGCCCGGCGCGCCAACTCGCCGCCCAGGAAACCGCTGCCGCCGATGATCAGAAGCCTCATGCCGGGCAACGGTATGCGCTCAGGACTCCTTGCCCCGGCCACTCAACGCGTCGCGCATCCGGTCGACGAGGCCGAGGCCCGGCGCGAGGATCCTGTTGGCCGGCGGCTTGGTCGGGGCTCCGGGGTGGGGGCGGGTCGGCGCCAGCTTCTTGGCCCTGCGGACCTTGTCGCCGAGGTCGTTCAGCACCGAGGCGGAGCAGGCCTTCGCCAACTGCGGGAAGAGATTGCTCTCCTCGTCCCGGACGTGGTGCCTGACCTCGGCCATCAGCTGCGTGACCAGCCGGTCGAACTCCGGGTCGTCGACGGCGCACCGCTCCAGGTCCTTCATGGTGCGCTCGGCCGCGGTGTGATCCGCCAACTCCCGGTCGGCGACCGCGTCCCCGTTGCTCAGGTGTTCGCGGACCGCCGGGTAGAGGTAGGCCTCCTCGGCGACGGAATGCCGTACCAACTCGATGGTGACCAGGTCGGCGTATTCCTTGCGCTTCGGGTCGCCGGAAGGCAATTCCTCGATTTTCCCGAAGAGTTCCGCCACCTCCCGGTGGTCCGCCTTCAATTCCTCGATGACGTCTCCGCCGTGTGCCATTTCCGTCGCTCCTCGCCTGCGCGTCCCGGCATGCGTTTTCCGGCCCGGACCTGTGTGGAGGTCAGTGAAACCCTCACCGCGCCGAATGCGTCGTATTGACGTCCGGTGAGTCAGTGCGACGCGCGGGTGTGGCCCAGGACACGTCCATTCCGTGGCCTGCGCCATTTCAGGGCGCGCGGCGCACGACTACGTTGTGCCACGCGTTCCCCAGTACCCACGGATGGCCCATCGTGCTCGCAGATCTCTCCCCGCTCATAGCGGCGACCACCCAGTGGCTGACGCGCGCCTACCCGGCGGGCGGCGGCGCGCTGGACGGCGCGCTCTGCGAGGCGCAGGCGCGGCAGGCCGTCACCGTGGCCGCCTGGCTCCGCTATCCGACGCCGATGGACGCCGCCCTCGTAGGCATGGCCGGACCGGGCGGCTCCACCCGCCTCGACTGGATCACCGGCTACGACGAGGCCCCGACCCCCGACGAGTACGCCTGGCGGACCTGGGTGGACGAGGTCGTGGCCAGCTGGGCGGCCTGCCTCCTGGCCGACACCGAGCTGGCCCGCGCCGCCGTGGACGCCCTCGACGGCTCCCCGCACACCGCCGGTCCGGTCGCCGCCTTCCGCCGCCTCCTCACCCCGGACGAACTCGACCGGCGGGCCGCCGCACTCCTGCGCCACCCCGACCTCCTCGCGCCCGTCGCGACGCTGCACCACATCGGCCTGCTCGACACGCTGCGGCCGGGCCGCCCCTTGCCGGCCTGAGCCCGGCCACCTGGCGGGGGCCGCGCTACCAGCGCAGGGGCAGCTGGGCCAGGTGGGCGTCGAGCAGCCCGGAGATGATCCGGTGGTCGTGGAGCGAGGGATGCCAGTCGCAGCCCAGGAAGTCGAGGCCGGGGTCGTCGTAGTACCAGTGGCTGACCCGGCCGTCGCCCCGCCGGACCCGCTCCTCGACGATCCGCGCGGTGGCCTCCGCCAACGCCGTGGTGTTCCAGAGGTGGGCGACGGAGACCACGAGGAACGTCTCCCGGCCGTACCGGGCACGCAGCTTGTCGAGGAACCCGTGGTAGGCGCTCTCGTAGGCGGCGACCAGCTCGGCCGTCGTGCTCCAGCGCTCCCCGGGGTTCAGGGGCGTCGAGAAGTCGTTGATGCCGAGCCCGACCACGACGACCCGCGGACACCAACTACGCGGCTTCCGCCAGACGTCGCCCTCGACGTTCAGCAGGGCCCGGTCGTAGTACGTGCGAAAGTCGGTTCCGGGCTCGCCGCCGTTGTAATTGCGGACCATGCCGCGCCCGGAGAACGCGTTGATCTGGACATCCGCGCCCAGCTTGCGTGCGGTGAGCGCACCGAAGGCGAGATCGGCATTGCTGTTCCGATTGACCCCGCCGTTGCCGGAGCAGTCCCGGATCTCGGAGACATTTCCATAACCGGCGGTGTACGAGTCTCCGATGAACTCGATCTGCCGGCGCCGCGGCCGGGGGCTTGCGAGGATCCCGCCCCCGGGAGCCGCGACGAACCCGCCGAACCGGCCGACCGCCCACGGGCTCTCCGTGCGCTTCACGACCCGTACGCGGTGCACCCCGTCGGTGAGACCGTCGACCCAGGAGACGGTACGGCCCGGGGTGACGAGCGTGGCGACGGTCGCACCGTCGACCTGGACGTCGTAGTCGTTGTCGGCGTCGTCGAGGACCACGCCGACGCCGGTCCCGCGGAACCGTCCCTCGAAGGAGACGCCGGGCCAGCTGTACCGGACGGTCCCGTCGGCCTCCCTCCTGATCCGGCCCACCGTGTGGAACCGGGCCGCCCGGGGCTCGGCGGCCAGGGCGGGGGACGCGATGGGGGACACGACGGTGGAGGCGAGGCCGGCCGCAGCCGCGGCGACCAACGTCCGTCGGGATAACTGGCTGTGCGTCGGCTGCATGGCCGTCCCTTCGACACGGGGATGGGAGCGCTCCCATGGTGTGGGCGTTATCGAAGGTGACCGTCCCGTGGGCCACCGTCAACCCTCGTGACGACATCCGTCACGAGGGAGGCCGGATCGGGGTGGCTGGATCGGGGTGGGTGGAGGTCAGGGGCCGCGGTGGCTGAACTCGGCCGTGGTGTGCAGGCGTATGCAGGCATCGGCCCAGGCGGTCGTGGGCGCGTGGGCAGCGGCCCCGGCGATCGAACGCGCGTCCGAGGCGGCTCGCGAACGCGCGTCCGGGGCGGCTCGTCCATCGGCGTGCTGGGCATGGTGGTCGTGTGGGGCGTGGTCCAGGGTGTGGAGGAGCTTTCTCAGCAGGTTCGACGAGGTGGTGAGGCCGGTGCGGGTCAGCCGGTCCGCCGCCTCGCGGAGCCGGTCGGCGGCGGAGCGGGGGAGGCGGCGCAGACCGTGGTGGGCGGCGTCGGCGAGGGCGCTGAGCGCCGCCTCGACCGCTGTCGCGACCGGATCGGACGGGGTGCGGTCGGCGAGCGGCAGCACGGGCGGGACCGTCGGGGGCGCGAGGTCGGGGACGAGGACGCCGTCCGGTCCGAGGAGGGCCAGCGGAGTGATGCCGGTCCGTCCCCCGGCGTGGTGCACGACCCCGCTGAGGTGGGTGACCCCGCCCTCGGTGAGGGCGGCGGCGAGCGCGTCCAGGGCGGCCGGGCACAGCGGATTGTGGGGGGCGTGGACCCGGACGGGGTGTCCCGCCGCATCCCTGACGGTGGCCTTCAGGACCTGCTCGGCGGGGTCGTAGCCCACCTCCTCGACCTCCGCGATCTCGACCACCCGAACCGCCTCCGCCTCCACCCGCGCTCGGATCAGCCCCGGGGGGCGGGCGTCGGCTGCCGCCACGAGTCCCGTGACGTCGCGGACGAGGAGCGGCTCGGGCAGGTCGGCCCAGGACCGGCCGACCGGCGACACCGTGGTGGTGGCCACCCGCCCCCGGGCCAGCGTCAGTCTGCGGCTGGGCGTGCGGCGGGCGCTCTCGCTGACCAGATTGCCGGTGGCCAGCGCGGACAGGGTCGTGCCCAGCAGACGCCTGTCCGCCGGCAGCCGTCTGTCGGCCGTCGGGCGTCCGGCGGGCGGCGGGGGCGGATGGGCGCCGACCGCTCCCGGTACCGGGGGCACGCCGCGCCGTCCGGCCTCGGGCCAGTCCTTGCGGAGGACGAGGACGATGCCCGCGCTCGCGTGGGCGAAGTACACCTCGGCCAGGGGCCGTTCGGCGGTGCCCGAGACCCGGCAGCCGAGCGCGGTGAGCCGCACCCGCCGCAACGGTGTCTCCGTCGCCTCCCGCACGCCGAGCACCTCGGGATGCCCTGCGGCCCGGTGCCGGGCGTGCAGTTCGGCGAGGAGCGTCGCGACCTCCTCCGGTCGGTGCAGGGCATGGCGCTCCGCATGGGCGTCCAGCTGATCGGCCAGCTCCATGGCCGCCGCGGCCGGCCAGTGGGCCCCCGCCGCCGAGAGCCGCCGGGCCGCCGTGCGCAACGCGCCCCTCTGCACCGCGTCGGCGTGCGTGACTCCGTCCAGGAGCAACTCATCGGCCAGTTCGACCAGTTGTCGGAGGGGAGAGGAGGGGGAGGGCTCGGAGCGGGGCGTCTCCGCGGTTGGGGCCGTCGAACGGTTCGCGTCCTTCGCTGTCCCCTTTGCAGAGCTCTTCGCTGTGTTCGGTGCCGGTGCCGGTGCCGCTGCCGCTGCCGGTGCCAGCGCTGATGCTGCCGTCGACGTCAGCGTTGCTGTGTCCGTCGCCGTCGCCGTCGCCGCCGTCGGTGGGTTCTCGGGTCGAGAGGGGGCGGGGGAGGCCTCAGGTGGAGGGGAAGCCGTCGGGGGGTCCTCGTGGTTCGGGCGGCTTTCGTCGTCCGGTGCGGCGGTCGGTGTCCCCAGGTCCCGCAGGGGCACGAGGACCAGTCTCGCCTGCCGGTCGGTCGCGTCGGCCGTGCGGAACGCCCACACCGCGAGGGCCAGCATCTCGCCGCGCAGGCTGTCGGCCGCGTCGGTCAGGGCGTGCGCGGCCTGCCCCGGCACCGGGAAACGCACGGTGCACGTGGGCAGTTCGACCCAGGGGTGCGGTTCCCGCGGGGTCGGGCGGTGGACGCGGACCGACGCACCCCGCCGTGCGGAGCGCCGAGCGGCGGCCAGGGCTCGGGCGCCGACGGCCGCCGCGAGTGCCGTGTCGTCGATGTCGCCCGGTGACCAGTCCGGGACCTCTTCCCCGGGCGGGGCCGGGTCCGCCGCCCGTCCGTAGGCGAGGACCAGCCCGATCAGATGGCGGCAGACCCCGGCCGCGGCGCAGGTGCAGGTCCCGCTGTCCAGGGACGCCCCGGGCGGCATCGCGGCCTCGGCGCCGTCCGCGAACCGGGCCGTCACCCCGCCGTCCGGCGCGCCGCGCAGCTCCGGGGGCGCCCCGCCGTCGAGTTCCTTCGTCGCCCTTCGCACCAGCCCCCGGTTGGTGAGTGCCGCGAGCGTGTCGGGTGTCAGGGCCAGCAGATCCGTACGCGGTGATGTCGTCAACGTCCCAGCCTCTCCGCCACGAACCCGGCCAGCTCACCCGGTGTCATCGCGCCCACCTGCGCCCCCGCCCCAGCGAGCCGGCCGGCGAGTTCACGGTCGTAGCTCGGGTTCGCCTCCTCGTCGAGCGCGGCCAGCCCCAGCACGGTGGCACCCTGCTCCACCAGTGCCCGGACCCCGCGCACCAGCCGGTACGGATCGCCGCCCTCGTAGAAGTCGGAGATCACGACGAAGACGCACCGCCGGGGGTTCTCCACCAGACCCGCGCCGTAGTCCACGGCCCGGGCGATGTCCGTGCCCCCGCCGAGTTGGACCCGCATCAGCAGTTCCACCGGATCGGTCACGTCGGACGTCAGGTCGACGACCGAGGTGTCGAAGGCCACCAGATGCGTCTTCAGGCCGGGCAGTCCCCACAGACAGGCGGCCGTCACGGCGGAGTGGATGACCGAGCCGGCCATCGAACCGGACTGGTCGACCAGCAGGATCAGCTGCCACTGTTCGAGGTGGCGCCGGGTGCGCGAGTGGAAGTGCGGGCGCTCGATGAGCAGTCGGCGGTCCTCGGGCCGGTAGTGGGCGAGGTTGGCGCGCACGGTGGCCCGGAAGTCGAAGTTGCGGGCCAGGGCCCGACGGCTCGGTCTGGGGGACCGGGTGCCGGAGAAGGCCTGGCGGATCTCCGGGGCGAGCCGTTCCATCAGCCGGCGGACCACGCTCTCCACGATGCGCCGGGCCGCCCGCAACACGTCGGGATTCATCAGGTGCTTGGTGCGCAGCACGGCACGCAGCAGGGTCGCGCTGGGCTCGACCCGCTCCAGCACCGCCGGGTCCGTCACGATCTCATGGATGCCGTACTGCTCGACCGCGTCCCGTTCCAGGCGCTCGATCGTCTCCTTGGGGAACAGCCGGTGGATGTCGTCCAGCCAGTCGACGGCCGTCACGACGGACGGCCCCCGACCGCCCGTACGTTCCTGGTGCCCCGTCCCGCGCACACCGCGTTCGGCGAGTTCCGGGTCCCTTCCGTAGAGCCAGTCCAACGCGGCGTCGCGAGCCGCGGCCTCGCCGCTCAACCGGCCCGTACAGCTCTCGGCCGGAGTCCCGAGGATCAGGCGCCACCGTTCGAGGACGGGGTCCGGGGAGGCGGCGTGCCGGGGCACGGCACCGCTGTCGTCGGTCATGGGGCCGTCCCGAGTCCGTAGAAGGCGAGTCGCCGGGTCACCTTCTCCTCCAGGGCGGCCGCCCTGGCCAGCAGCACCGGGTCCGCGCTCGTACGCAGCAGGGAGCGCGCCGAACCCCGTACGCCGCGCCGCTCCATCAGCCGTTCGGCGATCCGTTCGCGCTCGCGGGGCGGGAAGAAGACGAAGGCCTGGCGCAGGGCCGGCAGGCCGATCAGGAACTCCTCGTCGGACATCGCCCCGACCATGCCGTCCAGCACCCCGATCAGGGACTGCGGCCCATCGCCGCCGGTACCGGGGGCGGTCGTCAACTCGTCGCGTGCGACAGCGAACAGTCCGGCCAGCCAGTCGCCGAGCACCGCCGCTCCGGGCAGCTCCCTGACCGCCGTCCCCACGGCGGCGGGGTCGTGGTCCCCGGTCAGACAGCGGTGGAGGCCGAAGGCCGCGCCGCGCAGATCGGGCGGGGCCGCCGGGTCGCGGCTGACACGGTGGGCGACGGCGGCCACGGCCTCGGGGGTCACGGACAGCACGTCGGACGCGTGCCACAGCGTGTCACGCACCGCCGCCACGGCGGCCAACCGGGCGAGATCCACCGTCGGCCCGCTCGTACCGGGCGTCGGTGTCCTGGAGGCTCGCGCTCCCTCGAACAGCCACAACAGCCGCTCCACCACGCCGTCCAGCACCGAGACGAGCAGCGGGCTTCGCGCCGTCCCGAAGACCCCGTCGTGCCGCCACAGCCCGAGAGCCGTCGCGAGCACGTCCCCCAAGGGGCCCGCCGCACCCAGCCGCCGCACCCGTGCCGCCAGCGCCTCCAGCAGCGCATCCGACAGCCGCTCCACACCGCACAACACCACGTCGAACAACGTCCGGGCGAGCGCTTCGGCGTCCGGACCGTCGGGCACTCCGGGAAGACCAGCGATTGTGGTGCCGGTGCCGCCCGGCGGGGTGGCCCCCGGGGTCGTGGCCCCGGCTGTCGCGGCCCGTGCCCGCTCGGTGAGCCTCGTCTCCGCGGCCTCGGTCAGGGCGGCGCCGTACGCACCCGCCTCGACCAGTGCCGCGTCGCGCGTGGGCGCCGGGTACCTCTCCCAGCGCTCGGTGAACTGCGGGTCGGCGCCGCCCCGCGGGCCCTTGGTGCGTTCGTACCCGGGGACGCCGAGGACCCTCAGCCGGTGCAGGACACGACTGCGCTCCAGGTCCGCCGGACGGGTCAGGTCGAGTGTGAACGGTCCCTCGCCGGTCAGCCCCAGCGCCGCGAGCCGCCCGGCGACATCGGCGACCAGCGGCGGCCTGGGCGTCGCCGGGTGCAGGGCGCCCACCCGGTCGCCGCTGCTCGCCGCGATCATCTCCACCACGACCGGATGGGCCCCCGGCGCGAGCGAGCCCCGTGTCGTCCACGGCAGCGGCTGGTCCAAATCCTCGCCGACGAGGGCGCCCGCCATCCCGTCCAGCACATCGGTCCTGGCCGGCCGCGGGTGCCCGCGCAACGCGGTCAGGCCCCGGGTGAGGGCGCGGGCGGCGATCAGATCGGCCGTCGACACGGGGTGGTTGCGGGCCCGCAGCCGCGACACCACCGCACGCACCAGCCCGTCCGCCGCAGCCTCCGCCCCGTCGTCCCAGACCCGTTGGTAGTACCCGGGCGACGGCATGCCCGACTCGTACCCGGCGAAGGAGTCCAACTGCCGGAACGAGTACGGCACGAGATAGCTGCCCGTCAGCGCGCCCTCGGCCGCCCCCGGCACGTCGGGCCATCGAGGGGCGCCCTCGACGGCGCCGCACGGCTCCCCAGCGCCCGATGCCTCGGCTTCAGGCTCCCCCGCGCCAGACGCCCTGGCCTCCGGCTCCCCGGTGTCCGACGCTCCCACCAGCGACCGCAGCGCCGGCTGATGGAAACCCCCGGTGACCACCACGACCGTCGGGTCCCCGGGCACGGCCAGTGCCGCCCGCACCCAGGACGCCATGTACTCCTCACGGACCCGGTCGCCGTCGTCGGCACGGGTGTCGCCCCGCAGCGACGCGAAGTAGATGTCGAGCCGCTCGGCGAGATCCTCGTCGTCCGCCACCTCGAAGAGCCGGTCCCAGAGGGCGTCCACGCCGTCCACGTCGAAGCGGGAGCACAGCCGTGCCGTCACCTCGGTGTAGCGGGTCTCCGCGTCGGCGTAGCGGTTGGCGCGCTCCGCGAACGCGGGGTGCCAGGCCGGGAGATCGATGAAGCGGACCTCCGCGCCCACCGACCGCCCCGCCCGCAGGGCCACCCACTCCGGGGAGTAGTCGCACAGCGGCGTCCACGACGTGGCGGACCGCTCGGCGTCGCGGTAGTGGCTGAACACCGCGACGGGCAACTCGTGACCGAGGAACAGCTCCTCCAGCCGGCCGTTCAGGTCGCAGGGGCCCTCCACCAGCACGTACGACGGCCGCAGTCGCTCGATCGTCGCGGCGACCAGCCGCGCGCAGGCGGGGGAGTGGTGGCGCACCCCCAGGAACACGGGGGGCACGTCAGCCGTCCAGCAGATGGCGTGCGTCGTACAGCGCCTGCCACTGCGGACCCGGGCGGCGCGGCACCCGCTGCTCCAGATGACGGCGCAGCCGGGCCAGGTCCTCGGGGCTGTCCTTGGCCACCGTGCCCGCCAGACAGGCCACCACGTCGGCGGCGCTGCCCGGCTCCCCGCGCAGGAACCAGCCGCGCACCCCCACCGCGTGGGCGACCGACACGGCCTCGGCGGTGCTCATCACCGCCGACGGCCGCTCCACCCCGTCGCCCTCGCGCGTCCGGCCGGAACGCAGCTCACGGAAGGTGGTGACCAGCACCTCCAGCACCTCGGGGTCGGGCGCCGCCGTCACACCGGACTGCCGCAGCAACTCGCCCGCCTCCGCCTCGACCAGGGCCAGTTCGGTGTCCAGGTCGGGCACCGGGAACACCGTCTCGAAGTTGAAGCGGCGTTTGAGGGCCGCGCTCATCTCGTTGACGCCCCGGTCGCGGGTGTTGGCCGTGGCGATCACATTGAAGCCCTTGCGGGCGAAGACCATGCCGTCGGCGCCGTCCAGCTCCGGGATCGCCAGCACGCGTTCGGAGAGCAGTGACAGCAGCGAGTCCTGCACCTCCAGCGGGCAGCGGGTGATCTCCTCGAAGCGTACGATCCGGCCCTCGGCCATGCCCCGGAGCATCGGCGCCGGCACCAGCGAGCGACGCGAGGGGCCCTCGGCGACGAGCAGTGCGTAGTTCCAGCCGTACTTGATCTGGTCCTCGGTGGTGGCGGCGCCGCCCTGCACGGTCAGCGTCGACGTGCCGCTGACGGCGGCGGCGATCAGCTCCGACAGGAGGGACTTCGCGGTGCCCGGCTCCCCGACGAGCATCAGCCCACGATTGGTCGCCAGCGTCACCAGCGCACGCTCGACCAGCGAGGGGTTGCCCACGAACTTCCGGCTGATGCCCGCGCCCTCGTCGCCGACCACGAAACGGCGCGCCGCCCTGAGGCTCAACTCCCAGCCGGGCGGCCGGGGCCCGCTGTCGTCGGCCCGCAGCGCCGCCAGCTCGTCGGCGTGACGCACCTCGGCGGGCGGCCGCTGCAACGCGTCCGCCGCGGTCCCGGTCCCCGTCGCACTCGCCGTCGCACCGACCGTCGGTCCCGTCGGTCCCGTCGTCCCCGGCGCCCCCGTCGTCGTCATGGTGCAGTCAACTCCGTGAGATCGGCCAGCAGTTCGGAGACGGCCACCGGGTCGATCTCACCGAAGCGCGCGCTGTGGGTGTCGTGCGGCCAGTAGTCGGTGGGGCGGCTGCCGAGCCACAGGTACTCCACCTTCTGCTCCTCGGCCGGATCGAAGTAGCCGACGGCGATGCCGTCGTCGGGGATGAGCACCGCGTAGCGGTTGGTGGCGAGCCTCTTCGAGATCCAGCGTTCGACCCCGTTGTCCAACGGCTGACCGCGCCGCCAGCCGCGCCGCTCCAGCCCGACGAGCCGGCCCGTCGTCACCGTCAGGCCCTCGAAGCGCTCCAGACGCCAGTGGGCGGCCTCCTCCGGGGTCAGCTCGAACACCTGCCGCCCCAGCTGCGGGAACGGCTGGAGGATCTCGTAGTCCGCGAACAGCTCCGCCCAGGCGTCCAGTTCGCCCCGCAGCCGCAGCGGGTGCGCGATCCGTACGGTCGCCACGCCGGGCAGGTCGAACGTGCTGTCCTCGACGTCCGCGAACGTACGGTCCTCCGCCACCCGGAAGGAGGTCGTCGTGCCGTCCGCGTCGCACAGCCAGACCAGCCGCCGGACGAGGTGCCACAGCAGCGGATGCCCCACGAACAGCCCGCGGAACTCGGCCGCCGACCACGAACGGCCCTGCGTCATGGCCGACTCCAGCCGCCGCACCTGATCGGCGGCGACGGTCCGGACGTCCTTCTTCAGCGCCATGAACCGCTTGCGCTCGGCAGGGGCCAGCTCCGCGTCGTCCCGCGCGCCCGGCTGGGGCAGGTCCTTGCGGTGCTTGCCGTCCGGGTCCCGCACGAAGGGGCGCAGTTGTTCGTCGAAGCCGACCGTGAACGAGCGGCTGCCGTAGTCGATGACCGTGGTGCCGCGCGGGTCCAGGCCGAAGTCGGGCACCAGCCGGTCGGCGAGCTGCTCACCGGTCAGCCCGAGGCCCTGCGCCAGCTCGGCGATCTTCTCCTGCGCGCGGGCCTTGAGGCCCTTGAACTTCACCCGCTGGGCCACGCCGTGCAGATGCATCAACGCCACCTCGGTGCCGATCTCGGCCAGCACACCGAGGCCGTCCACCGCCCGCTGGTGCGCACCCTCGCCGGGCCAGGCCCTGATCAACGGGGTGAGCCGGCGTACCGTCCCGTCGTCGCCGAGCAGCCCCAGCGCGGTCAGCGCCCAGCTCTCCTGGCTCGGCATCCCGGCGAGCCGCCACTGCTCGAACAGGGCCCAGCCGAACTCGGCGAGCGACTCCGGCACACACGACTCCCGGACCACGGCCAGCCCCGGGTACGGCTCGCCCGGCCGGGACATCGCGAGCATGGTCACCACATGCCGGGTGGCGTCGGCGGGCAGCGCGCCCCCGGTCCGCAGCAGGATCTGCGGCAGCAGCAGCGGTTCCGCCCACTCGACGGGCTCGGGCAGTTTCTTCGGCAGCGCCGTCTCCAGCGGATCGGCGGACAGCAGCTCCCCGATCGCGGCCTCGGCCTCGGCGCCGTACCGTTCGGCGGCGGACCGCACGACCTCCTCCCCGTGCAGGGCCACGATGGTGTGCAGCGCCTGCTCGGCGTACCGGCGAGCGGGACCCGCCTTGCCCAGGGCGTCCGGCACCAGCAGCGGCGCGGCGGCCGCTCCGTGCCGCCGGAACCAGGAACGGGCCGTCTCGCGCACCGACTTCAGCCGCACCGCCCACTCCGCGACCAGCCGGGCCGCCCCCACGCTCACATACGGCGACAGCAGCGGAGCCAGAGAGGCGGGCCACTTGGGCGCGGTGCGCAGCACCACGCCCAGCGCGTCCGTGCCGAACCGGGCGACGACCGGCTTCAGCGCGGCGTCGTTGTCCGTACCCGTCGGGTTCCATTCGTCCAGCAGCGGCCGGACCAGCTCCTCGGGCTTGTCGAGGAAGATCCCCAACGCCCCGACCTTGTCCGCGCGGACCGCGCGCAGCAGCGCCTCCGGATCGTCCGGCCACTCGGAACGCCGGGCCCAGTCGCGCTCCCAGGACGGGGCGTCCGCCCACTTCTGCCGCTCTCCCGGCAACCAGTCGATCGCCGGCTCGTCCTCGGCGACCAGCCCGCCGACCGTGCGGACCTGGACGACCCTCCGCGGCCGGCTCCACGGAGGGCTGGTGAGCATGGCGGGCAGGGACGCGGCCGGGGCGTCCGGCACCCGGTCCTGGGGACTCAGCAGCGGTTCGACGGCGGCCGCCGCCCCGGGCGAGAGGGAGGAGAGCGCCTCCGCGGCCACGTCCGGGTGGGCGGACACATGCACCAGCAGCGCGTGCCGGAGGGCGTCGGTGTTCGGCCCGCCCGCCGCGACGGCCTCGGCGAGCATGCGCAGGGCGCGGCGCGGATACCTGCGGGCCGCCTTCGCCACGAAGGGCTGCGTCCGCTTGTCGTCGAGCTGTGCCAGCAGCAGGCCGAACGCCTCGTCGGACGGAAGCTCGACCAGGACCGAGTTGACCTGCTTGACGGTGTCCGAGGTGACGTACGAGCGCCCCAACTGCTCCGCCACCAGGGGTGCCACCGCCGTGCCGATGCCCTCGGCGACGGTGGCGATCGTCGGCATCGACCATCCGTTGCTCAGGGCGGCCACCCCGCCCACCTTCCGGACCTGCTCGGGGTCGTTGAACGAGCAGAACAGCATCGGGCGCAGGACGTAGTCGTGCGGCCGGTCGGCCTCGGGGCAGCCCGCGCACTCGTCGAGCCAGGCGGTCTCGGTGGGGACGAGGTACGACACGACGACGCGCCTGCGCGCGCTGCTCCGCACGTCGGCGAGGGCCGCGACCACGGCACGGTACGTCTCCTCGTCGGCGGCCGCGAGCCGGGCCCGCAGCCGGTCGGCGACAGCGCGCACCCGCCAGGCGTGCCCCCCGTAGGCGCTCGCCGGTGTGCGCTCCACGTACGGATCGAGGCGGCGGGGCCCGTGCTGGGTGTAGTGCACCTCGATGTCGAAGAGTTCCACGGTCGCGAGGGCGGCGAAGACCGCCCCGTGGGCCTCGACCCAGGCATCGGCGCAGGCGGCGCCCGACCAGGCCGTGTCGGAGGTGACGGCCAGCACTGCCGCGCCCAGCGGGTCGGCCGTACCGGCGAGTTGCGCCTCGGCGGCCCGCACCAGGTCCGGGTCGCTCCGGGGGCTGTCCAGGTACTGCCGCACCCAGGTGTCGGCATCGCGCAGCTGCTGCTCGGCCTGCTCGGCGGCCCCCTTGCGCGGAGGCGTCGGCCGACGCGGGACGCCCCCGCGCCGCGGATGCACATGGCGGTGCCAGGCGGCCGGCAACACGAAGGTGTCCTCGTCGACGACCGGGGTCTCCGCCACAGGGGCGTCTCCCTCGTCGGCGGCGACCGGGGAACCGGCCTCGGCAACTCCTGCGGCAGCGACCTCGGCGACGACGCCGGTGCCGCCCTCGGCGACGCCGGTACCGGCCTCGGCGGCGGCCGTGGTGCCGACCTCCCGGTACCCCTTGCGCTCCTTGGCGGCGGCGGTCTTCCGCACGTACTCGGCGGCCTCCTCCGCCGAGGCGCACTCCTTGACCTGGGTCCGTCCCTCCGTACCGAGACGCCCGTACCGGACGGTCACCGTGGTGCCGTCCGTCATGGCCTCCCAGAACTTCGAGGAGTTCCCCTCGGCACACTCCCAGCGGCGCACGCCCCCACCCCTTCCGACCGTGCCGGCTTCCCGGCCCACCCCACGCGGATCAGGCCGCTGACCGGCGAAGACCCGCCACATCCAGCGACGAGGACCACAGTAGGGGGAGCCACTGACAACGCCGTCGGGAGGGCGCCGGCGAAGGCCGGCGACAGTGGTGTCACCGATCGGTCCGGTGCCCCCGGCGCCGGCCGACCGCCTCCAGTTCACGACCCAACCGCTCGGGATCCCAGGCCTCGCTGACGGCCTGTCGGAGCAGATCGGCCTGGGAGGGCGGGGCGAGTCCGTCGACGGGCGGGTCGAGGTCCAGGTCGGTGGGGAAGGGGTAGCCCTCGGCGGTGGCGGCGACGACGCGGCGCAGCCAGTCGTCCGAGGCGCCCTCGGACCTGCGCCGCAGCAGAACGGGGAACACGGCGTTCACCATCGCCTCGCGGTCCACGGTCTCCATGGCCCGGCCGAACGCGGAGGAGATCTGGAGCAGGTTCGCCATACGCCGGATGTCCGACGAGCGGTTGTGCCCGGCGGCATGGAAGAGGGCGGGGTTGAAGAAGGCCGCGTCGCCCTTGTCGAGGGGGAGTTGGACGTGGTGGGCGTCGAAGTACCCGACGAACTCGGCCAGTCGCCAGGCGAGGTAGCCGGGCTCGAACTTCTGCGAGTGCGGGAGGTAGAGGGTGGGGCCCGACTCGACGGGCATGTCGCAGTGGGCGACCGCGCCCTGGAGGGTGAGGGCGGGCGAGAGTCGGTGGACGTGCGCGGGGTAGGCGGCGGCCTGCCGCTGGGAGAGGAAGCCGAGGTGGTAGTCGCGGTGCGGGCTCTGGGCGGCGCCGCCGGGGTTGACCACGTTGACCTGCGAGGTGACCTGGTAGGCGGGGCCGAGCCAGGCCTCGGCGACCAGGGCCAGCATGTCGTTGGCGTAGTAGTCGGCGAAGACGTCCGGCGCCCGTACGGCCATCTTGTCGAGGGCGCGCCAGACCCGGTCGTTGGCGCCGGGCCTGGCGAAGTGGTCGCCGCGCGCCGTACCCGAGGCGCGCTCCTCCTCGATCAGTTCGCGGAAGACGGCGGACGCCCGGTCGACGACGGCAGGGTCGGAGAACGCGCCCTTGAACACGACGATTCCGGGGCCGTCCAGGAGCGTGCGGACCAACTCCGCCTGGATCTCCCGACGGCCCTGGGGTGTGGCCGTCAGGGCGCGGAGCCGGTCGCTGTCGTAGAGGGGCACGTTGTGCTCGACCCGCTCGGCCGAGGGGTGGTCGGCGGGGGCGGTGTCCTGCTCGACGAGCGCCCGGAACGTGTCGAGGTCGCAGTCCGCCTCGGTCAGCCAGGTCTGTGACACCGCAGCGATGGGGGACATCGCGGCTCCTCTCGCAGCGCTTGTGTTCCTGCCAGTCTGAGGACCGCGAATCCCTCATTCAATGCGCGAAAACCCATCAAAAACACCTCACGAGCCACGGCGGAACGCGGGGGCGCGAACCACTTCCGGATGGGTGCAGGTCGAAGAATGCGTGCGGGGCGACCCGTGTTGGCCGTCGCGTCCGCGGCCGTGCCGCCCGCGCGGCGTCGTGTCGTCCGGGGCCGTCGTCGTGGGCGTCGTAGCGTGGGCCGCTCAGGTGGCGGTCGACCCCGGGGTGGCGGGATGTGCTGGAGTGCGACGGCCGATCTTGTGGCGGGTACGGGAGTCGCGGCGGTAGGGGTGACCGGTGTGGTGTGGGCGCGCGAGCGGCGGGACCTGCCCCTCGCGGCGCTGCCGTTGCTGCTCGGCGCCCACCAGATCGTGGAGTCGGTCGTCTGGTCCTCGGGCGGCGGCAGCGGACCGGCGACCGTCGCCTGGGCCGTCGTCGCCCTGCCGCTGCTCGCTGTGTGGGTGCCGGCGGGCGTGTGGTGCGTGGCCCCGCCGCGAGCCCGTACCCGGCTGGTCGTCCTGCTCGCCGTCGGGGTCGCGACCGCCGTGCCGCTCGCTCACGCCCTCGCCACCGGCCCGGTGACGGCCGAGATCCGCGGCCGCACCGTCGGCTACACGGTCGACCTCTCCCACCCGGCGCCCCTGGTCGCCGGCTACCTCCTCGCCACCGTCGGCTCGCTGCTCCTCTCCGGCGACCGGCGGCTGGTCGTCCTCGGCATCCTGGCCGCCGTCGGAGCCGTGGTCTGCTGGACGCTGTGGCGCCTGGAGTTCATCTCCACCTGGTGCGCCTTCGCGGCCCTGTGCTCGGTGGTCCTGCTCGGCTGGGTCCGCGCCCGCGCGACGGCGTCCGCCCGGCCGCACCAGAACGCCTGAGGCGGCCCCCACGACCTGGTGCCTCAACGGCGCATCCAGCCTGGTGAATCAATCATCCATCGAAGTGTTGACTTTCGGCTTGGTCAGCCAGAGGATTTCGGAGGTGACACACTCCGCCGCCGGGCCCCTCGGCCCGGTTCTCCCCGCGGCCCTCGACGAGGCAGCCCACCGCTGCCTCGTCGCGGGCTTCGACGGTACGACGACCGTCCCCGACACCTTGAAACGGCTGATCGACCGCGGCCTGGGCGGGGTCATCCTGTTCACCCGCAACATCCGCGACACCGACCAGGTCCGCGAACTCACCGACACCCTGCGGACGTTGCGGCCGGACCTGCTGATCGCCATCGACAACGAGGGCGGCGGCATCGGCCACCTCGTCACCGCGGGCGCCCCCGAGGTGCCCGGCTCCTGGGCGCTCGGCGCCGCCGACGATCCCGAACTGACCGCCGCGTGCGCCGACGCCCTCGCCGGGCATCTGCTCTCGCTCGGGATCACCGTCTCCTACGCCCCCGTCGCCGACGTCCAGAGCCGGCCCGAGAACCCGATCGTGCGCACCCGCGCCTTCGGCGGCGACCCCGAGCTGGTCTCCCGGCATCTGCGCGCCTGGATCGAGGCCACCGAACTTCGCGGCGTGGCCTCCTGCGCCAAGCACTTCCCCGGCCACGGCGGGACCGTCACCGACAGCCACCACGAGTTGGCGGTCGACCCACGGCCGTACGAGCGTCTCGACCTCGCGCCCTTCCGGGCCGCCGTCGCCGCGGGCGTCCCCATGCTGATGAGCGCCCACGTCGTCTTCCCGGCCCTCGACCCGGAGCTGCCCGCCACCCTCAGCCCGCGGATCCTCTCCGACCTGCTGCGCGGCGAACTCGGCTTCGAGGGCGTCCTCGTCAGCGACGCGCTGGAGATGAAGGCGATCGCCGACCGCTACGGGGAGGCGGCCGGCGCCCGTCTCGCGCTCGCCGCCGGAGCCGACCAGGTCATCGTCGCCGTACCGGATCTGGAGGTCACACTCGCCTGCCGGGACGCCGTGCTCGACGCTCTCGGCGCGGGCGACCTCGCGGCGGAGAGGGTGACCGAGGCCGCGGAACGGGTACGGCGGCTCGCGCTGCGGTACGCGGAGCCGTACCGGCCGGGTGCCGTGGCCGCGTGGGACGCGGGCGCCGGGCTGACGGCGGCGCGGCGGGCCGTACGGAGCGGGGGTCCGCTGCCGCGGCCGGTGCCGGGCGCCCATGTCGTCGACTGCTTCCCGCCCCCGCACCCCGCCCTCAACTGGGGCGGCGAGGACCTGCTGACCGAGATCCGCGCTCTGGACCCGACCGCCACGGGGACGGCGGTCGCCGGGGAGCCGGACGACCTCGCGGCCGTGGCGGGGGAGGCGCTGCGGGCCGCCGAGGGGCGCCCGCTGGTCCTCGCCCTGTGCGACGCGGAGCTGTACGCCTGGCAGGGGCGCCTCCGGGACGCCCTGTTCGCGGTGCGACCGGACACGCTGGTGGTCTCGACCGGGCTGCCGGAAGCGGGCGGTGCGCTTGCCGCGCATGGGAGGGGGCGGGTGAATCTGCGGGCCCTGGCCGAGGTCCTGGCGGGGCGGACGGCCTGAGCGAGGCCGGTTCCCGGCGGGGTGGACTCCGCTGTGGACGGGCCTCCGGTCCGTGGGGCTTCTCGCGCAGTCCCCGCGCCCCTGAAACGCAGGGGCTGCGCCCGTGCGTTTCAGGGGCGCGGGGACTCATGGCCGTCCGGCACCCCTGCCCGCGCCCCCTCACTTCCCTTCGATCACCTCCGTGATCCCCCGCGCCGCGAGGTAGGTCGTGTCCTCCGCGTGCTCCGCCAGGACCACCGCCGGGCGGGCGCCCTCCTGCCGCAGGCGCATCCACGCGTCGAAGAAGGTGCCTCCCGGGCCGGACACCGAGCGGGTGGACCGGGTGCAGTCCAGGACCAGGGCGGTCGTACGGGGAGCGGGCCGGGCGGTGGCGGTGCGCAGCTCGGCGACCGTCGTGGAGAGGGCGTCCGCGATGGGCTTGGCGCGGCCCGTGGAGTCGAACAGGCCGAGCGTGTACTCCAGTTCGGGGAAGTCGGCGAAGGCGCGGTCGACGTCGTGGGAGCACCACCATGTGACGCCCCACAGGTGGGCGCAGCCCGCCGCGTTCAGCAGGGTCGCGCGGGCGAAGTCGGGGGCGTCGGCCGCCGGGATGTGCGGCTCGGGAGCACCGGTCTCCTGGACCCAGACCGGGCGGCCCGGGTCGGTGGCGTAGGCGACGGCCAGCTCCGTGCCGTATTCCGCGAGGCGCTGCACCTCGGGTGAGCGCGGGCCGTAGCGGCGGGCGCAGTCCGCGGAGAAGACCCAGGGGTGGACCGTGGTGAGGTCGCCCTTGCGGGCCGAGGCCTCCGGGGTGAACGGGTGGTCGTCGCCGTACCAGGCGGCGTCGTACGCCGAGTGGGTGACCAGGCCCCCGGCCTCGCCGAGCCCGTCCCGCGCGGCGCCCAGCAGGGTGTCGAGGTAGTGGTCGACCTCGGCCACGGTGACCGGGTTGTGCTCGACCAGGTTGTTGAGCTCGTTGCCGAGCTGGAGGCCGATGAGGCGGGGGTGGCCGGAGAGGGCGCGGCCGAGCGTGCGCAGCAGCAGGGCCTGGGCCTCGATCGCCTCGGGGTCGGTGAAGACGTTGCGGTGGTGCCAGCTACGGGTCCACTCGGGGTAGAAGTCGAAGCTCGACAGATGGCCCTGGACGCCGTCCACGAGGACGTCGAGGCCGCACTCGCCCGCCAGGTCCACCAGCCGCACGAGCTGGTCCACGGCCGAGGACCGGACGAGGGTGCGGTTCGGCTGGAGCAGGGGCCACAGGTGGAAGACCCGGACGTGGTCCAGGCCCAGCCCGGCGATCTGGGCCAGGTCCTCGCGCGCGAGCCCGGGGTCGAAGTCGTGCCAGGCGTGGAACCAACCCCTGCGTGGGGTGTAGTTCACTCCGAAGCGGAGCGCGGGCGCGGGTGGCGTGCTGATGGCGTCCTCCTCAAGAGATGGACCTTGTCTCCGGCGAATGTATCAACCACCATGGACGACAATGAATAGTGATTTGAACCAAGCTTCTCCGGGTGCCACGGCCACCCCCGCCTACGTGCTCGGTATCGACGCGGGCGGCACCCGCACGCGTGCCGTCCTGGCGGAGCTCGGCGGCGGGCCGGTCCGGGGCGAGGGCACGGCGGGGCCCGGCAATTCGCTGACCGTGCCCGGACCGTTGCTCGCCGACCACCTCGCCGAGGCCGTCGCCCGGGCCGTGCCGGAGGAACTGCGCGGACGGGTGGTGGCCGTGGCCGGCGGGTTCGCGGGGGCCGGCCACCAGGCCCAGGGTGCCGACGAGCCCGGCCGGCTGCGGGCCCGGGCCGCCCTGTCGGCCGCGCTCGCCCGGCTCGGCGTCACCGCCGCGTCGGTCGGTGTCCACAGCGACATCGAGACGACGTTCGCCGCGGCCCCCGGCCATCCCGCCGACGGGCTGGTCCTGGTGGCCGGTACCGGCGCGGTCGCGGCCCGGATCGCCGGGCGGGTGCCGACCGCGACCTCGGGCGGCGACGGCTGGCTCCTCGGGGACGACGGCGGCGGCTTCTGGATCGGCCGCGCGGCCGTACGGGCCGCCCTGCGCGCGGCCGACGGTCGCGGTGTGCCCACCGCGCTCGTCCGCGCCGTCGGCCGGGACCTGGGGCTGCCGGAGGAGGTGTTGCCGCCGGAGGGCTACGGGGCGGACGGTGCCGTCGTGTGGAGTGCCGAGCGGCGTACCGCCTACCGGGCCGGGGTGCTGCCCGCCGTCATGGACCGGCCGCCCGTCCGTCTCGCCGATCACGCGCCCGTGGTGGTCCGGACGTCCGAGGAGAAGGACGCCGTGGCGGTGGAGATCCTCCAGGAGGCCGCGCGCCGGCTGGCCGGGACCGTCGCCGCCCTGGCACCCCGGCCGGGCGAACCCCTCGTGGCCACCGGCGGCCTGCTCGCCCCCGAAGGCCCCCTGCTGCCCCCGCTGACCGAACGCCTCGCCCCCCTCGGACTCACCCTCACCCCGGTCGCGGACGGCTCCCCGGGCGCAGTCGCCCTGGCCCGCCTGGCCCACGGCCCCGGCGACTGACCGGACGGCGGCGACTGACCGGACGGCGGCGACCCACTCCCACCGACCGCACAACTCCCCCCACCGCACAACTCCCCCCGCTCAGCCCCCTCCCGCGGCCGCTCACCTCGCCCGGCGCCCCCTCACTCCAGCCCCTCAGCCCTCTCCGGCCGCTCCCTCCCACCAGGCCTCACCCCTCCCTCCGCCGCTCACCTCCCCCGCGCCGCTCCGCCCTCGCAGACAAGGACGCCCCTTGCCTCCTCAAGACCGACCGGTCGCCCCGGCCGTCGCCCCCGCGCAGCCGCCGTACCGCGACCCCGCCGTCCCCGTCGACGTGAGGGTCGCCGATCTCCTCTCCCGTATGACCCGGCGCGAGAAGGTCGGGCAGCTCAACCAGCGGATGTACGGCTGGGACGCCTACCGCCGTACCTCCGCCGGGGACTTCGAACTCACCGAGGCCCTGGCCGCCGAGACCGAACGCTTTGCGGGGCTCGGCGCGCTCTATGGTCTGATGCGGGCCGACGCCTGGTCCGGCGTCGGCCACGGCGACGGGCCAGGTGCCGAGGACAGCGCCGATCTCGCCGACCTGGTCCAGCGCCACGTCCTGGAGCGCAGCCGGCTCGGGATCCCCGCCCTCTTCGTCGAGGAGGTCCCGCACGGCCACATGGCCCTCGACGGCACGGTCCTGCCCGTCAACCTGGCCGTCGGCGCCACCTGGGACCCCGACCTCTACGAGCGGGCCGCCGCGCACGCCGCCGCCGAACTCCGCGCCCGCGGCGGCCATGTGGCCCTCGTCTCCGCCCTCGACATCGCCAGGGACCCGCGCTGGGGCCGCACCGAGGAGTGCTTCACCGAGGACCCGTACCTCGCGGCCCGCCTGACGGAGGCGCTCGTCCGGGGCATGCAGGGCGGCCCCGGAGACCACTTCGCCCCCGACCGCGCCCCCGTCGTCCTCAAGCACTTCGCCGGTCAGGGTGCCACCGTCGGCGGCCGGAACTCCGCCGAGTCCGAGCTCGGCCTCCGTGAACTGCACGAGATCCACCTTCCGGCCGCCCGTGCCGGAGTCCGCGCGGGCGCCGCTGCCGTGATGGCCGCCTACAACGAGGTCGACGGCATGCCCTGCTCCGGCAACCGCGCCCTGCTCACCGGGCTGCTCCGCGAACAGTGGGGCTTCGACGGCCTGGTCATGGCCGACGGACTCGCCGTCGACCGCCTCGCCCGCGTCACCGGCGACAAGGTCTCCGCCGGTGCCCTGGCCCTGGACGCAGGCGTCGACCTCAGCCTCTGGGACGAGGGCTTCACGCACCTGGAGGAGGCCGTCGAGCGCGGCCTGGTCGCCGAGGCCGCGCTCGACACCGCCGTCGCCCGCGTACTGCGCCTGAAGTTCCGCCTCGGTCTGTTCGAGAACCCCTACACCCGCCGCGCGTCGATCCCGGTGGACACCGGACGCGCTCACAGCACCGACCTCGCCCGTGCCTGCGTCACCCTCCTGCGCAACCCGGCCGACACGCTGCCCGTCGGCGCCTCGGTACGCCGGATCGCCGTGCTGGGCCCGCACGCCGCCACCACCGGCCACCACCTCGGCGACTACACCGCGCCGCAGCGCCCCGGCACCGGCACGAGCGTTCTCGACGCCCTGCGCCGCCTCGCCCCGCCCGGTACGGACGTCCGTCACGCCGAGGGCGCGGCCCTCACCGGCGCCGACCTCACCGGCGTCCCGGCCGCGATCGCCGAGGCCGCCGTGGCCGACCTGGCCGTGCTCGTGCTGGGCGGCAGCAGCGCCCGTACCCCCGACACGGAGTTCGACGCCAACGGCGCCGCGCGGACGGTGGTGTCGGAGATGACCTGCGGCGAGGGCGTGGACCTCGCGGGACTACGGCTCGGCACGGCGCAGGAGGCCCTGCTGGACGCCGTCGTGGCGACGGGCACGCCCACCGCGGTCGTCCTGATGCAGGGCCGCCCGCACGTGGTGCCCGACACCCCGGCCGCGGCACTGCTCACCGCTTGGTACCCGGGCCCTTGGGGCGGCGAGGCCGTCGCCGAGGTGCTCCTCGGACTTGCCGAGCCCCTCGGCCGGCTCCCGGTCTCCGTCCCCCGCTCAGCCGCCCAGCTTCCCGTCCACTACAACCACAAGGACACCGAGTACGGCGGGTACGTCGACGAGGGCGCCGAGCCGGCGTACTCCTTCGGGCACGGGCTGTCGTACACGACCTTCGACCACGGTGCGCCCCGGGTCTCGGGGCGCACCGTCGAGGTGGACGTCACCAACACCGGGGAACGGTACGGGCGTTCGGTCGTGCAGGTGTACCTCCGCAGGCTCATCACCCGCAGTTGGCCGCGCACCCTCGAACTGTGCGCGTTCGAGGGTGTGGGCCTGGCGCCGGGCGAGCGCCGTACGGTCCGCCTGGCGTTCGACGTGCCCGCCGGGACCGACACAATGGAGCTGCGGGTCGCGCGGTCCGCGCGGGAGGCGCTGGACGTCGTACCCGTCGTGGTGGACCTCAGAGGTCGTGGTGGACTCAGAGCTTGACGGCCCCGGAGGAGACGCCCTTGTAGAACCACCGCTGGGTGATCACGAACAGCACCAGTACCGGGATCACGGAGATCACCGAGCCCGCCATCACCATCCGCTGGTCGTAGCCGAAGGAGGACGACGTGAGACGGGACAGGCCGAGCGTGAGGGTGAAGTGGTCCTCGGTGCGCAGCACGATCAGCGGCCACAGGAAGTCGTCCCAGGCGCTGATGAAGGTGTTGATGGTGACGACGAGGATCGCGCCCCACGCGGACGGCAGGTAGAGGTACCGGAACCGCTTCCACTCGCCCGCCCCGTCCAGCATCGCCGCGTCCTCGACCTCGCGCGGCACGGCGAGGAACGCGGCCCGCATGATCAGGACGTTGATGGCGGCGACGAAGCCGGGCAGCCAGACCCCCACCAGGCTGTCGACCAGACCGAGGTCACGGACGCTCAGGAACAGCGACACCATGATCGACTCGAAGGGGAACATCATGGACGCCATCAGCAGCACCCAGACCAGCTTGCGGCCCTTCCAGCTCGGCTTGGAGAGCATGTAGCCGGCGAGCGTGGAGAAGACCAACTGGCTGGTGACGGAGAGCGCCACGACCACGAGGCTGTTGCGGATGTACGTCCAGACCGGGACCTGCGCGAACACCTCGCGGTAGGCGCGCAGCGTCGGGTCGTGGGGGAAGAGGGAGGCGTTCTCGCCGAACACGTCCTCGCCGACGCCCTTCAGCGACGACAGCAACTGCCACAGCAGCGGGCCGACGGTGATACCGAGCACGAACAGCAACAGCAGGTACCGGACGACGAGTTCGCGGGGGCGGCCGTAGTCCCGCCAGCGCGGCATCAGGCGCCGCCTCCCGGCCGGGGCCGCGGCTGTGGCCGTGGCCGTCCGCGGCTCCTTCACGGCGGTGGTCACGACTCGTCCTCCTTCGTCAGTCGCTGTGCGAGCAGCGTGAGGCCCAGGGTGAGTACGAAGAGGGCGACGCTGACCGCCGAGCCGTAGCCGGCGTTCCCGGTGAGCGGGTCGAGGGCGACGTCCCGGATGTAGAAGGGGAGGGTGCGGTCGGCGCCGCCGGGGCCGCCGGTCGCGCCACCGAGCATGTAGATCTCCGTGAACACGCGCAGCGAGCCGATACCGGTGAGGGTGCCGACCAGCATCATCGAGGTGCGCACGCCCGGCACGGTGACGTGCCAGAAGCGGCGGACCGCGCCGGCGCCGTCCACGGCGGCGGCCTCGTGCAGTTCCTTGGGCACGTTCCCCAGCGCGGCCAGGTAGAAGATCATGTACCAGCCGAGGCCCTTCCACAGGGTGAGCCCCATCGCGCACAGCAGGATCAGCCACGAGTCGGAGAGGAACGGGATCGCCGACCGGATGATGTGGGCCTTCTGCAGCCAGGTGTTGACCAGGCCCTGGTCGCTGAGCAGCCACTGCCAGCTGAGCCCCACGACCACGCTGGAGGCGAGGACGGGCGTGTAGAAGGCGGAGCGGAAGAAGCCGATGCCCGGCAGGTTCTTCTCCACCAGCACGGCCAGCATCAGCGGCAGCAGCACCATCAGCGGGACCACGATCACCGCGTACAGCACGCTGTTGCGGGTGGCGAGCCAGAAGTCGGAGTCGCCCAGCATCCGGGTGTAGTTGTCCAGGCCCACGAACGAGGCGGCGCCGCCGAGCGGTTTGGCGTCGGTGAACGACAGCAGCAGCGTGTTCAGGAACGGGTACAGCCCGAAGACGGTGATGCCGATGATCGCCGGGGACATCCACAGCCACGGCAGCCACCAGCGGCGGTACAGCGCGGCGCCGCCCGCGTCGGCGGACGGGCCCGGCTTGAGGGCCCGCAACAGGCGGCGCCGGCCGGTCGGTTCCCCGGGGCGGGGGTCGCGGGAGGAGACCGCGACCCCCGGTCCCTTGGTGGGGGGAGAGAGGGTGGTCATACTCAGCTGCCCTGCTCGATCAGCTCGTTGGCCTTTTTCTGGGCCTCGTCCAGGGCGTCCTGGGCGCTCTTCTTGCCCTGCATGGCCAGCTGGATCTGGGCCGTGATGGCGTTCAGCTCACCGGGGGTCAGGGCGATCTCGTCGGCCGTGGAGGTCTTGCGGTCGCTCGCGACGATCTTGCGGGCCTCGGCGAACGGGTCGTCGCCCTTGACCGACTGGAAGAACGGATCGTCCAGGGAGGCCGTGGTGGAGGGGAAGATGACGACGTTCGGGTCCTTCGCCCACTCCAGCTGGTTCTTCGCGTTGGTCAGGAACTGCGCGAAGGACAGCGCGGTCGCCGCGTTCTTGCTGGTGGACGCGACGCCGATGTACTGCGGGGCGCCGACGGTGTGGCCGAGGTCGTCCAGCATGAAGCGGGCGACACCCGTCTTCTTGTAGACGCTCGGGTTGTTCTGCTGGATGAAGCGCAGGAAGTTGGGGTTCGTCGGGCCGTAGACCAGCTTGCCCTGGCCGTAGACGTTGGCCGGGTCCTGGGTGGAGGAGAGCGAGTCCCTCGGCATGCCGCCGGCCTTGTAGAGCTTCGTCATCGCCTCGACCCACTGCGCGGTCTTCGGGTCGTCGGCGAAGGTGAACTTCTTGCCGTCGGAGGAGAGGATCTTGATGTCCATCTGCTGCCAGTCGGCCGGGATGCGCAGCTGCGGGTTGGCGAGGAAGGCGTAGTACTTGCCGTCGGAGACCTCGGCTATCTTCTGCGCGTCCTCGAACAGACCGAGCACGGTCGTCGGAGGTTTGGCGGGATCGAGGCCGGCCTCCTTCATCAGCTCGGTGTTGAAGGTCTGCACGATGCCGCCGGAGTACCAGGGGAGCACGCTGTGCACCTCGGCGCCGGTGGAGTCGGCGTACCTGCTCGACTTCCACAGGTTGGGCACGAACGGCTCGCCGGCGTCCGGGGCCTTCTTGTCCAGGTCGAGCAGATAGCCGTTCTTGGTGAGCGCGATCGCCGTGTTGACGTTGATGTTCACCACGTCCGGCAGTGTGCAGCCCTGCGCGTCCGCGACCAGGCGCTGGGTGAACGTGGCGTCGCCCGGGTCGTCGACCCACTTCACGGTGGTGTCCGGGTGGGCCTGCTCGAAGGCCTTGATGACGCCGTTGAAGTAGCCGCCGAAGTCTTTCTTCAGATTGGTCGTCTGGAAGGTGATCGTGCCCTTGACGTCGCCGGTGAGCTTGCCGGAGCCGACGTTGCCCTTGTCGACCTTGCAGCCGCCGGCGGTGGCGTCCCCGCTGTCGGAACCGCCGCCCGACAGGCCGCAGCCCGCGGCGGTCAGGGTGAGGGCGATGACACCCACCACACATCCGGTCAGTCTTCTCGCGCGCATGTCGCCTCCTGCGATCAGTCAGCTGCCGGATCGAGCAGCCGGATCGAGCAGCTGGTTCAAATCACCAACTTGGACTTCGATTGATGAAAAGGTGGACCAGAATTCATCGGAGGTCAATGCCTGGCCGTGTTGCTTTTCGGTTCCGAGTCGTTTGCCGGTCCGCGCGACCCAACGCGCGGGCCGCGCGTCAGTGCCGGTGCTCGTGGTCGGGGTGCGAGGGGTCGCCGGGGTGCTCGTGACCCGGCGCGTACTCCACATCGGCCCGCGCCCGGTCCAGCCAGTCGAAGAAGGCCTGCCGGCCCAGGGCCCGCCGCAACTCCGCCGCGACGTCGGCGTGGACCTCGTCGTACGGCACGAAGTCGCCCTCCACCGCCCCGCCGTACGGGTCGACGCCGCGCCGCAGGGCCTCCGGGGTGAGGAAACGGTCCGGATTGCGGTCGTAGTAGGCCCGTACGGCCTCCTCCGGCACCCGCTGCTCGCCCTCCAGCGCGGCCAGCAGGGTGCGCGCGGCGGGGGAGTGGGCGAGCGCCACCGCGATGATGCTGCCCAGGTCGGCGACCTCGGTCCCGGACACCGCGAGCGGGTGGTCCGGCGCCTCGTCGGGCGGCGGCGCCAGCCCGCGCGCGGCGCACGCCCGCCGGGCCAGCTCGTCGGCGACGACCACCTGCGTCGCCCACCGTCTCCGCTGCCGCTCCGCCCGCGCCCGCCCCTCCGGCCGGGCCTCCCGATCCCGCGCGGGCACGACCGCCAGCACGGCGTCCACCCGCTCCCGCACGACGGGCTCACCACCGACGAACGCGGCGTGCGCGGCGTGGAAGTGTGCCGGGTGGCCGTCTGCCTGGTCGCCGTGTGCCGTCCGTCCGTTCACGGTCCCACCTCCAGGACGACCGCCTCCGTGTAGGCCACGCAGCCGTGCCACCCGGCCTTCGCCATCAGCCAGTACGACCCCGGGGGCACCGCCGAGCCGTCGACCTCGATCGTGCTCTCGGCGCTCTCCCCGGCGGCCAGGGAGAAACCCTGGAGGCCCGGTGCGACGCCCGCCCAGGTCCCCCACGACGACACGGCCCACAGCGCTCCGCCCACCGGCCCCCGGGTCGTGTTCCGGAGGCGCACCGGCACCCGCACCCGTTCGCCCCGGCGCACCTCGACCCGGTCGACGCCCAGCTCCATCACCAGACTCGGCCCGGTCCGCCCGTCCGGCTCGCCCTCCACCGCCGCGCCGGGCACGTCCAGGGCGACCACGTCCTCGAACGTCTGCCCGCCGTGGGTCAGCCGCGCGGCGAGCGTGTAACGGCCGGGAACCGGGTCCGGCGGGGGCGTCACCGTGACCTCGGTGAGCGAGAAGCCACCCGCGCCCAGCGCGTACGGCAGTTCGGCGGGCTCGGCGCTCCAGCCGGGCGGCACCTCCAGGGCGACCGTGCCCGAGACCGGCGCATCGGTCAGCTCGGAGGAGATCCGGACCGTCGCCGTGACCGGCCCGTCGGCGGTGAGCGCCGTCGGCGAGAGGTAGACGGCCACGGGCATGTTCCCCCGGGGCGCCGGACCGGAGTTGTGCAGCCAGTACCGGGTGTGCACCGGCTGAGCGGGTTCGTGCGCGGCGACACCGGCGCCCTCCTCGGGGAGCCCGCACGTCGGCGAGGGCTCCGCGGCGGCGCTCCCGTCCGCCGAGGCGTCGGCGGCGGGCCCGGCGGACCGTACGGGCGCGGCGGCGACCGGCGAGGCCAGCACGGTCGCCACCTCGAACCCCGTGAGGTCCAGCTCCAACGCCCCGTCCGCGCCGGGGGCCAGAGCCTCACCGGCCCGCTCCAGGACGTCCGCCCGACGGCCGCTGGCCCATGCCGACGGCCCCGTCACCCGCGCCCGCACCGGCCGCCCGTCCACCTCGTGCGCCCGTACGACGACCTCGCGCGCCGGGTCCACGGGGACGGTGCCGCCCCGGGCCAGCGGCGATCCGGCCGGCTTGAGGGCGTCCAGCACCACCCGGCCCTCGGGCTCCAGCGCCAGCAGGGTCGCGGTCCTCGGCAGGCCGGCCCCGGTCCCGGCGGGCTCCCGCAGCCGGGCCGTGAGGGGATGCTCGGGCGTTCGCAACCGGCCTGTGAGCGGATGGTTGAAGGCGTGCCCCGCGCGCGGCCAGCCCAGGTCGCGCCAGTCGCCCTCGCCCGCGACGACCGCGTACGCGAAGGTGTGCGACCAGCGCTGGAGCTGGAAACCGGAGCCGTCGGGCGCCGTGCGGCGGGGCGGGTCGACCCAGATGCCGGAGGGCCAGCCGGTGCAGGAGCGCATCAGCGACATGTGGAGGTCGCCGGAGGAGGTGACGACGCAGCCCGGAGTGCCCCGGTTCAGGATCGCGAAGCCCCGCCCGTCCCACGCGTCGCCCGGCGGCAACGCCTCGCCGCCCCCCGCCGCGACGGCCCGTACGGTCGCGTCGTCCAGGTCGGCGATCAGCGCGTCGACGGCTTTCGCGTCGTCCTCGGGGCGGGCGCCCGCCACCACGAGCAGCGGCAGCCGCTCCAGGTCGCGCAGATCGGCGCCGGGCACCCACTCCTCGCGCAGGGAGGCGCGGGGTGCCACCCACACCGTCGCCAGACCGTCCTCGGCGAGTTGGCGGCGCAGTTCCCGGGCAGCCGCCGGGTCCCAGCCGAGGGCCTCGGCGACCATGGCGTTGCGTTCGGGGCCGCCGACGGCGATCCGGATGTCGGGCAGGTTGGAGTCGACCTCCAGATCTCCGTAGCGGGGACCGTCCGCGATCGTCGAGGTGGCCGTGACGCCGGTGCGGACCAGGGCGGCGGCCAGCGGGGTGCCCAGTTCGCCGGCGGTGTCCCAGTCGTCGAAGACCAGTTCGGCGACGCCGATCGAGCGGTGGCCGAGCAGGGCGCCGGTGTCGTCGTGGACGGCGACGCGGGCCGTGGAGCCGAGCCCGAACCAGGTGTTGGCCGGGTTGTCGAGCGTCCACGGGAACTGCTCGCTGTCCACCTCCACGAAGCCGAACCCCCGTCCCACGACCGCGTCCGCGACCTCGTGCACCGGCAGCCCGCCGCGCACGTCCGAGGGCCAGCGCACCCGGATCAGCCGGTCGGCGCCGTCGTAGCCGTCGACCGTCGTCGTCACGTCCAGCCGGTCCACACCCGCCCACAGGGTGAGCCGCTGGGTGTACCGGAAGAGGCCCAGGTCGGCGCGGACGGTGATGCGGGAGCCGGCCGGCGAGTGCTCGACATCGATGTCAGCCGTGACGTCCCGGCTGCGGGCGGCCGTGGTGCCGGTCGGGGTGAGGTGCCAGGGGCCCTCGCCGAAGCGCGGGTGCCTCGGGTACTCCTCCTGCACCACCAGCTCGTTGCCGATGTCCCCGGGCCGCAGCAGCTCCCGGCCGCCCCCGGCTCCGGTGAGTGCGCGCAGACCGCTCACTCCGCCGCCTCGCGCGGGGTCGACGGTCACCTCGTAGAACTCGTTGCGGATGGTCGTCCCCTCGCCGGCCGTCCAGCCGGGCACCGAACCGTCCGCCAGCGGGAGCGCCGTGAGGCCCATGCCGGGCACCTCCGGCACGACGACGCTCAGTTCGCCGTCCTCGGACACGGCGGGCAGCGGCAGCCCGGTGTGGTCGAGCGGGACGCGGCCGGGGTCGGCGACGGTCAGCACGTCCCCGCGCCGCCACGTCGCGGAGTTGAAGACGACCAGGTCCGGTCCGTCGCCCGGCAGCGGCGCGACCCGGTCGGCGAGCGCCTGGGTGGCGTCGGCGTGCACCTCCTCCGCCAGGTCGTACAACTCCCGCCAGCCGGTGAGCAGATCGATGTACACCTGGTCCGACTCGGAGCCGGTGATGGCGTCGTGGTGCGCGCCGTAGATCAGCTGCCGCCAGGCCTTGTCCAGGGCGGCGTCCGGATAGGGGTGGCCGGTGGTGAGAGAGGCGAGCGTCGCCCAGGCCTCGGCGTCGGCGAGCAGCGTCTCGCCGTACCGCTGGGCCTGCTTGGTGTCGATGTAGGAGACGTCCTTGCCGGTGTAGACCGGGTTCATGTCCCGGGTCTGCGGGGAGGCCGTGCGCCCTTCCCGCTCCAGCTCGGCGCGGACGGCGGCGAAGAAGTCGCGGGGGATGCCGCTGACGAACCGGGGCCAGACGTACCGCTCGTTCCAGTCGCGGTGGATGCCCATCACCCAGCGGCACGGCGGGGCGTAGTCGCCGCCGACCGGCAGCAGGACGTTCCGGGTGAGCGCGACCTTCTTCAGCCCTCGGAAGAGCTTGAGCGCGGCGGCCTCCGCCTCGGGGAGCGTGGGCGCGTTGTCGATGGCCCAGCCGGCGCCGTAGTGGTTGACCATGTACGCGGTCAGCAGGCCGCGTCCGGAGGGGGCGATCCAGCTGAACTCCGCCGGGAACTGCATCCGTCGCGGATCGCGCGGCTCCTCCCCGAACACCGACAGGGTCGGCCCCCACTGGTGGAAGGGGCCGCGCGCCCACGAGCTCGACGTGACCCCCGCGTCCGCCATCAGCCCGGGGAACTGCGGGTCGTGCCCGAAGGCGTCCAGCTGCCAGGCGGTCTCCGGCGCTGCCCCCATGATCCCGCGCTGGAAACCGTCGCCGTACAGCGCGTTCCGTACGGTCGCCTCGGCGCCGGTGAGGTTGGTGTTGGGCTCGTTGTAGGTGCCGCCCATGATCTCGACGCGGCCGGTGCGGATCAGCTGCCGCAGGAAGGCCCGCTCCTCGGGGAAGGCGTCCCAGTAGGGCTTGAGGTAGTCGACCTCGGCGAGCACGAAGGTGTACGCCGGATCGCGCCGGGCCAGATCGCAGTGGGCGCGGACGAGACTCATGCCGGACTGGCCGCGTGAGTCGAAGGTCCGCGCGGGCAGGCCCGTGCGCGCCGGGTCGTCGGCGACGTCCCAGGTCTCGGTGTAGGCGGCCTGGGTGTTCCACCAGACGGGGTCGTAGTGGAAGTGGCTGACCATGAACATGGTCCAGCCGGGCTCGGCAACCGTGAGGGCGGCGGTGCGCCTGGCCACCAGCTCCCCGTCGGCGGCCGTGACGGTGATCTCCCGGTGGTCGCCGGGGACGAGTCCGTCCGTGGACACGGGTATCTCGGCGCGCGCGGTGCCGCCCTCGCCGACGGTGACGACGGTCTGCCCGACGGCACGGACGCCGGGGCCCTCCACGCTCAGCCGGACCGTTCGGCCCGAGTCGTGCTCGATGTCCACGGCGACCACCTGGTGCGGCTGGTCCTCCGTCCCGACGAAGAGCTCGGTCGACTCGACAGAGATGACGCGCATGGGGCTCCTACGAGTGCTCTGGGGGAGCCCCATCCTGGCAGCGAGGGATGGTTCAATCAACCATGCGTCGGAATATTGGTTGATTCATCCATACAGGTCCTTCGCCGGGGGGCGACTGTGCCCCCGGCCGGTCAGCGGCCGCGCCGGGACTTCACCGCGTGCGCCCCCGCGATGTGGTCGGTCAGTGCCAGGGAGGCGCTCGCCCGCTGGTAGGAGAGCTGGCCGACGCGGACGTAGAGGCAGTCGATGAGCATCAGCACGGAGTGCCGTGCACCGATGCTGCCAGTGCGGAAGCTGGTCTCCGACGAGGAGGAGATCAGCCGGATGTCGGCGGCACGGGCCAGCGGCGATCGGGGGTCTGCGGTCAGGGCGACGGTGGTGGCGCCGCGCTCCTTGGCCAGCTCGAACGGCTCGAGCACCTCCCGGGTGGCGCCGGAGTGGGAGATGCCGATCGCCACGTCCGCCGGGGTGAGCAGGGCCGCCGAGGTGGTCGCCGCGTGCACCTCGGTCCAGCCGCGCACCGCGCAGCCGATGCGGAACAGCCGGGTCTCCGTCTCCTGCGCGACCGCGCCGCTGCCGCCGACGCCGTACACGTCCGTGCGCCGCGCGCGGGCCACGGCCTGCGCCGCGCGCTCCACGGAGTCCAGGTCGATCCGGTCGATGGTCTGCTGGATGGCCCGCAGATCGGCGGTGCCGACGACCTGGACGACCCGCTCCAGACTGTCGTCGGGGGAGATGTCCGGCCCGATCTCGGTGTTGCCCCACTCGGAGGACTCGCCCCGGCCCCGCTCCTGGGCCAGCTCGATCAGCAGGTGCTGATAGGAGTCGAGGCCGATGGCCCGGCAGAACCGGGTCACGGTGGCCTGGGAGGTGCCGGTGCGCCGGCCCAGCTCCGCGGCCGAGCAGTGGGTGACGGCGGCCGGATCCTCCAGGATCAGCTCGCCGACCTTCCGCAGGGAGCCGGCCAGCCGGGGCAGCTCGGTGCGGATCAGGGTGGTGACATCGGTCGAGGGCATGGGGAGAAGGTATCAGCCACCCGTTGGTGCAGTGGGTGAATACCAGGACCGAGCTGGCTGGCCCCACTCGGGGGTGAACTGCGCCATTGCCCTCGATGCCGGGCCTGTGATTCAGTGATTCACTGATAGGTGTGTACGGGGTGGTTCAATCCACCAGTGGGGAGTCTCAGGTGTCCGTCGAGTCCGCCAACGAGTCCGTGACCGAGCCGGTGAGCGCCGACCGCTTCGCGCGCGAGGGCCTGGCCGTCCTGCACCGTCTCACCGAGTCCGCGCGCGCCGACGTGACCGCCGCCGCCGAGCTGATCGCCGACTGCGTCCGCGCGGACGGCGTCGTCCAGGCCTTCGGCACCGGCCACTCCCAGGCCATGGTCCTGGAACTCGCGGGCCGCGCCGGCGGCTTCGTGCCCACCAACCGGATCCAGATGGCCGACCTCGTCCTCTTCGGCGGCGACCACCCCAGCGGCCTCGACGACCCGCTGCTCGAACGCGAGCCCGGCATAGCGGTCCGCCTCTACGAACTGGCCGACCCCCGCCCCCAGGACCTCTTCGTCGTCGTCTCCAACTCCGGTGTCAACAACGTCATCGTCGAGATGGCCCTGCACGCCAAGGAACGCGGCCACCGCCTGCTCGCCCTCACCTCCCTCGCCCACACCCGTTCCGTCCCGGCCACCCACCCCAGCGGCAAGAAGCTCGCTGACCTCGCCGACGTCGTCCTCGACAACGCGGCCCCACGCGGCGACGCGCTGCTGGAGCTGCCGGGCGGCGGCGCCGTCTGTGCCCTGTCCACCCTCACCGGCGTCATGCTCGTCCAGATGACCGTCGCCGAGGCCACCGCCCAACTCCTCGCCTCCGGCGACCGCCCCCCGGTCTACGTCTCCGCCAACGTGCCCGGCGGCTTCGAGGGCAACCTGGACCTGGAGAAGCGGTACGCCGGCCGCATCCGACGCACCGCCAGCTGACCACCAGGCTGCCCCCCCGCGCCCCGTGAGGGGAGCGGGGAACTGCGCGACAAAAGCCCCCACCGGGCCCGCGGTTGAAGCCCCCCGCCCCCAGCGGAGCGCTACCGCACCGGCACGGGCGTCAGCGCGACCGCCAGCGGATAGGCGCCGGTGGTCAACGGCGTCCCGGCGGTGCCGGTGGCGGTGTCGACCGGCACCAGCCTGTTCCCGTCGGCCGTGGTCACGTACGCCGTGCCGCCGTCCCAGTCCAGGCCGACGTCGAACGCGGACCTGCCGACGGTGATCTGTTCGCCGGGCGCACCGGTCACGGTGTCCACGGGCGTGACGTAGTCGCCGGTACTGGGGCTCACCCACAGCGTCCGCCCGTCCGGTGACAGTCCGAGCCCGTACGCCTGGCCCGACACGAGCAGCGTCGGCCCGGTGTCATTGCTCGCGGTGTCGATCGGAGTCACCGTCGACCCACCGGAGTTGGACACGTACACCGTCTTCCCGTCCGGCGCGGCGACCACGTTGAACGGACGGGGCCCGACCGGGATCGCCGCCCCGGCCCTCCGGGTGCCCAGGTCGACCGGCGAGACGGTGTTGTCGTGGATGTTCGCCACGTACAGCGTCCGCCCGTCCGGGGTGATCGCCATGTTCTCCGGCCCCGCCCCGACAGCGACCGTCGCGCCTGCCTCGAGCGTGCCCGTGTCCACCGGCTGCACCGTGCCGTCCGTGTAGTTGGCGACCCACAGCGTGCCGCCGTCCGGCGTCAGCGCGAGCCCGGCGGGGACCCGGCCCACCGCGACCGTGGCGGTGACCTCGCCGCTCGCCACGTCGATGACGCTCACCGAGTTCGAGCCCTGGTTCGCGGCGTAGGCGGTACGTCCGTCGGCGCTCGTCACCACCTCACCCGGGTTGGCGCCCACGGCGATCTGCGTGCTTCTGCCGGAGGACAGATCGATCGAACTCACCGACGCCCCACTGAAGTTGGCCGTCAGCGCCCTGGGCGTGCCGTCCCCGTCGGTGACCCGCACCGGCAGCGCCCGGTCGAGGACGCCCGCCCCGGACACCACCACGGAATGCACGCCCTCGGAGACACCGGTCAGGGTGACCTCGGCGGACGCATCGCCCCCGGCGGTGACGGACACGGTCCCCTCGGCGGGCGAGGCGGTGACACCGTCCGGCACGTCGAGCTTCCAGCCGACCGTCCGGTCCGTCGCGCTGGAGAAGCGGAGCCTCACCGTCTCGGACGCCCCGGGCCGCAAGGAGAGCGAACCCGGGGCGAAGGAGGCGTCGACGCCGGGATCGGGCGCGTGCCGCAGCATCGCCTGGTACAGGAACTGGTCCATCACCCCCGGCGACACCTGCTGCGGTATCGCGTCCAGCCTCTTGCGCTCGCTCCGCAGCCGGTTCCAGTACGTCGACACCGCGTCCGCGTCACCCCGTCTGCCGGCCAGCAGCAGGTCGACGGCGGTCAGCCCGGCGGTGCCGTACGCGCCGGTCTTGTCCAGCCAGGGCGAAGTCTCCTTCAGGAACCCGGGGTTGGCGAGGCGGGCCCGCAGCTCGGCGGGGGTGGCGGCCATGTCGGTGAAGTACGACCGGAGCGCGGCGGACGCTCGGTCGAGGCCGCTGTCCTCCTCGTAGGCCGTGCGGAACGCGGCGATGAGCTTGCCGAGGGTCGGGGACTCGGTGGTGTCGAGCTGGGACGAGTAGCTGTTCTCCGCGAAGATCCGCAGCCATTTCGCGGCACCCGGCCCCGCCAGATCCCGGACGGCGGCGAGGAAGGCCGCCCGGGGGTCGTACGCGTCCGCGTTCCACAGATAGGCCGCCGACGTGAACAGCGCGAGCTTGCTCGCCTCGGCCTGGACCATCGGATTGGCGGTCACACCGACGGACTCACGCGCCACACGGGCCTCCCGACCCGTGTAGGGGCCGAGCAGGAGACGGCTGGTGACGTAGTCGTTGACCGGGTAGTTGTCCCAGACCAGTATCGGATGCCCGTACACCTCACGGGCCTGGCGCAGCTGCGCGGCGGTGATCGTCGGGGCGATCACCCCGACCCCGGTCCACTCCACGACCACGTCCGGGTCCAACCGCTCGCGCAGCGCCTTCTTGTACGGGGTGTCCGCGAGGTCGGAGTACTCGGTGGGGACCATCTCCAGCGGATCGAGCCCGGGGCGACCGGCGGAGAACTCCTCCCACACCCGGTTCAGCAGTTGCGCCTGAGCGGTGCCGGCGGCCCCGCCCCCGCTGCCGAAACGGTCCTCGTCCGCCGCGCAGTTCCACTTGGTGTAGCTGATGTCGTCCAGCGGGATCGCGAAGGAGCGCACCCCGATGTCGTACAGCGAGGCGAACTTGCGCACCAGCGCGCTGATGTCACCGTCCGAGGAGTAGCAGACCGACAGTCCGGGGGAGAGGGCGTAGGTGAAGCGGACGTGGTTGGCGGCGGCCCGCTCGACGAGTTCACGCACCTGCGCGAGCCGGGCGGCCGGGTACTCGTCGCGCCACCGCTCCCGCAGATACGGGTCGTCCTTGGGGGAGTACACGTACACGTTCTGCTTGGTGCGTCCGTAGAAGTCGAGTTGGCTCAGCCGTTCGGCGTGGGACCACGGGGTGCCGTAGAAGCCCTCGACGACACCGCGCAGCGCGGCCGTGGGCCAGTCGCGGACGGTCACCTCGGGCAGCTGTCTGCCGATGAGGAGTTGGCGGAGGGTCTGGGCGGCGTAGAACGTGCCGGTGGTGTCGGCGCCGGAGAGCGCGAGCAGGGCACGGCCGGAACCGCGGCCGGAGGCCAGCACGTACCCCTCGGCGGGCAGCCCGGCCGGGGACCCGGCGCCGAGGCGCCGCAACGCCCCCTCGGTCGCCGGGTTCTCGTCGGGGCCGCCGACGTAGACGGTGAGTCCGGCGGCCGGCGGACGCTTCCCGGCCGGCACGGTGACGATCCGGTCGGCCCCGGCGGCCCGCAACGCGGCCTCGACGACCTCGCGCGCGGAGGGGTCGGTGTCGGGCCCCACGACCTCCACCACCTGGTCGGGAACGGTGATCCGGCGCCCGTCGCCCTCGATCTGCCGGGGCGTCGGCCACACCTCGGGCACCGACGGGGTCTTCGGGGCGGAGGGCGCGGCGGTGGCGGTGGCGGAGGCGGAGGACGGGAATGAGGGGAGGCTCAGGCTCAGGGCCAGCAACAGCGCCCAGGGGAGACGCCGGGAGCGTGGAAGGAAGGAGGTGATTGAAGCCATCGAAAGAGGTTAGAGGTGCTGAATCAAGCATTCAATAGCGCGGATGCTCCTTGTGCTGCTTCGAGGTACAGTAAACGTTTACTGGATCTCCTGAAGAACGTTTACCGCCTACCGCTCGGACGCTGGAGCCCACCATGACCGTCACCCACCTGCGCTGGGGCAGCGACGAGTTGTCGCTCCCCCTGTCCCTCGACCCGGCCGGCCCCGCGTGGCTGCCGGCCGTGGGAGAGGCGCCCGGCCTGCCGGATCCCGACCGGGAGGCCGAGCGGTGGGAACGGCTCGCTGCACGGGCGCGAGGAGGCGCACGTCGACGGGGTGCGCACGCTGCGCCTCACGGATGGCGGACGGGGTCACAGGGCTGCGCGCGACCGCCGTGTACCGGCTGCGCGAAGGCATACCCGTGCTGCACGCCGAGGCCCATGTCGAGAACGCGGGCGATTCCGCGATGACGTTGGAATACGTTTCCTCCCTCACTCTCTACCTACAAGACGTACCGCCACCTCCCGCCGACCGCCCGCCCCCACTGGCCCCTCGGTCTGCCGGGCTGGCGCGACGGACGGCTCGCCCTCGCGCTGACCGCCGAGGACGGCACGACCCTGCTAGGCACTGTGGCGGCGCGAGGGGGCGCCCGAGACGGTGACGTTGGCGCTGCCGCACGTCGAGGGTCGGCCCCGCGTGCTGTTCGAGGCGGGAGAGCCCACGGCGCTCGACTGGGACGAGTCCGCTCGCGTCCTCAGGGCGGGCCTTCCGACGGAGGGATCCGCCGCGCTGATCGCCTTCGGGGGTCCCTTCGTGCATGTGTCATGAAGGCGGGCCGGCTCGGTCATGAGGAGGGAAAATCTGTGCGGATCCGCCGACGGTCCGCACAGTGGGGCGGGATAAAAAGGGACCATGACTGAACGCGAGGGCCCGGCAGGTGGCGTCGACGACGTCGACGAGGTGACGCGTGCGGTGCTCACCGCGTCACGGCTGTTGGTCGCGATCTCCGCACGGTCGCTCGCCGCCGTCGAGGAACGGGTGACGCTGCCGCAGTTCCGGATGCTGGTGGTGCTGTCCGTGCGGGGCGCCACGAAGCTCGTCGTCCTCGCCGATCAGCTCCAGGTCGCCCCGTCCACCGCGATGCGCATGGTCGACCGGCTGATCGCCGTCGGGCTCGCCGACCGGCAGACCAACCCCGACAACCGCCGTGAGACCCTGCTCCGGCTCACCGACGAGGGCCGGCGCGCGGTCGAGGAGGTCATGGCCCGGCGGCGCGCCGAACTCGCCACGGTCGTCGAGCGTCTCGCCCCGAGGCAACGGGCGGCGCTCGTGGACGCGTTGACCGCGTTCAACGCGGCGGGCGGGGAACCGGCGGCCCCGGCGGCGGACGACGCGGAGCCGTATCCGCTCGGCTGGGACACCGGGATGGACCGAGCCATCTGACCCGCTGACCGCCGCCCCGGCCGTGGGGCGGCTGGTCACTTGGCGTCGTCGTGGCGCCGAGTGGGTGTCGCCAACGGCGCCACGACCCGTGACGCCGGCGCCCGCCTCGGCTTCCAGTCCAGTACTCCGCACCGCTTGGCGCGACTTCGGCATCTGGCCAATGCAAGCGGGACCAGGCAGTCGGGGTACTCCTCGGTCGGTTCCTCCAGAGGGTCGACGTTGCGGGCGGCAGCCACGACGCGGTCGCCGCCCGCCAAGGCGGCCTCGTGGGCCGGACCACTCCTGGCGCAAGGAACGGTCCCGGCAGGCAATCCTCGCGGCCACCCGCGCCCTGGTCGCAGAGAAGGCGTACGAGACGGTCACGGTCGAAGCCATCGCTGCCCGTGCCGGCGTCGGCAAGCAGACGATCTATCGGCGGTGGCCGTCGAAGAGCGCGGTCGCCTTCGCCGCCCTTCTGGCTCTGAGCGAGGATGCGGACGGGCAGTCGGTGTCCGCTGACCGCCGCACACGCCGACTCACTTGTCGACGCGACTCTCAGAGCTTTCGGCCCCTGAACAGGAGCGAGTCCGACAACCGCACAGCTCGGCCCGGTCGGCTCCCGCCCCCTGAACGCCCGTCATCAAGTGTTCAGCCGCGATGCGGTAGTGCCGGAGACGTAGATGGTGACTCCAGGACCTGACCGCTTTTGGTCGCGCAGGCCTGCGGCTACAGGGTCTGCACGGGGACCGTGAACCGGACGCTGTCGGCGGAGGCGACCAGGCCGCCTCCCCACGCCCGTACGACGGCTGGCCTGGCTGGCGCCCTGCGCCGCGATCAGCCGGGGAACGCCTCAGAGCGACTGCGGCGGCTCGGCCTCGGGCAGGTCCCGCTGCCCCACGACGCGTTCCACGAGCTCCAGCCCTGGCGGTCAGCCGCTCACCTGGAAGAACTCCTGATGGCCAGCGGGGTCCTGCCCGCCGTCGGCAAGTACGTCTGCTCCTTCCAGCGCTGGCTGCCCGGTCATCTGGCCGATATCACCGATCCCGAACACGCGAAGACGATCAGGCTCTTCGCGAGCCGGCGGGTCCTTCCCCGGCTGCCGGCGCGAGCCGACCGGGGCCACATCACACCCAGCATCCGCCGCTTCGCCGCAGAGCAGATCGCCACCCGACTAGCCACTCTGAGCGAAGACGAGCGCCTGGACGCCCTCGGCCGCCTGCTGACCCACCGGACACGCCAAAGAACCTCCGTGTCGCCGGCATGATCGTGTTTCTCTACGCCCAGCTGCTCACCCGGATCGTCCGGCTCACCGTCGACGACGTCGTGCACGACGGAGAAGCAGTACTTCTCGGTCGTGCACGACGGAGAAGCAGCACTTCTCCGTCTCGGGGAACCGGCCTCACCCGTCCCCGAGCCGGCGGCTTCCCTGCTGCTGGACTACATCGCCGACCGCGACAACATGAACACCGCAACCAACCAGGCATCACCCTGGCTCTCCCCGGCCGCGGGCGGGCCAGCCCTTCCGCCCCGACCACCTGTCCGCACTTCTCAATCGCTTCCACGATCAACAGCACCGACAGCACACGATGGTTGGACATGAGAGCCCTCTGCCATCTGTCCATCGAGGCTCCCCTGCTCTGCCCCGGACTCACTTGATGAAAACAGCCCTCGCGATCTCATCGGGGGCGGCGCCGGCCTCCGCGACCAGTTCCCCGTCGGCGGACCAGATGCCCGAACGGCCGGACGTGCGGGCAAACCCGCCACCGGTCGGACCCGCGAAGGCCGCCGTGACGACCCACACACCGTGGTCGGCTGCGACCCGGCGGGCGCGCTCGCCGTGGACCTCAGCCTCGTGATCCGCGTGGACAACCCCGGCCACATACCCGTCGATCCCCAGCGCGGCCGTCTTCGCGGCATGCTCAGGGATACCCGTGTCGCGGCAGACGGCGAGCCCCAGCCGCCACCCGTCCACCTCGATCACGGCGGGCTCCCCCGGCACAAAGCGGGCGGCCTCGCTGCCATGGAGGTGCACCTTCCCATAGGCCACGCGCGCACCGTCTCCCCCCACAGCCAGGATGCCGATGCGCGGACCCGGCACAGGCGCGCCGACCAAGGCAAGCGCCCCCGTGTCCGCGCATGCGGCGACGATCGGAGCCAGCCGTTCATCGTCCGGAACGACGGGAACGGCGTCCAGCTCGTATCCCGTCAGCGACATCTCGGGGAAGACCACCACTCGCGCGTCGGCCGCCCGAACGGCCTCCGCATGAGCCACCGCGTTGGCCCTCACGTCGTAAGCCGTGCACCTCGGCTGCGCTACCGCAATGCTCAACGGATGCTTCACCCCGAACTCCCCTCGTCGCATCCCACGAGCACCCTACAGAGCGGCCACACAGTGCTCCCCGGCCTCGTCACCCGAAGTCACTGTTCGAGGCTGCCGGTGGACCGATACGCGACAGTTGAATACGAGAGCCCACCAGTACCGAGGGCCCCCTCCTGCCCTCAGTCGCGCAGCCCGATCGTCCCAGTGTGCGAAACGGTCATAGGGTGCTTACGGGGCGCGGTGCTCCCGCTCTCCCGGCCCGGTCTCGATCGTTCTTGACTTGGTGTCGACCCGATGCCCACCCGACTGGACCCGACTGGACCCGACTCGACCCGAACAGCGAGGACGTAGAGGGCGTATGAGCGCGCAACCCGCCGTCTCCCGTGAGGAGTTCGACGCACTCTTCGAAGCGGTCCGTACCTGGGGGCGCTGGGGCCAGGCCGACCGTGGCGCGTGGAACCGGGTGACCGAGGACCATGTGCGGCGCGCCGTGGGAGGGGTGCGGTCCGGCGTGGTCGTCCCGATGGCACTGCCCTGGAACACCCGGTCGGGCCCGGACAACCAGAAGCCCGCCCTGCACCACATGACCGACCTCGGGGACGTGGAGGGCCCCGAGCCGACGACCCACAAGGACTTCATCGCCGCCGACTACCACGGCAAAGCTGTCACCCACCTCGACGCCCTCAGCCACATCGCCTACGCGGGACTGCTCTACGACGGCAGGCCGGCCCGCGAGAACGTCGGCGCCGCGGGCGCCCGCTTCGGCTCGGTGGCGGCGCTCGGGCCCCTCGTCACGAGGGGGGTCCTCCTGGACCTCCCCACCGTGCTCGGCGTCCCCTGGCTGGAGCCGGGACACGCGGTCCGCGCCGGGGACGTCCGTGCCGCGGAGGAGGCGCTCGGCGTGACGATCGGCGAGGGCGACGCGGTGCTGCTGCGCTCCGGACACGTCCGCCGCCGCGAGGAACTCGGTGCCTGGGATCCCGGTGCGGCGAGCGCGGGGTTCCACGTGGACGCCGTACCCCTGCTGGCCGAACGGGGTATCGCGCTGCTCGGTGGGGACGGGGACAGCGATGTGCGGCCGTCGCCCGTGGCGGGCGTGCACTCACCGGTGCACGCCCTGGCCGTGACCGCGATGGGGGTGCCGCTGCTGGACAACCTGGACCTGGAGGCGCTCGCCGACGCGACCGCCGAGGCGGGGCGGTACGAGTTCCTGCTCGTCGTCGCCCCGCTGAACGTCCCGGGCGGCACCGGTTCGCCCGTCAACCCGGTCGCCGTTCTGTGACGCCGGTCCGAACGGCCGTCGGGACCGTCGTTTCCCCCGTCCTCGGCCCTGCCGCATCGGCCCGCATCGGCACGCCTCGTCCCCGCCGCACCGCCCCGCCGCACTGTCCCGCCCCGCCCCGAGCGGTTACCGGGCGTGAGGGCACCCCTGAACCGTGACTCATGTTGCTGATGCCCGTATCCTCGTCAATGCCAGATATTTCCGATAAGCGGATTGTCCAGGGCGCGAGTGAGGCCAGCGTGGTGCGGTCCGACGGCGAGCCGATACCCACGGGGCGTGCGACAGACGGCACGGGCCCCACCCTTTTCCGCGAGCGGTTTCTGCAGGGCGAGCCGCTCGAATCGGGCGTGCGCGCCTCGATCCTCGACTCCTGGCGGCGCTGCCGGTCCCTGGGCCTCTCGCCGGACCGCTCCGACCCCCCTTTCCGGGACGACTTCGACCGCGACGACCGGGTCGCCCGTGCCGCCGCGCCGGTGCTGGACCGGCTGGAGTCCAGGTTCGCCGGCAGTGCCATGAACATCTCCATCGCCGACGCGAACGGCACGGTACTGCTGCGCCGCTTCGGCGAGGCGTCCCTGGCCAGAGGGCTCCCGGACATTCAGACCGTGCCGGGGTTCGTGTTCGCCGAGCGGTTCGCCGGCACCAACGGCATCGGTCTGGCCCTCGCGGAACGGCGGCTCATCCGGGTCTACGGTGCCGAGCACTTCGCCGAACGCTCCCAGGGCAGCGCCTGCCGCGCGCTCCCCGTGCGCGACCCGCTCAGCGGCCGGATCGAGGGCGTCCTGTGCTTCGGATATCCGCGCGGCTTCGAGAACCCGGCGCTCTCCACCGTGATCCGCAAGGCGGCCGCGGCCATCGAGCGGCGACTCCTCGGGCAGAGCTCCGCGCGTGAGCGCTCCCTGTTGCGGGCGTACCTGGACGCGGGGGTCGAGGCGGGCGCGGGCCCGCACCGCGTTCTCGGCGTCGACGAACTGGTCCACGGGCTGCGCCCCGTGGACCGGGCGACGCTCCTGGAGAAGGCCGCCGAGCTGATCTCGCGCGCGCAGCGGGCGGCCGTCGAGGTGTCCCTGACGGACGGCCGCCGTGTCACGCTCGTGAGCCGTCCGGTGACCAGTGCCTCCGGGGTGGAGGGCGTCGCCGTCGAGGCCGTCCTGCACGACTTCTCCCGGCACGAAACCGTCACCGCCCCCCGCCTGGTCGAGCCGGTGCTCAGCCTCACCGCCGGGCCCGCGAGCCCGGTCACGCCCGTCACGCCGCTCGCGTCCGCCGACGTCTCGATCGTCCAGCGCGGCCGGAACACCCCGCTCGCCGTGGCCCCAGGCCCGCTCTCCGTCGTACCGGCCCCGGGCCACCTGCGTGAAGCCACACCACTCGGCAGAACCAGGACGGGCATCGACGGCGCCACAGCCGAGCACCGCCCCGCCGACACCCCGCCCGGGGCCCACGCCCCCGACGCCCGCCCCACCGCAGAAGCCACCACTGAAGGTCCGCGGCCCAACGCCGACGGCCCCCGGCCCATGGCGGACGATCTACCGCGCACCCCTGAGGGCGCCACCTCAGCCCCCGGCGCCCCGCCCACCACCTCCGCCCCGCCCACCGCCACCGCCCCGCCCACCGCCGACGGCCTCCCGGCCGGCCCTCCGGACGGCGGTCGTTCCGGCTCGTCGGCCTGGACCTCGACCTCGACCTCGACCTCGACGTCGGCGTCGGTGCCCGAGAGGGGTCTCCTGATGGTGGGGGAGCCGCACGTCGGCGGCTACGCGCTGGCCGCGCGTCACCGGCTGGAACTGCTGTCCGAGGCCAGCGCCCGGATCGGCACCACCCTGGACGTGCGCCGCACCGCCCAGGAGCTCGCCGAGACGGCGGTCCCGCGCCTCGCCGACTTCGTCACCATCGATCTGGCCGAGCCCGTGCTGCGCGGCGAGGAGGCCGCGAACCCCCGGAGTGACCTGCGGCGCACGGTGGTCCACGGCATCCGCGACGACCTCCCCTTCAGCCCGGTCGGCAAGCAGGTCGACTACGGTCCGACCGTCCCGCAGCTGCGCTGCCTGACCAGCGGCGAGGCCGTGCTGGAACCGGACCTGAAGACGGCGGCCGGCTGGCTCGCGCAGGACCCCGAGCACACCGAGCGACTGCTGAGCCACGTCCACTCCCTCATCGCGGTGCCCCTGGTCGCCCGAGGTGTCGTCCTGGGCGTCGCCGCCTTCTACCGTGCCCAGGACCCCGCCCCCTTCGGGGACGACGACCGCTCCCTGGCCCAGGAACTCGCCACCCGCGCCGCCCTGTCCATCGACAACGCCCGGCGCTACACCCGCGAACGCACGATGGTGCTTGCCCTCCAGCGCAGCCTGCTCCCGCAGGGCCTTCCCGACCGGGACTCCGTGGAGGTCGCCCACCGGTACCTGCCCGCCGAATCCGACGTCGGCGGTGACTGGTACGACGTCATCCCGCTCTCCGGCACCAGGATCGGCCTCTTCGTCGGCGACGTCGTCGGCCACGGCATGCTGTCCGCGGCCACCATGGGCCGCGTCCGCACGGCCGCCCGCAGCTTCGCCGAACTCGACTTCCCGCCCGACGAGGTCCTCACCCACCTCGACAACCTCGTGGGACGACTGGACCGCGAGGACCCCGTCTCCGACGGCGGCGGCCTCATCGGCGCGACATGTCTGTACGCCGTCTACGACCCGACCTCGCAGCAGTGCACCCTGGCCCGCGCCGGCCACCCGCCGCCCGCCCTGGTCCAGCCCGACGGCACCGTGTCGTTCCCCGAGCTGCCCGCCGGGCCCCCGCTCGGCCTCGGCGGCCTGCCCTTCGAGGCCGTGGACGTCCAGCTGCCGGAGGGCAGCACCCTGGTCCTCTACACCGACGGCCTCATCGAGGACCGCGAGCGCGACGTCGACGTGGTTCTCGACCAGTTGCGCGCGGCCCTGGCCCACCCCGAGCACACCCCGGAGGAGACCTGCCGGGTGGTCCTGGACACCGTCGCGTCCCCCCACCCCGGCGACGACATCGCCCTGCTCGTCGCCCGCACCCACGCCTTCGACCCGGGCCGCGTCGCCACCTGGGAGCTGCCCGCCGATCCGGCCCGCGTCAGCGACGTCCGCGCCGCGGCCCTGCGGCAACTGACCGACTGGGGGCTCGACGAGGCCGCGTTCGCCGCCGAACTGGTGCTCAGCGAGCTGATCACCAACGCGATCCGCCACGGCGCCGGACCCATCCGGGTACGGCTGCTCCGTGACCGCTCCCTGATCTGCGAGGTCGCCGACACCAGCAGCACCGCCCCGCACCTGCGCCGGGCGGCCACCACCGACGAGGGCGGACGCGGCCTGTTCCTCGTCGCCCAGCTCTCCCAGAGCTGGGGCACGCGCTACACCCCGGAGGGCAAGGTCATCTGGGCCGAATGCGGCCTGGACGGCACCTGAACCGAGCCCAGAGCCCCACCTCCAGCCCAGCACGGCCTCTCTGACCGGCGCCTCCTGACCCGCCTGCCCCCTGACCCGTTGGGGTCGGCCCCCGTGACCAAATGTCGCTAATAGGGCGAAAGCCGCGAATAAAGCGAAATCGGCGGTTAGCATCGCTGGCGCAAGTCGAAGTCGGGAAGAACCCGCCAGGCCGACCCCCGGAGCTGTCCGTGCACGACGCTCACGACACCTCTGCGCAACCGGCCCCGCCCAGCGCGGCGGAGCCGCTGGTGCGTGTCCGCGGCCTCACGAAACGTTTCGGCGGAACCCTCGCACTGGCCGGGGTCGACCTCGACGTCCACGCGGGCAGCGTGCTCGCGCTCCTCGGCCCCAACGGAGCCGGAAAGTCGACCCTGATCAAGATCCTGGCCGGTGTCCACCACGCCGACTCCGGGTCGATCACCGTGGAGGGACACCCGCTCGGGAGTCACGCCGCTTCCCCCCGCATGTCCTTCATCCACCAGGACCTCGGACTCGTGGAGTGGATGACCGTCGCCGAGAACATCGCCCTGAGCACCGGGTACGCGCGCCGTGCCGGACTGATCTCCTGGCGGCGCACCCGGGACCGCTGCACCGAGGCCCTGGCGCTCGTCGGCGGCACCGTCGACCCGGACGCGCCGGTCGCCCGCCTCGCCCCCGCCGAACGGTCGCTGGTCGCCATCGCCCGCGCTCTGGCCACCCGGGCGGGACTCATCGTGCTCGACGAGCCGACCGCCCGCCTCCCCGCAGCGGACTGCGCCCGTCTCTTCCGCGTCCTGCGCACCCTGCGCGACCGGGGCCACGGCATCCTCTACGTCAGCCACCGTCTCGACGAGGTGTACGAGGTCGCCGACACCTTCGCCGTCCTGCGCGACGGCCGCCTCGTCAGCCAGGGTTCGACAGCGGGCCACAGCCCACTGCGCCTGGTGCGCGACATCACCGGCGAGGAACCACCGGGCCCACGCCCCACCCGGCCACCGTCCACCTGGGCACCGCCACCCACCCCGGCACCGCCCCCCACCCCAGCAGTGCTCGCCCTCGACCGCGTACAGACATCCGGCGCCGGACCGGTCGACCTGGAACTGCGCGCCGGGGAGGCCGTCGGTCTGGTCGGGCTCTCGGGCGCCGGACACATGGACCTCGGCCGAGCACTCGCGGGGGCCCGCCCCCTCCTTGGCGGACGCGTCCTGCTCGACGGTGCCCCCTACCGCCCCCGAACCGTCACCGACGCCGTCGCCCGTGGTGTCGCCCTCGTCCCCGGCGACCGGCAGCGGGAGGGCTGCCTCCCCGAACTGACCGTACGGGAGAACCTCCTGGCCAACCCCCGCGCGGGGGACGGGCCCCCACCGCGCTGGATCGCCCCCCGCCGGGAACGCGCCGTGGCCGCCGCCCTGGCCGACCGGTTCTCGGTGCGGCCCCGGGACAGCGAGGCGGCCATCGCCACCCTGTCCGGCGGCAACCAGCAGAAGGTGCTGATCGGCCGCTGGCTCCGGACCGGACTGCGGCTGCTGATCCTGGAGGAACCGACGGCGAGCGTCGATGTCGGCGCCAAGGCCGCGATCCACCGCCTCCTGGACGAGGCACGGGCCGAAGGCCTCGCGGTCCTCCTCATCTCCACCGACTTCGAGGAGGTGACGGGAGTGTGCGGGCGCGCCCTGGTCTTCGTCGGGGGAGCGGTGACGGCCGAGCTGCGCGGCCCGGCGCTCACGGTCGCGGGCCTGACCCGGGCGGCCTCGGCCATGCCCCCCTCCGGCACCGCGACGCACCCGTGACGGCCCCGCCCTCCCCGCCCGCACCGCGCCCGCGCCGCCCGCGCCCGGCGCACCGGCTCGGCGCCCGAGGCGGCCCCGGCGGCCCCGGCGGGCACCTCATCGGCGCCTACGGTCTCCTCGGCCTCACCGTCCTGCTCGTCCTGGTCTTCTCCCTGGCCCTGCCGCGCACCTTCCCGACTCTGGACACCCTCGACGCGATCCTCTCCACCCAGTCGATCCCGGCGGTCCTCGCGCTCGCCGCCATGGTCCCGATCGTGACCGGCGCGTTCGACCTCTCCATCGGGTACGGCCTCGGACTGGCGCACGTGATGGTGCTGTACCTCATCGTCGAGGCCGGCTGGCCGTGGCCGCTCGCCTGCCTCGCCGTGATCGCCGGGGGGACGGTCGTGGGCGTCCTCAACGGGGTCATCGTCGAGTTCGGGCGGATCGACTCCTTCATCGCCACCCTCGGCACCGGCAGCATGATGTACGCCGTCACCGGCTGGATCACCGACGGCGGCCGGATCGTCCCGGGCCCGCAGGGCCTGCCGCCCGCCTTCACCGACCTCTACACCTCCACCTTCCTCGGCCTCCCGGTCCCCGCCTTCTACGTACTGGCCCTCGCCGCCGTCCTCTGGCTGGTGCTGGAGCGGCTGCCGATCGGCCGGTACCTGTACGTCGTCGGGTCGAACCCGCGCGCCGCCGACCTCGTCGGCATCCCCGTCCGCACCTACACCGTCTGCGCCTTCGCCACGTCCGGCCTGATCGTCGGCCTCGCGGGCGTGCTGCTCGCGGCCCAGCAGCAGATCGGCAATCCGAGTGTCGGCCTCGACTATCTGCTGCCCGCCTTCGTCGGAGCACTCCTCGGCTCCACCGCGATCAGACCGGGCCGCCCCAACGCATTGGGCACCCTCGTCGCGGTGGCCGTCCTCGCCGTCGGCCTCACCGGCATCGCCCAGATGGGCGCCGACTTCTGGACGGTGCCCCTGTTCCACGGCGGCACCCTCCTCCTCGCCGTCGGCCTCGCCGGGTACGCCGCCCGCCGCCGGATGCGCACCGGAGTCTTCGCGTCCCGTGACGCGCCCGCCGCGACACCGGATGCGCCGCCCGCACCGCCTCGGGACGGCGCCCCGAACGACCGAGGCCCATGAACGACCGAGGCCCAGGAACGAGCCGCCCCGACCAGGCCGCCCCACCCTGCCGCTCGTCCTGGCCGCCCACCCGGCCGCCCCGCTCGGCCACGGCCCACCGCGGCCGCAGACCCCGGAAGCGTTTCCCGCTCGTCCCTCCGCGAGGAGTCCTCGTGCGCCACACCCTCGTGCACCACCACCGCAAGGCCCGCTCCGGCACGGTCAGGGTCCGCCACGCGGCGGCCGCCCTGCTGACCGTGGCGGCCTCCGTCGTGCTCGCCGGCTGCGAACGCGGATCGTCGGGCGGCCCGGACCCCTCCGCCACGGGCACGAGCGGCTGCCCCGCGGCCCAGGCCAGGGCCGAGGCCGCCGTCAGCCGGGCGGAGCGCGACGACGTCCCCTGGAACGGCCCCACCTCCGGCCCCAGAGCCGTCTCCGGCAGGACCCTCGTCTATGTCGCGCAGACCATGACCAACCCCGGAGTCGCGGGCGCCGCCGAGGGAGTGCGGGAAGCCGCGCGGGTCATCGGCTGGAACCTGCGGGTGATCGACGGCGGCGGTACGCCCGCCGGCATCCAGGCCGCGATGAGCGAGGCCGTGACGCTCCGCCCCTCCGGCATCGTCATCGGCGGCTTCGACCCCAACTCGACCTCGACACAGATCGCACGGGCCGAGCAGGCCGGCATCCCGGTCGTCGGCTGGCACGCGGTCGCCGCCCCCGGCCCCAGCCGCCGCCCCCCTCTCTTCACCAACGTCACCACCCAGGTCGAGGACGTGGCGAGGATCAGCGCCCGATGGGTCATCGCCACCTCGAACGGCGACGCCGGGGCCGTGATCTTCACCGACGCGTCGATCCCCTTCGCCAAGAACAAGTCCGAGCTGATCAGAGAGGAACTCGCGACCTGCGCGGGCGTGGACCTCCTGTCGTACGTGAACATCCCGATCCCCGACGCGAGCACCCGCACGCCCCGCGAGGTCTCCTCGCTGCTCTCCCGTTTCCAGGACCGGTGGACCCACTCGGTCGCCATCAACGACCTGTACTTCGCCGACGCCGCCCCAGCCTTCCGCGCGGCCGGCAAGGACGGCTCGGGCCCGCCGTTCAACATCGGCGCGGGGGACGGCGACCCCTCCGCCTTCCAGCGCGTCGACAGTGAGCAGTACCAGGCGGCCACCGTCCCCGAACCGCTCACCCTGCAGGGCTGGCAGATCGTCGACGAGTTCAACCGCGCCTTCTCCGGCAGCCCCGCCAGCGGCTATGTGGCGCCCGTCCACATCAGCACGGCCGACAACAGCGACGGCGCCACGAGCTGGAACCCGTCGGGCTACCGGGAGGGGTACCGGAAGATCTGGGGCAAATGACGCCGCCACCCCCTCCTCGGCCGGTCAGAGCCGCAGGACGATCAGCGCGGTGTCGTCGGTGTTGCCGGCCGGCGGCAGCAGATCGGCCAGCAGGGCGTCGGCCAGGCTCTCGGGGTCGTGCTTGCGGTGGTGGGCCAGGGAAGCAGCGAGACGTTCCAGACCGGTGTCGATGCTCTCGGTACGGCGCTCGATCAACCCGTCCGTGTACAGCACCAGGGTGGAGTCCTGGACGAAGGGCGCGCGGGCCTGGGGCCGCGGCACCTGACGGGGCCGGGCGGCGAGCGGCGGGTCGGTGGCGCCGTCGAGGAAGGTGACGGTGCCGTCGGGGTGCACCAGCGCGGGCGGCGGGTGGCCCGCGCAGCTGTAGGTGATGGTGCGGTCGTCCCAGTCGATGAAGGTCGTCACGACCGTGGTCGACTCGGCCCCGTCGACGGAGCGGGCGTAGCGGTCGAGGGCCTCCAGAGCCTGGGCCGGACCGTCGGCGACGCGCGTGGCCCCGCTCAGGGCGCTGCGCAACTGCCCCATGGCGCAGGCGGCCGCCAGGCCGTGGCCGACGACATCGCCGACGGCCACCGCCAGGCCCTCGCCGTCCAGCCCGACCAGGTCGTACCAGTCGCCGCACACGTTCAGCGCGCCGATGGCCGGCCGGTAGCGCACGGCCACGTCGTGCGACCCGGTGGGGCCGGGCGGGGGCAGCATCGCCGCCTGCAGCGCCAGGGCCACCTCGCGCTCATGGGCGTGCGCCGTGCGCAGCCGTTCGTTGACCTCCTGCAGTTCCCGGGCACGGGTGTAGAGCTCGGCCTCCAGCACCCGGGCCCGGGTGTCCTCGCCCGGACCTCCCGAAGCCGGACCGTCCGGACCACCCGGGGCGTCCCCGCCGGCCCGGCTTCGGGCGCGGATGAGTTCGGTGACCTCCTCGACCCGGTGCACGATCAGGGCCACCTTGCCGTCGGGGCCCAGGACGGGGGCGTTGACCGGGCTCCAGTAGTGCTCCTGCCAGAGGCCGGGCCGCTGCGGGTCTTCGATGTCGTAGCGGAGCAGCGCCATCGTGTCGCGCTCACCGGTGGCCACCGTGCGCAGCATCGACGCCTCCGTCTCCCGCATCCCGGCCGCGGCCGGTTCGTTCGGGTTCTCGGGGAAGACGTCGAAGATGTAGCGCCCGAGCAACTGTTCGCGGCTGCGTCCGGCCAGCCGCAGGAAGTCGTCGTTGGCGTCGACGTACACCAGATCGGGCGTCAGCAGCGCCACCATGCCGGGCAGGGCCCGGAAGACCTCCGCATAGTCGATATGCGGTTCCCTCATGTCCAGCCTGCCTTGGCGCCGAGCGTCGGTGTGCCGTTCCACGATAGGCGCGAACCGACCACAGGACCCACCACTCCGCAGCACAGACGCCGCAACCTTCCGGATCCCCCACGCGGCCGCCCCACGAAAGAGTGACGCCGTCGTGCGAACGGGCCTGGCCCGTCCTCCCCGGCCCCCGGGGCGGCGGACCAGGCCGGATCCGACCGGTCAGAAGATGCCCGGGCCGGGGGTCAGGACGCCGCTGGGGTCGAAGCGTTTCTTCCACGACGTGAACGTCTCCCACATGGAGCCGTAGTGCGCCCGCCAGTCCGCCTCCGTGAACGCGCACGCGCCGTGGGGGTAGCGGACTCCGCCGACGGCCGCCGCGTCCTGGTAGAAGCGGTAGTTGCGGTCCGTCATGCGTGAGGCGAAGTCGGGGTCGGGGCCGGAGCGGGCCGCGTCGGTGAGCACGCTGACCAGCCAGACCCAGGGGCCGCTCGTCCCGTCGGGCAGCCGCAGCAGCGGTCGGCCGTGGCTCGCGCGCAGCATCGGGAAGACGAGGCCGAAGCCGGTCGGCCCGAGGTCCTCGGAGGTCAGCGACGGGAACACCGACTCGACGTACTGTTCGACCGCGCCGTCCGGCAGGAACAGATCCGACCAGGGCTTGACCTTCGCGTCCCAGTCCAGGTTCGCCGCGAAGGCGTCGTACATGTTGGTGACCAGGGATATGTAGTCGAGGTAGGAGTAGTCCTCGAAGGCGGCGGAGGCCGCGGCGGGGCTGAGGCCGCGGAGCAGACGGGACCCGTCGGGGGTTTCCCCGGCGTTGTGGAAGACGGTGGCCCACAGGACCAGGGGCTGTGCCGTGCCGGGCTGAGGAATGCTGCCGAGCGAGTCGAACTCGCCCCGGTTCGCCAGGACGCGGATGTCCTGGAAGAACGTCGGGATGTCCGGGTAGCCGATCCGGTAGGTGCGGGCCCGCTGCTTGGCCGGCACCAGGTCGACGGTGGCCCGGGTGATGACGCCGCACTGCCCGAGTCCAGCGAGTGCCGCCTCGAACAGGTCGCTGTTCTGCTCGTCGGAGCACCACCTCAGCCGGCCGTCGCCCGTGACCACCTGGAGCCGCCGGGCGTGGTCGACCTGTGCGCCGACCCGGTAGGACGACATCATCCCGATCCCGCCCATGGACAGGGTCCCGCCGACCGTCGTCCTGGTGTAGCTGGTGATCGACGCCGGGGTGAGGCCTTCCTGGTACGCGGCCTCGATCAGGTCCTTCCACAGCACACCGGCGTCGACGTCGGCGCCGTCCGTGCCGATCGAGTGGATCGTGTCCAGTGACCGCATCTCGACGACCAGCCCGCCGCTCACGAGCGGTTGGCCGAACATCGCGTGGTGGGCACCGGCCGGGGCGACCTCGATGCCGTGGTCGGCGCAGAAGCCGACCATCTTCCTGATGTCCTGCACCGACCCCGGCCGCAGCACCGCGCACGGCGTCCGGAACACGATGTTGCCCTGGTCGTGCGCGTTCGCCGCGAGCGACTCCGCGTCGAACACGAGCGTCCCGTCGAGGGACGGAGCCGAGGCGAAGGACGTGCTGTCCGCTGCCGCCGCCTCGGTCACCCACTGCCGGGTGAGCAGATCGAAACCGGCCACGAGCGCCAGCGTCCCGGCTCCGAACCGGGCGAGGAACTGCCGTCTGTCGACGGGACCGCTCTGTCTTTCTGTCATGACAGCCTCCGTGATGTCGACGCGGCGGTTCGTCGGCACGCCGCGTCGGGTCTGTCGTCCTGTCGTGGGCGGGAGTCGCACTCGACCGGTACTCGACCGAACCGGCTCGATGACACCCCGTGCTCATCACCAAGAGCGATCTCCCCCTGACAATCCGCTTACGGCTCATCATGACTTCCCGGCGGCCCGGAGCGCGATGGGGTCGGCGGGCCTGAGGTGCCCGGGGAGGTGGCGTGAGCGCTCGCCGAAGTGGATTTACCTCAAGGTGCGGCCAAAGCCCCTATACGGCCTTGTTCAGGCTTGATCGTGTGCGCGCCGCGCCGCTCAACCTTCGCAAGGACCACGCAGGTTGACGATCCGTCATCAGGTTGAGTGATGATACGATCACCGCACTTACCGAACGGACGGATAGGTGCAAAAGGAGCATCTCTCGCCATTCGTGGAGGCCTGGGTGGCAACCCCGGAGTGGCTGGCCTTCGGTCTGTGTGAAGTGACGGAAATTCAGTAGCTGGCCATCGGCCGCCTGAAGAGGGTCTCATGACGCAATACATACAAAATCCGGCGCTCTGGGCACTCATTGTCGTAATCTTTGCCGCCGTCGCCCTGATCATTCGTCAGCGACGGGCGGCGCGAGCTTTACGACAGGAGATCGCAGGGCTCAGAAATCACTACGGTGAATTGGAGAGCCAATACTCGGATTCCGTCCGCGCGGCCCAGCAGGAAGCCGAAGGTGAGACGAGGACGGCCCTGAAGGCCGCGATGCGGACCCTCCAGGGTCTCGCCGCGGAGCAGCAGCGCATCATCTCCGGGCTGCAGCGCAAGTACGGCGACTCCGTCATGCTCCAGGACCTCTTGGAGATCGACCACATGAACGCGCAGTTCGGCCGGCGTGCCCAGTCCATCGCCGTGCTGTGCGAGGGCTGGCTCGGCCGCCACCGCGACGTGGCCTCGGTCTACGACGTGGTCCGCAGCGCCCAGGGCAGGATCCGCCACTTCCAGCGGGCGCACATCCTGTCCAAGGTCGACTTCGGCGTCACCAGCCGGGCCGTCGAACCGGTGGCGCTGGCGCTCGCGGAACTGCTCGACAACGCGACCAGCTACTCCAGCCCGGACACCGTCGTCGAGATCAACGTCCGCTCCGTGCCCAAGGGCGTCTGCATCATCGTCGACGACGCCGGTGTCGGCATGAACGAGGAGGAGAAGGCGAGGGCCGAGAAGCTCCTGACGAGCGAGCGCGTCACGGGTGTCTCGGGGCTCGGCAACCCTCCGCAGTTCGGCTTCGCCGTGATCGGTGTGCTCTGCGAGCGGTTCGGCTTCACGGTGTCGGTCGACTCCACCTCCCCCTACGGCGGTGTGCGGGCGGTTGTGCTGCTGCCCGACGAGCTGCTCACCACGATGCCCGAGCCGAAGCAGCCGACGGTGTCGGTGGACTCGGTCGCGCCGCGGGACGTCCCCGCTCCCGTGGAGGCGAGGCCCTCCGCGTACGACAGCGCCCCCGACTCTTCGCTGCCCGTGGGCACGACCGAGGACGGTCTGCCCAAGCGGCGTCGCAAGCGGCCGATGGCCCTGGTCTCCAACGGTCCGTCCGCCGCCCCGGCCCCCCGGCGCCGCAGCGAGGACACGGCAGCGATCATGGCCGCCTTCAAGCAGGGCACGGACGCGGGTCGCGCCACACACCCGGAGGCGGGGGAGCGGCAGAGCGGCCCCCATGACGCAAGCAGCGAAGGGCACGAGGTCCAATGAACAACGACCTTTCATGGATGCTTGACAGCGCCCTGGAGATCCCCGGAGCTCTCCACGCGGTCCTGGTCTCCTCCGACGGGTTGCTGAGGGCCCGCTCCAGGGGAGTGGACAAGGACGACGCGGACAAGGCCGCCGCCGCGATGAGCGGTATGCAGTCGCTGAGCCGGTCGCTGGCGTTCTTCTGCTCCCGCTCGGATCTGCGGTGGCAGCAGACACTGGTCGAGTTCGACGGCGGCTGGATCTTCCTGATCTCGGCCGGCGACGGTGCCTACCTCGCGGTGTCGGCCTCCTCCGACGTCGACATGGCGGACATCACCTTCCGTATGCAGCAGCTCGTCGGCCAACTGGGCAAGGTCATGACCGCTCCGCCCAGGGAGAGCAGCGTGGTAGGGCCATGACCGATTCCGACAGGCATGAGCACGAGGCCGCCGAATTAGTGCGGCCGTATGTCATCACCGGTGGCCGCAGCCTCCCCGGCGAGAGTCAGTTCTCACTGATCACGCTGGTCACGGCGGTCGCCGACCAGCAGCAGCGCCCCGCACGCCTCTCGCCCGAGGAGCAGGACCTGCTGCGCATGTGTGTCGGCGGTTACCTCTCCGTCGCCGAGATCGCGGGGCACATCCAACTGCCGGTGGGAGTGGTGAAGATCCTGCTGGCCGCGCTCTCCGAGGCCGGCTATCTCGTCACCCGTCCGCCGGAGACCCGTGCTCCCGTCGCCAACCTGAAGATTCTCGAGGAGGTGCTCAATGGTCTCCAGTCCAAGTTTGGATGAACGGGCGTACGTCCCGGGCGGAGAGACGCAGACCGCCGTGAAGATCCTGGTCGTCGGGCACTTCGCGGTGGGCAAGACCACGTTCATCGGGTCGATCTCCGAGATCTCACCGCTCTCCACCGAGGAGACGATGACGCAGGCGGGCGAGGCGATCGACGACCTCAAGGGCGTCCAGGGCAAGACCACCACCACGGTCGCCATGGACTTCGGCCGACTCACCGTCAGCGACCGTGTCGTGCTGTACCTCTTCGGCACACCCGGCCAGCAGCGCTTCGTGCAGATGTGGGAGGACATGGCACGCGGCGCCCTCGGGGCGCTGGTGCTGGTCGACCCCGAGCGGCTGGCCGACTCCTTCGCCGTGATCGACCTGATCGAGCAGTACGGACTCGACTACGCGATCGCGGTCAACCATTTCGACGGTACGTCGATACGTGATGCGAGGGCGCTGCGCGAAGCGCTGGATCTCCTCGACGACACACCGATCGTCACCTGCGACGCGCGGGACGAACGGTCGTCGGCCGAGGCTCTGATCACGCTCGTCCGCTACTTGATGGACCGCGCCCGTTAGGAGCAGAGCAGACATGACCCCCGACTCCACTCTCCCCTCACCCCCGCCCGGTTGCCCGGCGCACGGCAGCGGACTGCGGGTTCCGCTGTACGGGCCGGAGTACGCGGCCGATCCGCAGGCGTATTACGCGTACATGCGGCACTACGGGCCCAGCGCGCCCGTCGAGATCGCGCCCGGTGTCGACGCGACTCTCGTCACCGACCACGCGACCGCGCTGAAACTGCTGCAGGACCCCGGCAACTTCCGCAAGGACGCCCGTCGTTGGCGCGACGTCGCCGAAGGCAAGGTCGGCCCGGACAGCCCGGTCGTCCCGATGCTGGGCTACCGTCCCAACGCCATGTTCACCGACGGCGCCGAGCACGCGCGGCTGCGGCAGGCGATCACCGACAGCCTGGCCAAGGTGGACTCCCGCCGCATCAGCGACATGACCAAGCGGGCCTCCGACTACCTTCTCGCCCAGGTCTCCGGCCGCGGTTCCATCGACCTGATGAACGACTACGTCAAGCAGTTGCCGCTGCTCGTGTTCAACGAGCTCTTCGGCTGCCCGGCGGACATCGGCGACCGGGTCGTCTTCGGTATCTCCGGGGTCTTCGAGGGCGTCAACGCCGAGAAGGCGAACCAGGTGCTCGGGCAGGCCGTGTTCGAACTGGTGGCCCTGAAGCGGGCCAGGCCGGCCGATGACGTCACCTCGTACCTGATGCGGCACGAGGCACGCCTGACCGACGAGGAGTTGGTCCACCAGCTGATCCTGCTCCTCGGCGCGGGCGCCGAACCGCTGCGCAACCTCATCGGCAACACCCTGCACCGGCTGCTCCTGCACGACCGCTACGCCGACGGCGGTCTGATCGAGGAGGCCATCGACGACACGCTGTGGGAGAACCCCCCCATGGCGAACTACGCGCCGCACTACCCCGCGGCCGACATGGAGTTCGGCGGGGCCAAGCTCCGGGCGGGCGATCTGGTCCTGGTCAGCATGACCGCCGCCAACACCGACCCCGCGCTCGTGGCGGCCGGTCAGACCGGCGGCCGACGGGCCCACCTGTCGTGGAGCGCCGGCCCGCACGCCTGCCCCTCCAAGGAACTCGCCCGGCTCGTCACCATGGTGGCCATCGAGAACCTGCTCAACCGGCTGCACGACATCGAACTCGCGGTCCCCGAGGACAGCCTGACCTGGCGTCCGGGCCCCTTCCACCGCGCGCTGGCCGCGCTGCCCTGCCGCTTCACCCCGCAGGTCGTCCAGCGGCCGATGCCGCCCCGCGCGCCGGAGCCCTCCGCACGCGAGGAGAACGCCCCGGCGGGCCGCAAGGCCGAGCGAGGCGTGTGGGGCTCCTTCCTGCAGTGGTTGAAGGGGTGACGCAGACAACAGTCTGTGACAGCGGTTACTGCATGAGTATTCAACCAAAGGGGTAGTAACGCGGCGGCATTCGTGGTGACCATTGAACAAAGGGAGGTGTCGTGGACCACATATCCATCGGCGCCGCTTCTGCTCGACATCCGGATCTCTTCCGCCGCTCCCGACGAGACATCGACTTACACCGCGCGGAGACCAGGGGCGTGACCCGCCACCAGTCGCCGCGAGACGAGATACCCGCCCAGGTCGGCGGGTATCTTTCTGTGTCCCCGCACACCCTCCACCGTCAGGGGACAGCAGCTCCGCCCCCGTACTCCCAGCAGCGGCGGGAGACGTGGTGAGCCCCCTCGGGTCCGGCCCCGGGAGCACTCCCGGGGACCGGACGCTCGGCGCTCTCGTGACCGGCCAACTGCTGCGCCTGTGCGAGGCGTCGGGGCTCGGCCGGACCGACGCGCAGAACTACGCGCGTCTACTGACCGACTCGCTGGGGGCGGTGGCCGAACGGCCCCTGAACCTGCCGCCCCCGTCCCTCAGTTTCCTGTCCGACGACTCCACCCCGGTGGAGTACTCGCTCTCCCTCACACCGGACGCGCCCCCGGCGATACGGGTGCTGCTGGAACCGGGATGCGGGGCCGGCGGTCTGCGGGACAACGGCCTCCAAGGTCTGCGCGCCGTCCGTGAGATGGCGCGGCGCTGGGGCTTCGCCACCGACCAACTCGACGCATTGGAGGACCTGTTCCTCCCCGCCGATCCGCAGGGCCCGCTGGCGCTGTGGATCGCGCTGGAACTGCGTCCCGGTGGCGTTCCCAAGATCAAGGTGTATCTGAACCCGTCGGCGTCCGGCGGGACCCGGGCCGCCGGGACCATACGGACGGCCCTGGACCGGCTGGGCCACCGGCACGCCTTCGACGCGCTGCCGCCGGCCGACGGCTATCCGTTCTTCGCGCTCGATCTGGGCGACTGGGCGGCGCCCCGGGTGAAGATCTACACCACTCACCGCGACCTGGCGGTGGCGGACGTCGGCGGGCTGTGCCGGATGGAATCCGGGCCCGACAGCACGACGTTGGAGGAGTTCCTCCGGACGGCGGGCGGCTTCGACGAGGGAACGGACAGCCACCGGCCGCTGCCGCAGGCCCGGTTCGACCGGCGGCCCGTCCTGTCCTGCCACTCCTTCACCCGGACGACCGGCGGGCCCACCGGCTTCACCCTCCACGTCCCGGTCAGGGACTACGCCCGCGACGACGCGGAGGCACTGCGCCGGGCCCGGACCGTCCTCGGCCGGCACGGGCTGGACCCCCACGCACTCGACCGGCCGCTGGCCGCCGTCACCGGACGCCGGCTGACGGACGGGGTGGGGCTCGTCGCGTACGTGGCGCTCGCCCACGAACAGGGCAGACCGGCCCGGGTGACCGCGTACGTCTCGTCGGAGGCCTACGCGGTCCGGCCGCCGAACGCCGGCCCGCACATCGATCACGAACCATTCAGCACCATGTCAGGAGCAAGAACCCCTATGGAGCCCTACCGCATCAAGGTCGTCGAGCCCATCGCGCTCACCACTCGGGAACAGCGCGAGGCGGCGCTGGAACGGGTGCACTACAACCTCTTCGACCTGCGCGCCGAGGAGGTGACCATAGACCTGCTCAGCGACTCGGGCACCGGCGCCATCTCGGCCGCGCAACTGGCCGCGGGCATGGAGGGCGACGAGTCGTACGCGGGCTCGCGCTCCTTCTACCGCTTCCACGAGACCGTGACGGAACTGACCGGCTACCGGCACATCCTGCCCGCCCACCAGGGGCGGGCCGCGGAGCGCATTCTCTTCACGAACCTTCTCGAACCCGGTGGCATCGTCCTCGCCAACACCCACTTCGACACGACCCGGGCCAACGTCGAGCTTTCGGGATGTCAGGCGCATGACATCCCGTGCGCGGAGGCCCGCGACCTGGACAGCGAAGTGCCCTTCAAGGGCAACATCGACCTGGACAGACTCCGGCAGACCCTGGAAGGGCCGGACGGCTCCCGGGTCCGGGTGGTGATCATGACGATCACCAACAACGGCGGCGGGGGCCAGCCGGTCTCCATGGAGAACCTGAAACAGACCGCCGAGATCTGCCGACGACACGGCGTCCCGATGATCCTGGACGCCGCCAGGTTCGCCGAGAACGCCTGGCTGGTGACCCGTCACGAGGCGGCCTACCGGGATCGCACCCCGCGCCAGGTCGCCGAAGAAGCGTTCCGTCTCGCCGACGGCTGTGTGATGAGTGCCAAGAAGGACGGCATCGTCCACATCGGCGGTTTCATCGGGCTCAACGACCCCGAACTCGCCGAGAAGTGCGAACGCCTCCTCATCGCCACCGAGGGCTTCGCCACCTACGGCGGTCTCGCCGGCCGCGACCTCGACATGATGGCCACCGGCCTGCTGGAGGTGACCGAGCCCGCCTACCTCGCCGAGCGCGCCGACGTCGCCTCCCATCTCGCCGACCGCGTCCGCGCGGCGGGCGTCGACCTGCTCGAACCCCCGGGCCTGCACGCCCTCTACCTCAATGCGGGCCGCCTGCTCCCGCACATACCGCCCCACCACTACCCGGGTCACGCCCTCGCCTGCCGCCTCTACCTCGAAGGCGGCATCCGCTCGGCCGAGCTCGGTTCCCTCTACCTCGGTGAGGAGGACGAGGACGGCAACCCCATCAAGAGCGCGCCGTACGAACTGGTCCGGCTCGCGCTCCCGCGCCGGGTCTACACCCGCAGCCACTACGACCATGTCGGCAGGACCCTGGAACGCATCGCCAAGGAGGCGGAGTCCGTCCATGGCTACCGCATCGTTGAACAGTCCCCGATCCTGCGGCACTTCCGCGCCAAACTGCAGCCGGTGACCGGCTGAGCGGGCAGTGGTCGCCCCGCGCTCCGAGCGGGGCGACCACTGCCGGGTGCGGCCCCGGGGCGGGGGAGCGGTCCGTCGGGTCAGCCCATCCGGATGACCATGTACGTCTCTCCTTCCCCGGGCGGCCGTGTCCAGGAGCCGGTGGTGAACGTGTGCAGCCGCCCGTGCGTGATGGCGTGCCGAGGCAGGTGGACGCCGAACTCTCCGGCCACCGCTTCCAGCAGCGCGCGTTCCGTCTCGCCGCCGCCCCTCGGCCCACCGAAGAAGAAGCGGCTCGGATCCAGCGCCGGCGGTATCTCCCCGCTCTGCCTGACCTCTCCGTCGACGTAGGTGAACGCGTACTGCTCGGTACCGTCCCGCGCCACCGAGAGATGGAAGTACGACTCCCCGTGCCCCCTCCTGAGGCCGCTCCACACCACCACCGCGCGGGTGCCCGCACTGGCACGCGTGGCCGGGGAGACGAACCGCTGCCCGCCGAACGGGGCGGGTTCGCCGTCGAAGGCGAAGCTCCAGCCGGCGCCGGCCCGCCCCACAGACATGAGAGCCCTGTCGTCGTAGGACGAGAACTCCCTCCTCCCGTCCAGCCACCTGCGGCGTGCCTCCCAGGAGGTGAGGGGTTCGCTCAGCTCGGCGCCGCCTCCGGCTCCGTCCTTCTCGCCGCCGTCGCCGTCGCCGTCGCTGTCGCTGTCGCTGTCGCCGTCCGCGAGACGCCGGGGCAGGTCCTGCGGATCCACCCCTTCCACCAGGACGAACCGGAAGGTTCTGCGGTTGTTGCCCGGGTCCGGCTCCGCGAGCCACGCCAGGCCGCCGGGGTCGAGCGGAGTCGTCGGCGTCGGTGCCTCACCCACCTGTCCGCCCCTCGGCGTGGAGAGCAGCTCGCGGCCCCGCTCCGGAGTCGCGAGCGGCCCGAGCAGGGGGTCGGCCACCCACCCCAGGGGCGCCAGATGATCCGGTCCCAAGGGCTCCCACAGGGGCACGGCGTCCCTCAGCACCTGCCACGCCCCGTCGGCGTCCCCCCACCGCGCCAACTCCCGCGCCCGCTCGACCGCTTCTCCGAAGGGTCCGGTCGCCGTGTACCGGTAGGTGCCGTCGCGCACCTGCTCCAGTGTCGCGTAGGCCAGCGCCACCAGGTCGTCGTCGGCGCCGCGCAGACGGTAGGTCAACGTGGAGTCGTCCCAGTGCGAGTGCGAGGCGTGCTCGGCGACCAGCGGCGGCAGCAGCTCGGGCGCGTACCGCGGATCCGTCACCAGGCCCTCGAAGTCCACCCCCGAGCTCTGCCCGAGCAGGCGCCGCAGCTGATCCCCCAGACCGGTGGCCCGTGGTCTGCCGTACTCCTTGGCCTCGTCCAGCGCCTGCGCGGCCCGCTCCCAGTCGCCGCACAGCGCCTCCAGCCGGGCCCGGTCCACCTGGGCGTCCAAGCGGCGTGTCGTGTCGTTGACGAACTCGGGCGCCCCCTCCCTCCTGCCGGCCCTGAGGCTGTGGAACTCCCGGTACATCTCCCGCATGAACGCGGCGAAGTCGGTGTGCCGCTCGGGTGGCGCGGCCAGCCAGCTCGACCACGTGTACACGGCCCACTCACCGTTCTCGTCGACGTCCTCGGGATCCAGCAGGACGTGCGTGACGTCGGACTCGACGTCGAGCTGCAGCCCCCGCCGCCAGAGGTCGGCCTCCTGCCGTTCCTCGGGCCCGGCGTCCTCGTCCAGGTACTCTTCGAAGAGGTCCGCGAGTCCCGACTCGTTGTCGTGCCAGCGCGCGTCCCCGGTGCCCGCCAGCAGCCACACGAAGCCACCCGCGTGCCGCCAACCGTCGCTCACCGCGAGGAACTCCCGGTACGACGGGGGCATTCGTCGGCCGAGGCGCTCCTCCATGGCCGTGATCCGCTCCTCGGAGGCGGGCGGGAACCCCAGCCACCGCGCCCGACGGGCGGTCTCGTCCTCCTCGTTCCGTGCCTCGTCGTCCGGCAGGGAGTCCGCCCACTCCTCGCTCCACGCGCGCAGGAAGGACTGCCAGTCGAATGCCGCGGTGTCGGTCTCGGTCATGTCTCCGATGCTGTCACCCACCACTGACAACGGGCGTCGACCGGTGTCCCGCGGTCCGGGCGTCGACCGGTGTCCCGCGGTCCGGGCGTCGGCGAGAGGTCAGAGGCCCTGGGTGAGGAAGACGGCGTCGGGGACCTGGACGGTGTCGGGGGCGGTGCGGGGGAGGAGACCGAGGATCTGGGCGACGACGTACTGGGCCGACATCATGGCCCCTTCCTGCCACCCGGGCAGCGGGGACGCCTGGTCGCCGACGACGTAGAAACGGCCGTCGCCCTCGGGCTGCAGCAGTTGCTTGTAGGCGACCTGGTGGGCGGGGTCGGCCGGGTCCCAGTCGGCCCAGCCACCGAGTTGGTGGGGCACCTTGTGCCAGGCGATGCTGACGCCCAAATCCTGGGGCACGGTGGTCTTCTCCAGGAACTCGCGGTGCAGCTGAACCGCCCCGTCCCGGGCCAGACCCAGCCGCTCGACCGGGGTGCGCTTGCCCATGTCCCGGGCGTTGTCACCGAAGTTGTACGCGCCGGTGAGGGTGCCGGTCTTGGAGAAGTAGTCGTGGGAGGGGTACCAGAACTGGGTGATGGGATGGTCGGTGAAGCTGATGCCGCCGAAGATCTGGTTGCGGTCGTCCTCCCAGAACCGCCGGTTGGCCTGCCAGCCGACCTTGCAGGTCGGCGCGAAGCCCACCGCCGTCACGGCGTTGCCGAACTCCGGTGAGAAACCGGTCAGTTCGAGCTGCTTCAGCACGGGCAGCGGGATGTTGCTCACGCAGTAGTCGGCCGTCGTCGTCCGTTCCTGCCCGCCCGAGCGGTAGCCGACGCGGACCCCGGCCCCCGTCAGGTCGACCGAGGTGACCTCGGCCCCGAGTTCGACCGTCACCCCGTACTCGGTGGTGATCCGCTCGGTGAGCGCGTGGACGATCCTGTCCATGCCGCCCACCGGCTGGAACATCGTGGCCTGCCACAGATGGTCCACCGGCTGGTAGAACCTGTGCTTCCAGAACTCCGAGACGACCAGGTCGGCCAGGCCCAGCGGAGGCGCGGGCGACGGGAACTCGTGGACGTCCAGCGGCTCGGCGTAACCGGAACGGGTGGAGCCGTGGTACTCGCCCTCCTCGTCGAGATCGCCGAACTTGCGCAGCAGGTCCCGCAACTGACCGGTGAACGCGTCGCGGCCGGTCAGCGTGGCGGAAAGGAGCGCGGCGAGGTGGCCGCGGGTGTCGTTGGCGACACGCCGGTTGCGCCAGGGCCGGCCGGGCGGGGTGTGGCCCGCGCGGTGCAGGACGTTGGCCGTCGTCTCCATGATGTACGGCTCCAGCGCCACCCCGAGTTCGGTGCAGTACTTGAGCACACGGCGGTGGTGGTGCGGGATGCGGCCCGGGCCGAGATTGAGGTACAGGCCGTGGTCGAAGGCGCAGGTGTGGGTCAGGACCGGGCTGTTGCCCTCGCCGTCGAGTTCGTACAGCTTGTCGCCCCTGCGGGCGGTGCGGTTGCGGCCGCCGGTACGGGGCTGGGGTTCCAGCACCGTGCACCGGTGGCCGAGCCTGCCCAGTTCGTAGGCCGCGGTCAGTCCGCCGACCCCGGCGCCGAGGATCAGTACCGAGGGCTCCTCACCGGCTGCCGGGCGCGGTACGGCGGTGTAGTCCGGAGCGGTGCCCGCGCCCGCGCTGAGTGGGCCGGCGAGACCGGACATCGCGTGGTGGAGCGCCTGTGCGGAGGGGTGGGGGGACGTCGGCTCGGTCATGGCTCACCTTTCGGGTCGAACCTCTCGCGCCACAGAAGCGCCGCGCCGACTCCGGGCGCGACCTGCGCAGAGGTCCTGCCCCACCGCCCGTACGCGGACGCCGACCGTCCGGGCGAGCGCACAGGACGACAGTTGACACCGACTCGGCGCACGCCCGCTCACGCGACTCAGGGGAGGTCGACGTCGGGGTTCATCGGCGGTAGGCGGTGGCGGCGACGGCGGGCAGGAGGGCGAGGGAGAGGGAGAGGGCGCCGCCGGTGAGGGCGAGGGCGGGGTAGCTGGTGGCGGCGACCATGATGCCGGAGGCCATGCCGCCGGTGGTGCCGGCGATGGCGATGGAGACGTCGACCAGGCCCTGGGTCTTCGCACGGGTGGCGAGAGGGACGGTGTCGGTGATGATCGCGGTCCCCGAGACGAGGCCGAAGTTCCAGCCCAGTCCCAGCAGGGCGAGGGCGAGCGCGAGGAGCGCGACGGAGTCGCCGGGCGCGAGCGCGGCGAGCATGCCGGCGGACAGGAGCGTGATGCCCGAGGCGGCGGCGATCCTCATACGGCCGAATCGGTCGACGAGCCATCCGGTGAGCGGTGAGGGCAAGGACATGGCGCCGATGTGGATGGCGATGACGAGGCCGGAGGCGGCGGTGCCGTGACCGTGGTCGTGCATGTGGACCGGTGTCCTCGTCATGATCGCGACCATGACCAGCTGGGTGAGGACCATGACGAGCGCGCCGAGAACCACACCACCACGACCGTCCGTCCCGTGGTCGGCGTCAGAGGCGGTAGCCGTCGCGGCGGCACCCTCCGCCTCGGCCAGAGCACGTGCTGTCAGGAGGGGGTCGGGGCGCAGCCAGAGGGCGAGGACGATCGCGGCCAGGGCGTAGGCTGGGATGGACCTCACCGCGGTGGCCGACAACCTCACCGCCGGTGTCCTCTCGGCGGTCGGGGCTCCGGCCCCGGCGGCGTCGAGCCGGTCCGGCACGGGCGACATCCTCGCCCTTGTCCACCGCGAGACGACATGGCCGGCACGGTCCGGCCGTTGAAGTGAACCGCACCCGGCCGTTTCCGGCACACCGAGCGGTCGCCCCGTCCCGGTGAACGAAGCCGGCAGGCACCGCGTGGAGGCGGTGCCTGCCGGCCGGGAGCGGGGGACGGGTGTCAGGGGACGGGCGCCGAAGAACGGGTCTCGGTCCGGGAAGGGCCGGCCCTTCAGGCGGACTTCGCCCCGATGTCGTCGCCGGTGTCGTAGGGCTCCACGTCACGCGCGGCGTGCCGCGGCGCGGTACTCGTGGCCGAACGCGGCGGCTCGCTCGCGGTGTTCGCGGTGCGCCGATGGAGGGAGCGTGAGGGGTAGGGAGCACACGGTGGGACCGGGCCGTTCACAGCTTTCCGCTCCTGAGGTCGGCGCTGCTCTTGAGGACGGCGGATTCCATGCTCCAGTTCTCCGGCTGGACCCTGTCCCAGAGGCTTCCCTTGCCGAGTTCCCGTCCCGCCTGGTCCTCTCGGCGGAACCATTCCTCGGCGCTCCTGATCCTGTTGGGGTGGATCTCGTCGAGCAAGGCGTAGTCCCGGGTGATGATCCCGTGCTTCCACACGTTCCAGAAGCCGGTGAAATTGTCACGGAAACTCATGGTGCTCTTGTCGTCGGGGTCGGCGTTGTACCCGGCGGGGTGATCGGCGATTCCCTGCAGGTCCGGACTGTTCCAGTACGTGTCCAGGTCGGTGTCTATGTACTGCGCCGGATGCCCGGTGACCTTCTCGAATGCCGCGGCCATATCGGCATAGGTCATGTGCTCGATGGCGACTTCCAGATCCATGCCGTTGGCGCGCTCCGGGTGGTCGAAGAGCCAGCGGACATAGAACCCGCAGTCGTCGAGAGCCACGTGCGGAACGGCCCCCTCGCCGAGCGGGACTCGCCACGTGACGACGCCGTCCTCGATGCTGGGCGTCATGGGCGTCAGCGGTGAGATCACCATCTCGATGTAGGGGCCCGATGTGAAGACCGCGGCTCCCATACGGTCGCTGTTCTTCTCGTTCTGGAACAGCACCCATTCCGCCATGCGGCCTTTTCCGTCGTAGTGGCCGGTGCGGAACCTGGAGTCGTAGCCCGACTTCTTGAGGGCGTAGTCGAGGTTCCCGTAGACGAAGAACTTGATCCCTTCCTCGATCGCTATCTCGTAGGTGCGGATGGCCCAGTAGGTCTCGGTCTTCTCCCCGGTGTTGAATCCGTCGATGTTCACGAACGCCCCGTCACAGCCACGGAATCCCTCGCGCAGTATCTCCTCGTCGGCGAACGACCCTTCGAGGATGGAGACATTGCCCAGCGCGAGGAGAGCCTGGGCCCGGGGCGAGGTGGCATCCCGGGTGAGGACCCGCACGGAGTACTTCTTGTCGGCGACGAGAGCCCGGACGATGGGCATTCCCTGAGCCCCTGTACCCCCGATGACGAAAATGGTGGAGGTGGCATGAGAAGACATGGTTGTTGACTCCAGAGATTGGGGGGGACGAGGTCACCGCGCGAACGGGCGGGAGCGTCGGTGACGCTGAAAACCGATCGGTTTCCATACGGTACACCGATCGGTTTTCAATCAGCAAGCCCGCATGTGGGAGACACGGGGCGGCGGCATGCGGCGGGGCCAGCCGTCGGCCGCATCGAGCAGCTGCCCGCGCAGGCAGCGCGGCGTCGGGCAGCTGTTGGGCAATGCGCCGCACCTCGGCGTGGGCCTCGCGGAGTCCTCTAGGGGCACGCCGGTTTCCTGCCGACGGCGCCGCTCTGCGCGGCCTTCAGCAGGCGCAGGCGGTGGTCGACCTCGTCACGGATGGGCAGTTCCGCGGACAGTCGCCGTGAGGCGTGGGCGAACGCTTCGGCCACCCGGTCGCCGAACGTCGCCGGGCCGCGGCTGGCGCCCTAGAGCACCGCGCGCACCGCGCAGGACACCACGACGGGCACGGCCACGACGGGCACGGCCACGACGGAGCGGACCCCTCCACCAGTACAGGACGGTCGCAGTCGTGCGTGATCGAGCAGGCCGCTCTGTGGTCGGCCACCTGGCGGCCGCCAGGTGGCGAGGATCCGGCACGCCCAGCCCAGCCCAGCCTCCACGCGCACGTGGAGACCCCGCAGGCTCGTCGTCCGCACCCCGGAGATCATCACGACCACCCCCTTCCGGGGTGGTCGTGATGCGGCGTGAACCGCCGTAATACTTCCGCCAGGAGCGGTGACGGGGAGACGGCTCGGGCGAGTCGGTACCGTCGGGTGCCGACGGCGGATCAGACGTCGAGGACCAGGCGGTCGCTCTTGGCTCGGGAGACGCAGATCATCATGGTGTCGCCCGCGGCGCGCTCCTGGTCGGTCAGGACCGAGTCGCGGTGGTCGATCTCCCCGGACAACACCTTCGTCTCGCAGGTCCCGCAGATCCCCTCCTCGCAGGAGGTCATCACGGGCACACCGGCGGCTTCGACGGCCTCGAGAACGGTCATGTCCGCGGAGACCAGCACCTTCTTGCCGGACTGGGCCAGCTCGACCTCGAAGCTGCTCCGCGGCACGGCCGTGAGGTCCTGCTTCGGTGCGAAGCGCTCCAGGTGCAGAGATCCGCTCGGCCACTTCTCGCAGCCGGCCTCGACTGCCGCCAGCAGCGGTTCCGGGCCGCAGCTGTAGATTGCCGTCTTCCGTTGCGGCTTGCCCAGGAGTGAGGGCAGGTCCAGCAGCCCGTACTCGTCCTGCGGCCGCAGACTCACCCGCTCCCCGTACGCCCGCCGCAGCGTCTCACCGAACGCCATCGAGGCTCGGGTGCGGCCGCCGTAGACGAGGCGCCAGTCGGCGCGGGTCGCGTTGACGGCCGCCAGCATCGGCAGAATCGGCGTGATGCCGATCCCGCCCGCGATGAACAGGTAGTTCTTGGCCTTCACGAGCGGAAAGTGGTTGCGCGGCCCGCGGACACGCACCGACTCGCCTTCCGTGAGCACGTCGTGCACGTGGCTCGACCCGCCGCGGCTTTCCGGTTCACGCAGCACCGCGACCTGAAAGCGGGACCGATCCGCCGGGTCCCCGCACAGTGAGTACTGCCGGACCAGATCGGCTCGCAGGATCAGATCGATATGGGCTCCCGGCTGCCATTCCGGCAGTGGACGGCCTTCCGGGTGGCGCAGCGTCAACAGCACGACACCTTCGGCCAACGTTTCCTTGCGTTCCACCACGAGATCGAGCTCGACTTCGGTGGCGAGATTGCTCATGATCGCCTTTCATTTCTCCAGAGATGGTGCGGTGAGGCGTTTCCCGACCGATCAGGACGGGAAGCAACGGCCGAAGTCGCGCAGCAGTCGGGGGGATCCGTTCAGCTTGATCTGCCGGCGCACCAGCGCCCACGCCAACATCGACGGCTTGGCGAGGAAACGCAGCCAGGTGCGCGTGTCGGCGGTGATCCTCAGATCCGGCTCACCGTGATGCCCTTCGGTGACACCGAGTTCGCGGTCGCGGATGGTCACGGTGAGCTGCCGGGATTCCTCGCCGGTGAAGGTGAAATGGTAGGTGGCGGACATGTCCTTGGCCTGTTCGCGCTGAAAGATCAGCGGCAGGCCTTCCACCAGACCGTCGATGCTGTCCGCTCGCAGACTCATCGCCACATGCTTCGTGCGTTTGTTGGGGAACCGGTCGGCCACGTGCTGCTCGGCGTCGGAGCCTGGGACGACGTAGACGGTTTCCTCCTTGTCCATCAGAGGGCGCACGACCTGGGTCAGATGGGCCTTGCGACTGTCCAGCCAGGGGCCGATGACGTCCTCGCCGGCCGGGCAGACCGACATGCAGTAGGCGGCTTTGTAGTTGGCGCCGAAGGACAGGCTCTGCCACATCGAGGCGCTCTCGCTGTCGCTGACCCGCGAACGGTAGTCGTGGGCGTCACGGCTTTCGGCGACCTGTTCGGCCCAGTCACCGAAGCCGCCCATGAACTCGCGGTAGTTGTGGGTGTAGCAGGCGGAGAAGTTGAAGTGACCGTCGGAGGCGATCGCCCCGGTCGGGCAGGCTGTCACACACAGTTTGCATTCCAGGCAGGGGTTGTACTCGATGGGCCTGGTGTATTCGCTGACCTCGGCGTCGATGAGGATGGTGCCCAGCAGGATGAAGTTGCCGAATTTGGGGTGGATGACGTTGCGGTGAATACCCATCTTGCCGAGCCCCGCCGCCACGGCGACCGGCTTGTGCGAGACGACCCACGCCTTCCGGGGGAACTTGTCCATCTCCATGGGAAAGCCCATCGCGGGATTGATGGCGCGCACGCCCATCGCCTCCAACTCGCCCACCACGTGCCGACCGATCTCGTTGGTGTGGTCGCCCGTGTGATGAAACTCCAGGTTGGCCACCGAGCGCGCGGGAGTGCGGATGTTCTCCCGGTTCATTCGGGTCACGATGCTGATCAGCGTTCGAACGCCCGGCAGCGCGGCACTCAGGTCCTCTCGCTGGTCGGCGATGTCGGCCCGGTCGATCTCGACGAAGCCGACGTCGTCCGCGCCGGCGTCCAGACACAACTGGCGCAGCTGCGACGCGTCCAGCGGCTCGGCGGGCCGGGCGGCGGTGCGGTCGCGCCGGCGGGCTTGAACGACGGTGGGATGGTCTTCGAGCTTGTTCTTGGCCATCGAGCGTCACCTCAGGGGGCTGGGCCTGCAAGTTTTATGAAGCAACTCGCACACTAGCCTTGCGGGTTTCGTGAAGCAACTTACGGAGGAAGTGCGGTCATTCGATGTGTCTTCTGCAAGATCTGACTCCAACTCACCTGCTTCAGGAGGGAGTTGAGCAACCTACAAGCGCCGAGCCGGGGGAGCGGGCGGCACTGCGGGCCCACCCGGGCGGCGCAGCTCGCGGCCGAAGAACGGGGCGGAACAGCTAGGGCGGAACAGCTAGGGCGGAACGGCTACGGCACCGGTAATGGAGCGTGCTCTGCTACTTCACGCCTGTCGTTCGGTGAGCAGTGCTGGGCCGGGAAGCAGGTGCACGGCGTCCGGGCCCACGACTTGACCGCAGTGGGTGCACACGAGCTGCTCCCGAACGCTGCCTCCGCATCCCGCGTGGTTCGCGATCCGCGGAGGACCGGCCGGATCCGCGGCGTGCTCATCGCCCCAGTGCATCAGGCTGAGCACCGCGGTGAGCAAGGCCTGGGCCTTGTCCGTCGGCCGGTACTCATAGCGGGCGGGTCGCTCCTGGTAGCAGACCCGGTCCAGCAGGCCGTCGTCGACCAGCTTGGAAAGGCGGCTGGTGAGTACGTTGCGGGCGATGCCGAGGCTCTCCTGGAACTCCTCGAAACGGCGCAGGCCGAGCTGCGCGTCGCGAATGATCAGCAAGGTCCAACGCTCGCCCACGACTTCCAGGGTCCGGGCGATGGAGCACAGCTGACTGTCGTACATTCGGCCCAACATGCTGCGAATCTAGCACGTTGCGTCAAGCAACTGATGTATCCGAGGGGTCGGATCGCTCGCTCTTGAAGGGGCGGGGGGCGTGAACCAGCTCGACGACCGGCGGCGTGACGGCGTTCAGGCCGTCGCCTGCGCGGCGGCCGCCGTCACGGAGGCCGGGTCGGTGACTTCCAGCGCCACCGGGACGGCGTCGGGGTTCGTCACGGAGCGCGGGTCGCGCGCCGTGGCGTAGACCTTGCCGGCACCCCGCGCGTACAGCTCCTCCACCAGCGCCTTGTCGATGACCCGGCTGCCGCCGGTGACGAAGACGTGCGCGCGCTTCAGGGCGGTCATGACTACCTCCACGCACATCAGAAATCGACCGGTTTCCAACATCGTAAACCGATCAGTTTCCAACGTGCAAGTCAGCGGAGGGGGCAGTCGGATGACGTTGACGTCGGGGGTGCCGCTCCGCGTGGAGTAGCCGAGCCCGCTGCATGGTCGCCGTCACCCGTGTCGAACAGGCAACCGCTCCTCCGCTGTCCGCTGTCCGCGGTCAGGTCGGTGAACACCTTCCTGATGCTGGCCGGCCGTGCGAACAAGCGGCTCGTGTCCGAGGCCGTGGGTCGGCGCGTACTCACGCAGCGCGTCGTCGGCGTCGAACACGAGAAGCGTGTCGAGCTCGACCGTGTCCCTCGTGGGCGAGCCGGTCGCCGCCGGGCAGGGTGATCTCGAGCGGCGGCGCGGCACGCGTCGCCGGTGGCGCTGGCCCGGCCGGCTTGAGGGTCTGTGCCGCATCCCTTCGGAGGCGACGCGCGAGAGGCCGACGTCCGAGAGGCCGGCGGTCCCGGCCTGGGGGAAGCCGCTGTCCGCCTCCCGGAGTGCGTGGCCACCACAGGCGCCTAGCACCTAGGAAACCGATCGGTTTTCTTTTGCTTCACCTTGGGTTAATCTCGTGCTATGACCACCGAAGTGAAGCAAACTCCCAGGGAGCGGCTGCTGGAGGCGGCGGCCACACTCACCTATAGAGACGGCGTCGGAATCGGCGTCGAGGCGCTCTGCAAGGCGGCGGGAGTGTCCAAGCGCTCCATGTACCAACTGTTCGAGAGCAAGGACGAACTGCTCGCGGCGAGCCTGGAGCGGCGCACCTCCGCCTACGTGGCGGCGCTCCTGCCCGCGGCGGACGACGGCCGCTCGCCCCGGAAGCGAATCCTGCACGTCTTCGAGCAGTTGGAATCGCAGTCGGATGCGCCCGAGTTCTACGGGTGCCCCTATCTGGCCGCGCAGATCGAGCTCAAGGACCAGGGTCACCCCGCGAGCCAGGTTGCTCATGGGGTCAAGGAGAACCTGACCGCCTTCTTCCGTGCCGAGGCCGAGCACGGCGGGGCGAGCGATCCCGGCCTGGTGGCCCGGCAGCTCAGCCTGGTCTTCGACGGCGCCAGCGCCCGTGCGGGAATCGGGGCGGACAGGCTGTCGGGCCTCGTCGCGCCCACGGTGATCACCCTGCTCGACGCGGCAGCCGTGAACTGACGCGTCGCCCCGCGCCGGAGCGTCTCGGGTGCGTCGTCCGGTATCGAGGGGGGAGACCGCTCGCGCGCTGCTCGCAGCGGGCTTCGACGTGGTCGGCACAACACGCGGAGACGGCCACCCGGCACGAGGGTCGCCGCCCGCCGACCCACCTTGAACGACTGCCCCACCCCTGCCAGACACAGGACATTTGATGCCAGAGGGCAGTCCCATCCTGATCACCGGTGCCGCAGGCGAGATCGGTGGTGTGAGCCGGACGACGGTCGACATGCTGCTCGAACAGGCACCCCGTGCGCGCGTTCGTACGGAAGGACGACGAACGCGCCCACTCGCTCCGCCGGGCCGGGGCCGAGCTCTTCGTGGGTGACTTGCTCTTTATCGCCGACGTGACCGCCGCGCTGAAGGGCGTGCGGCGCATCGACTTCAGCGTGAGCCCGTCGCCGTACTGCACCGCTGTCAGTCTGATGGCCGCGGCGGCCCGCGCCCAGGGCGACATCGACATGTTCGTCAACTGTCCTACGCGCTGACCGGCTCGGAGCTGACGGCCGGGGAAGGTACGGCGGCCGCACCGATTAGCTGGAAACCCTGCTCGACCGCCCGCCGAAGACCGTGGGGTGGGCCCTGGAGAACCCCCCCGCGCATCCGAAAGCCGGCGGCTGTCTGAGTCGCTCGGTGGTCCAGAGCAGACCAATGACGGCCCACTGGTCGACTCGATGACGCCGGTGCGGAGCAGAGCTCGCCTCTTCCGGACGCCGACCTGCGTGATGTCTGCGGGCGAAGGACCCGAGCAGCTTGGTCGGGTCCTTCGCCCGGGCGGAGTGCGGCTCCTAGCCGGCGACGTACCGGGGGGCGACGCTCGCGGCGCTCCCCCCGGCAGGTCTCACGAAGTGAGGTCGGCCTCCTGTGCTGGGGCGGCCTGCGACTGGGCGGCGACGGGGTGGGGCAGCGGGACCTTCTGTGCGAGCTTGTCGCCCTCCACGTCGAGGTCTGGCAGGAGGCGGTCCAGCCAGGTGGGGAGCCACCAGGCTTTTTCGCGGGCCAGCGCCATGGTGGCCGGAATGAGTGTCATGCGGATGACGAAGGCGTCGATGAGGATGCCCACAGCGAGCGCGAACCCGGCCTGCTTGATCATGGGCTGGGCGTTGAAGACGAACCCGGCGAAGACGGAGACCATGATGGTGGCCGCCGCCACGACGACCGAGCCGGCGCGGGCGAAGCCGGTGACGGTGGCGTTCAGCGGGGTGGCGCCGTGGACGTGTGCTTCGCGCATGGAGGTGACCAGGAACATCTGGTAGTCCATGGCCAGCCCGTACAGGACACCGGTGATGATGATGGGCAGCAGGCTGACGACGGGCGCTGTGGCATCCAGCCCGATCAGGGCCTGCAGCCAGCCCCACTGGAAGACGGCCGTGGTGACGCCGAACGTGGCCGCGATGGTCAGCAGGAAGCCGAGAGTCGCCGTCACGGGCACCAGGACGGAGCGGAAGACCAGAAGCAGGATGATCAGGGAGAGCCCGAGAACGGTGGCCACGTAGAGGGGCAGGACATCGGCGAGCCGGTCGGAGACGTCGATGGCGAGGGCGGTGAAGCCGGTGACGCCGATCTTGGTGCCGGTGGTCTCGCTCATCCGCGCACTTTCGTCCCGTACGGCGGTGACGAGGTCTTTGGTGGCGTCGTCGTTGGGGCCGCTGCCGGGGACGAGTGTGAGGATGGCCGTGGTGCCGGCGTTGTTCATCCCGGCCAGAGACACGGAGGTCGCGCCCTTGACGTCCCTGAGATCGGCGGTGACCGCGGCGAGGGCCGCCGGAGTGAGCGGACGCCCCTCGGCGGTGGAGTCGACGGCGATCATGAGCGGGCCGTTGTAGCCGGGCCCGAAGGCGTCGCTGACCAGGTCGTAGCTCTGGCGCTGCGCGGTGTCGGAGTTGTAGCTGGCGCCTGAGGGCAGGCCCATCCTCATGTCGGCGGCGGGCACCGCCAGGATCACGGGGATCAGGAACGCGGCCGCGAGCGCCGGGTATTTGTGGCGGATCAGACGGGCTGCCCACTGGGTCGCCCGCGTGGGGGAGGGGCGCTCGGCGTCGGCCGCCCGCTCCGCCCGGCGCCGTGTGCGGGCGGGGCAGATGCGCTCCTTGACCAGTCCCAGCAGTGCCGGCAACAGGGTCAGGACGAGCAGGACGGTGATGGCGATCGTGGCGGCGGCGACGATCGCCATGGTGCTGAGCAGGGTGATCCCGACGACCAGGAGCCCCGTGAGGGCGATGATGACAGTGCTGCCGGCGAAGAAGACCGCGCTCCCGGCCGTGCCGATGGCGCGGCTGGTCGCTTCGTGCGCGTCCAAGCCGTCTTCGAGGATCAGCCGGCGTTCCCGGTTGACGATGAACAGGGCGTAGTCGATGCCGACGGCCAGTCCCAGCATCAGGGCGAGGACCGCGGCGAGCGAGTGGATCTCGAAGACGGTGGAGAGGGTGAAGGCTCCGCCTACGCCCACCGTGACGCCGACCAGGGCGATGACCAGGGGCAGGCCCGCCGCCACGACCGACCCCAGGGCGACCAGCAGAACGAAGGCCGCCACGACGACGCCGACGATCTCTCCGACGCCTACGACCTCCGGGATCTCCATCATCGACGCGGACGGCAGAACCTCCAGGCCGCCGCGGGCGGCTTGCCGCTCGGCGGCCTCGACGGTGCTGTCGATGGTCCCGGCGGGAAGCTCGTAGGTCTGCTCGTCGAACTGGAACTGCATCAGGGCTGCGGAGCCGTCGGCGGACACGACGATGCCGGGCACGGGTTGTCCGTCCACCTGCAACGGGACAGGTGTCCCGCCAGAGGACGGCTGTCCCGCGGCCTGGGCGACCGCCGCCTGCGCCGCCAGCAGCGGGCTCCTGTCGCCCTTCGCCGCTTCCTTCGCGAGGGCCTTTCGGATGTCGATGACGTGGTCGTGACGGTAGACGGCGTCCACCGCCGCCAGCAGAGCACCCTGGACCTTCTCGTCGCCGATCCGGGCACCGTCCGGCGCCTTGAAAACCAGCATGCCCTGCCCCCCGGACGCCTCCGGCAGGGACCTGGCCAGATCGTCGACGACCTGCTGGGACGGGGTGCCGTCAATGCGCACCTCATTGCTCAACTTGACCGGAACGGCCACCAGGAGCCCCACCACAGCGGCCATCACGGCCAACCAGCCCCCGATGACGTACCAGGGTTTGCGGTAGGCGAACCCTCCCAGCCGGTACAGCAGAACGGACACGGCTCTCTCCCCTCTTCAGGCGTTTTGTGTGGTGCGCCTCGCAGGCCGAGACGACACGAACTGAGAGGGTACTATCAATACGATAGGAGGCTATCAATTTGATAGGTTGCTATCGAGCAGCCCGAGGGCGGATAGGCTTCGTCGCAGAGCAGGAAGGAGCCGCAGATGGCCGGCATCAAGGGCGACCGGGCCCCGCGACGCAGAGTTGACGCACGCTCCACGATCGAGCGCATCACTGCGGCAGGGCGGACCGTCCTCGGCGCGGGCGAAGCCTCCCTGGAGCAGATCGCGGCCGAGGCCGGCGTGGGCATTGCCACGCTCTACCGCCACTTCCCCAACCGTGAGGCCATCGTCCGGGCCGTCCTCCACGACATTCTCGAAACCGACCTGCTCCCCCTGATCGACCGCGCCGCCGAGGACCCTCACCCCCGCCAGTCCCTCCAGGACATCGCCACGCGCCTGCTCGACCTGATCACGGAGGAGAAGGGGCTGGTCACCTTCGCGAGCAACTTCTCCGACGTCGCCGTGGACGCCATTCAGCGCTTCAGCGAGTCGTTGCACCCCTTGTTGCTTCGCGCGCAGCAACAGGGCGAGGTCCGCGACGACCTCACCGCGGAGGACATCCCGCGCTTTCTGGTCATGGCCGTCGCCGGGCTCGCGATCCCCGGGACCTCACCCTCGATGCGAGCCCGCTTCATTGCTCTGCTGTTCGACTCGCTGAACCCCGCCAACGCGACCCCCTTGCCCCCGCTGGAACCTGGAGAGGGCGACCTGCGCACCGCGGTCGGCAACATCGCACACACCTGACCCGAAGCACACCCGGCCGGACCAGCCGAGGCTGCCCGTGATGGAGAGAGGTGGGGTGCGACGACGTCCTCTCCGGCCGGGGTGCCGGCGTTTCCAGGCGTTCGGCGATGTGGGTGACGGCGAGGGGGCAAGCTCCTTGAGCCTTTTCATGCTCCTGCTCAGCCACTGTGGTCTGGAAGCGCTGATGTCGTCTTCGCGGGGTCCATGACGATCGGCGGATCGAGATCGGGGCCCGTAACCGGGAGTTGGCACCGACAACCCTCTCAAGGGGCTCCGGCGGAATGCGCCAGCAGTCAATGAGGAAGTGGATCCGGCCGCCGTTCCCAATCCGGCCCAGGTGCTTCGGCTGCATGTATTTCGCGGCTATGCGGCCACAAGCGTCGCGCCGCAAGCGCGACGCGGCCTGTTCCCGTCCCGCCTACATTCGTAAGCATGCTGCGTGCCCATGTGGAACGGCTCGACGTGGCACCCGACGGCCGAGTCTTCCGAAACCAGGCAGGCAACTACGTGGACGCCGCTGCCTACGGCATCACGTGGGCCCGGGCCCGGGAATGCGCCCTGCCCCCCTACCGAACGCACATCTCGCCTGGCCAAGCGACCCTACGATCTCCGGCACGCCGGCATCTCGTTCTGGCTCCACTCCGGAGTGGACCCGGCCGAATGCGCCCGCCGTGCCGGCCAGAGCATTGCCGAGAGGGGGGCACAACAGTGGAAGAAACTGGGAGTTGGTGCGCAAGGCGGAGTCGGTGCGGAGCGGGCCGTGTTGTTGACCAGCAGAAACGGTGCTCTGTGAGGCACCAGGTGGATCGCTGGCCCGGGGATGGTCCGGATCTTGGTCAGTCGTCCGCCGCTGAGGGCGAGGAGAACGGATGGCGGACGCCGATAGGTCACCGCGTGATGAGCCCTCAACGCGCGAGGAGTGTTCTCCCACCGCCGCCTATCAGGCCGATGTCCCGGGCCCTTGCGCGGGCTGTTACCTATGGGTGGGCTCGGCGTTGGAGTCACCCACCATGAAGTCGTCTACCGGGTAGCGCTGACCTGCGACTATGCACCCATTGATGTCGCTGACCTGTGTCGATGCTTGCTGGGCAGCGGCAACGGGGAGACCAGTGATCGAGGGCTGTTGGGGGCATGGTGAGTGTCAGGGAGCAGCATGCCGACTTTGCCGAGCTTCCCCGCTGTGGGGCCACCCCCGCAGGTGCGGGGAGCACGCTGGAGCGGTTGCGGGTCGAGGAGGGGACGCGGCTGTCGGCGCTGGTGGCGCATTCCAAGGCGGCGCTCAACGACGCGTACGCGGATCTGATGCGCAACAGCGCCCAGCGGATCGCGGCCGTCGAGGTGGATGAGGAGGCCTGTGATGGGCGGCCTGCCGTGGACCGGCGGGTGGCGTCGGCCGAGTTGGTGGCGCATGCGTGGCTGAGGGGCCGGAAGAAGACGATGCTGTCGTCGTTCGTCGCGGGCACGATTGACCAGCTGCTGTTCGCCGGGTTGAAGAGCCGGCATCTGGCGCTGCGGCATCTGGCGGTGGCGGGCAAGGTCGTGGTGATCGACGAGGCGCACGCCTACGACACGTACGTGAGTGCCTATCTGGACCGGGTGTTGTCGTGGCTGGGGGCGTACCGGGTGCCGGTGGTGGTGTTGTCGGCGACGCTGCCCGCCGCACGTCGGCGGCAGTTGGCCGAAGCCCACGCGGGCGCCGAAAGCCCAGCCGGTGCCGAGGAGTTCGAGGCGGTGGGGCGGACCGGTGGCTACTCGGGCAATCTCAACACCAGCCACAACCGGCTGAACACGCTCGCGCAGGCCTACTCCCAGCCGGGCACCGGCCTGGCCTGCGACTCGGGGCTCAGGGACGACATCCTCACCGGCCTTGACCATCCGTTCCGGTTGTGAGGGCTGGGACGTTTCCCGGTTGTGGGAGCGGAGGGGTGGATAGCGTGCCCAGGTCACTGTTCATGTGAGCGTGCACCACGTGCACAGGGGGGAAGTCACACATGCGGAGCATGCGCAGAGCACTGGGGCGGCTGTCCACGGCGTTACTGGCGGGAGCCCTGCTCGTCCTGGTCGGTACAGGAACCGCCCAGGCCACCACCACGGTCGAGATCCCGGCGGCCGCCGACGGCGGTATCTCCGCGACCGTCAAGTTCTACGGCGCCGTGGTGCCCCAGCCCTACAACCCGGATCCCACCGCCTACTTCGGCGACCGCAAGTGCCAGCTCATCTACCACGACTACGACCCGACGGCAGGCTGCGGCGGCTTCAAGCTGAGCGTCGAACTGCACAACGTACGCAACCAGCCCGGCTACATCGCGGGCCTGAGCAGCACCGGCGGCTACTTCCAGGCGTACGCCGACACGGCCCGCACGTTCGGCTGTCTGCGCGCGGACGGCACGTTCGACCACAGCACCAGTTTCGTGGTCCGTACCCAGCAGCAGCCCCTGTCGGCGACGTACTACGCGCCCGACAGCAACTACATCCTCTCCGCGCACCGGAACTACTCCGGCGAGTACGGGCCGCATTTCTACGTCAACTTCGCGCCCGTGCAGGTGAATTGCCCCGACGGCACGACACCCACCCAGTACGGCCTCAAGGTCACGAACGTCAGCGTCACCATCGACGACGCGAACGTCTTCGGCAACACGACCTGGAGTACGCCCGGGCCGTTCTACGCGTAACGGCACCCAGGACACATACGCGGACGAGGGCCCCGGCAGTGAGCCCGGGCCCTCGTTCCGTATGCGCCTCAGATTGTTCCTTATGGTCCGACCTCGAACGATGCCCTCCGACCAAAGAGGCACTTGACCAGGACGAAGGCCGTGGGGGAATGAGTCTGCTGCGCACGACTTCTTCGACTGCCTGACCGCGCGGGGACACGCTGTTCGAGCTGACTGACGCCCTGCTGTGCACCGACGGGCCGGTGACCACACCGGTGGACCTCACGGTGACGAGATCAACTCAGCGCGGTGGGTTGGAGGTTGCCGGCTTTTCTGCTGGAGACGGCCGAAGAAGCACCGATCGTGATCTTGCCATGAGCTTCGTGGCCACAACTCACACCACACATCCAGAGGGCCAGCCGCCCAGGTCTGGGTGAAGTCGTGCACCAGGTCCCACGCTCGTTCGATATGCAGGACAAAGTCACCCGCGAACGCGGCGACGTCGTCCATGATCGGAACTTCGACCCCGGTGCCCGAGGGCACGGTGCCGTCTGGCCATGAAGTGTGCTCCCCGCGCCCGCGGGGATGGTCCCGTCTGCGGGTTGATGACCTCGAAATCCTCAGCGCCGCCGTTCGGCACTCTGCCCACCAGAAGCCGAACGCGGTGACAACGCCCCTGCTTAGCTTGCCGCTGATGACAGGTAGCGCGCCGCATTGGTGACAACCACCATGCTTTGTCCTACTGAAGCCGCAGGTCAGCGGAGGCCGGTGGTGACAACTATCGTGCTTCGGCACAGCGGGTGAGCTGGAGCACCATAGGTGTCACAAAGGCAGGACGGTTGTCACTCGGGGTCGTCGACCGGCGTTTGCGGTCCACCGTGTCGATACGGAGATGCGCTCCCCCCACCTGCTCAGGTGCCGACGGTGGCGGCAAGGCCTCGACGGTGTGGCCACGCTCAAGGCGTGGCGCAGCCGAACCTGGTAGGGATGGCAAACGATGCCCCTCCCTGGTCCGCCTGACCGCCGCACCCGGTCTTCGGTGTCGACGACCATCGGCCGGTCCGGCTCTACCAGGCCGAGGCGCAAGGCCGACGCCTCGCCTCGAAGGAGCGGATGAACACGCGGTCTCGGTCGGCGGACGGCGAGTTCGCCACGCGGCTGACCGCCCGGCATGAGGCTCGGTGCGCCGCGATGCCGGCTGCCCCGCACGGTGAAGCCGTGCGGGGCAGCCGGTGAGTGAGGGAATGCGGTCAGGCCCAGGGGTTGACCGCCCTGAAGGAACTGTCGGCGCGGAAGGTGGCGTTGTCCTGGAAGGGGTCGATGCGCAGCTCGTAGTTGTAGTGGCGGAGATAGCGGCCGGGGTAGTTGTAGGACTCCAGGCTGACCGAGCCGGTGGCCGAGCCCGGCCGGGCGCAGTAGGTGGCGTCCTTGTGGAAGGTGGCCGTGCCGTTGCTCGCGTCGAACCGGATCCGGAAGTCCTTGTGGCGCAGGTAGCGGCCGGAGGAGTCGCGGAACGAGAAGCACGTGGAGTCGGCCAGTCCGGGGACGATGGTGAAAGTGGCGCTCTGCTTGACCGCCGTGGTGCTGGAGGAAGTCACCGGGTCGAGGTAGCCGAGGCTGTCGGAGCGGACGGCGGTGTAGCGTCCGGTGAAGTTGACCGACTGGAGCGAGCGGTTGGTGTGCGTCGGCAGGGTGGCGCCGACGGAGACCGGGTCGATGCTGCTCAGTGTGGGGACGACCTTCTTGATCAGGCCGTCGGCGTCGAACTCCAGCTTGTCGATGGTGGTTTCGCGGTGGGTGCCGTCTCCGCCGGGGATGGCGAAGCGGTGGTAGGCGATGTACCAGTCGTCGGTGTTCGGCACCTGAACCACGGAGTGGTGGCCGGGCCCCTTGATGCCCAGGTCGAGGCGCTTCTCCAGGATCACGCCTCGCTTGGTCCAGGGGCCGGTCGGGGAGGAGCCGGTGGCGTAGGCGACGCGGTAGTTCTCGTCACGTGTGTCGTTCTCCGACCACATGAAGTAGTAGGTGCCGTTGCGCTTGATGACGAAAGTGCCCTCGTTGTAGCCGCTGGGGGTGATGTCGGTGACCTTGGAGGCGTCGAAGGAGACCATGTCGTCGTTCAGAGGGACCACGTACGCCCTGGCGTTGCCCCAGTAGAGGTACCGCTTGCCGTCGTCGTCGGTGAAGACCGCCGGGTCGATCATCTGGCCGGTGTAGGCGCCACGGGCGATCAGCGGCTTGCCCAGGGGGTCCGTGAACGGGCCGGTGGGCGAGTCGGAGACCGCGACGCCGATGTTCGTGTCGGCCGAGTAATAGAAGTAGTACTTCCCGTTCTTCTCGGCCGTCGTCGGGGCCCAGGCCCGGGCGTCGGCCCAGCTGATGTCGGGTCCGAGGTCCAGGATGACGCCGTGGTCCGTCCAGTGGACCAGGTCCTTGGAGGAGTACGCCTTGAACTGCGTGCCGCTCCAGCCCGCGAAGCCGTCGGTGGTCGGGTACATGTAGAAGGTGTCGCCGAACCGGACGATGTTGGGGTCGGCGGTGAGCCCGGGAAGTACCGGGCTCTTCATTTCCAGTGCCTCGACCGTCCAGGTGCGCTTCTCGCCGTCCGGGCCGGTCACCTCGTACGTCACGGGCGCGCTGAAGTCGCGCGGAGTGCCGGAGGACGGGCTGATGGACGCGCCCTGGGCGATGGTGAACTGCGGGGCGAGCGTGGTGAGGTCGGTGCCCTCGGTCAGCGGGAGGGTGATTTTGCTGTTGGCGTCGTCGACGATCGCGTCGATCTTCAGCTTGGGGTGGGTGGCCGCGCCGATGCCCGTGGTGTTCCCGCTGACTGCGAGAACCTCACCGGGTGCCAGCGCGCGGTTGTAGACCCGGAAGTCGCGGATCTTGCCCTTGAAGAGCTTGTCGCTGGTGTAGACAGACTTGCCGATGTAGTTGGCCGTGGTGATGCCGGACCCGATGGAACCGGGGGTGAGGGTGACCGAGGTGTTGCGGGCCTTCTCGACGCCGTCCTCGTACAGGACGCCCGTGGTGCCGGTCTGGGTGTAGGTGACGTGTTTCCAGACCGAGCGCTGCAGCGCGGCGGAGGTCCGGGTGTTCTGCTCGGTGGACGAGTTCCCGGAGGCGATCGCGGTCCTGAACGAGTTGCCGGTGGTGAACAGGTACCCGTTGCCGGTGCCGCTGCTCGCGGTGTTGCCGAAGCCGTAGATGAAGTACGGCGTGGCCTGGGTGGCGTCGATCTGCACGTCCATCGAGACGGTGATCGAGTTCATGCCGCTCATGATGTTGTCCGGCACCTTGATATAGGTGCTGGACCCGTTGAACGTGAGTCCCTCCCCGTTGCCCGACCAGCTTGCGGTGCCGTTGACGGTGCCGTTGCGGCCGTTGCCGGAGGCGTCCGCCGCCACGGTGCCCGAGGTGGCGTCGAGTTTGTACCAGAGAGCCAGGCCGTCGGTGATCTCCGCCGCCTGGGCGGGGGCCGCCGGGCCGACGACGCCGGCCATGAGCGTGGCGGCGGCCACGGCGGCCAGAGCGCCCTGCCTGATTCTTTGGCGGCACTGAAGTCTCACGCTGTGCATGGTTCACATCCCCTGAAGAAGACATGCATGAGGAGGGGCGGGACGCGACGCCTCGGTCGAGGTGCCGCGTCCCGCCCCGAATGACATGTGGTGTCGTGTTGCGCTCGCGGGTGGGGCGCCGGCGCTGAGGGCGGGCGGCAGGTGGGGCGTCGCCCGAGGACGCCGGTATCCCTGCCAGGTCAGCTCGTCAGACGGAAGGTGGCGTCACTGCGTCCCGTCGCGGTGGTGATCGGTTCGAGCTTCAGCTGGTAGGCGTAGTGGCGGATGTAGCGGTCGGGGTGGTTGTACGACTGGAACGAGGACCAGGACGAGTCGGCGAGTCCGGCGACCTGACGGAAGGTGGCGTCCGCGGCGAACTGGGCGGTGCCGTCGTTGTAGGCCAACTGGAAGTCGTAGTTGGAGTGCCGCAGGTAGTAGCCAGGGAAGTTGACCGACTCGAAGGAGACGGTGCCGGAGCCGGCCAGGCCCGGTCGCGGCCGGAACTTGGCGTCGTCGTTGGTGACGTTCTGGTCGATGCGCACGTCGAAGTTGGCGTGCCGCACGTAGCGGTCCTGGAAGTTGAAGGACTGCAGCCGCTGGGCCGGGGTGTTCGCCCAGCGCGCCTGGATCCGGGCGTCCTCGGCGGCCGTCAGGTTCAGGATCGAGCCGTGACGCTTCTTGGTGCCGCCCAGGGAGTAGGTTCCCGACGTCGGGAGCTTGTAGGTGCCGGAGGCGGACGGGTTGGTCGTCGTGACCGGCATGTATCCCTTTCCGGCCGCGTACTGGTCGAGGTAGAGCGTCCACTCGTTGCGGTCGCGGAACTTCATCCACATCGGACCCTCGACCTGAGAGCCGGTCAGGCCGATGCCGGAGAGGTCGCCGAGGTTGGTCCAGGTGCCGAGGATCGAGTTGCTGCCCTCAAGGGTGATCTGGCCGTCGCCGGAGGCCCGCACGTAGCGGTAGTTGCCGACGCCGGAGGGGACCTCGACGATTTGGGTGTCGATGATTTCCTGGGTGCCGGGGCGGTCGATGTAGAGCTGCGGGGTGGTGATGGAGCGGAAGTCGGTGGTGCGGGCGTAGTAGATGCGGTGCTTCGTCGCGCCGTTGAGGGGCTTGTTCGTCGCCCAGTACAGAACGTAGTCGTTGCTGGCCGGGTCCCAGATGGCCTCCGGCGCCCACGCGTTGCGTCCGTCGGGGATCTGGCCCGCTACGTTGAGCAGCCAGGGCTGCGACCAGGTGACCAGGTCCGTCGACTCCCACACCACGAGGTTGCGGCTGCCGTCGTTGATGGACTGGCTCCACGTCTGCCCGCAGTCGATGCACAGGTCGGTCGCGATGATCCAGTACTTGCTGCCGTCGGGCGAGCGGACCAGTGCGGGGTCGCGCACGCCGCGCGTGCCCACGGTGGAGCGCAGGGTCATCCCGCCGCCGTTGAGGTCGGTCCAGTTCAGGCCGTCCGCGCTGTACGAGAAGTACATCTGCTGACCGGTCGCCCCCTCCCCGATGAAGTGCGTCATCAGGTAACCCGGGTCGGCGGCGGCGGCCCGCTGAGGTGTGGCCACGACTTGGGCGGTGAAGAGCAGGCAGGCGGCGACAAGTATCGCCGCCAGCCGTGAGAGAACCGCGGGCATGTGCGTTCCTGTCTTTCTGGGGTGCCGTGATCAGGTGCAGGTGCAGGTGCAGGTGCAGGTGAGGTCGAAGGTGAGGGGTGAGGTCCGGCCTCCATACCGTTGGGCCAGGGCCGGCTCCGCGCGATGTGGGGGTGCCGCGTCGCGCTGGTCAGCGGCCGATTTGGCACGGTTTCCGCGTGAGCATGGCAGCGACCGGGTACCCAGCCGTGGCGGGTCAGGTGGCGAAGGCAGCGGAGAGGGCCGCCGGAGCCGGCTTGGAAGTACGCCGGAAACGGGTGCGTAACACGGGCTGTCCCCTTTGACGGCCATGGTTCGAAGGATCGAACGTTGTTCGCAAATTCGATCAGAAGATAGGTCTCAGTCAGAAGTACGTCAATGAAACCGGCAAGTTCGATTTCCACGCGTTCCCACCCCATAACCGCCCATGACGGTGAGACTTCCTCCGCCGCACCCCTTGAGCTGCGAAGACTTCCCTACGCGTTCGGGCTGTGCGTGAACGCGGCCATCCGGAAGTCGCAGGATCTCCCGTCGCGCTCGAGGCGACCGAGGTGCACGGCCTCACCCTGGCCGACCAGGTCCCCGGCTACTCCCCGCTCGGCGCCGTCTACCTCAGGCAGCGCCAAAGCCCGGCGGGCATGGCCAACAGCGGATGGATGTTCACCACCTTCAGCCGCTACTGCCCCGACCGCCTCGCCGGCACTGCCGATCTTCCGAGCAGCCCGGTCTGGCAGGGCTCTTGGCGGCTCCCGCACATCTTCATCTGCTCGCGCAACAACCGTCACCTCCCCTGGCGATGTCCAGCTTGTGGGGCACCCGCCGCCCGGCCCACGAGCAAGTGGATGGTCTGGGAGTCCGGGCACGCCCAGGACCTGTTATGGGGAGGCTCGTTGTCAGTGCCTCGTGTTTGATCGCATCAGTTCGGCGTGGACACGCCAGGGGGGTAGAGCGGTGCGTGAACAAGTGGAAGCAGTTCCGTGCGGTGGCCACCTGTCGCTACGCGGACTCCGCACGCGCGCTTCTGGGAGAAGCTGCCGAGAAGGCATCGCAATGAAACCCACTCGACCCGCTCAACCCACTGACGGGATCATGGGCAAATGCCGTCGACCGAACCAGCAGCCCGCCAGCTTCAGGACCGTGCCGTTCTCTGGAGCATGGGCGAGATCCCCGCAACCGGCGTCGTCACTGCTGCCTGTGATGCACTCGTTGCCGGTCTCGACAGTCCTGCCCTGCGGATCTTGGCCGCGTGCACACGCGCGGAGGCGGACTACGACGTCCCCGACCTCCTGCCCCCGGCACTCGACGAACTGGGCCTCACCTTCCACTCAGCGGGCAGCGTTGCCGGACAGGAAGCCGCCGCGCGAGCACTTGCCGCCCGGATGCTGGCCGGCGAGCTGACACCACGCGAGCTGGCCTGCCGAATCCACCATCGTTTCGGGCACGAGCTGCCTCTGGTTGAACGACTCGCCAACCTGGACGACGACTACGACGTCCTCGAATACGGCGACAGAACACAGGCTCAGGTCGACGCCGATGTCACAACCGAAGCTCTTCGACTTGCACGGCATCCTGGTGTTCCAACCGAACCCCACGGATGCACCGATCTGAAGCAGACCGACGGACCCGTGGATTCAGGCTGAAGGGCCTTCGGTTTCCCTGAACCCACGGGGGTCAGGGCCCCGGAGTCCTAGCTCGGACACCAGCCGCAAGGTATTGGGGTGATCACGTGCCCGCCGCGGTGGCCGCCTCTCAATGGAGGGCGGAAAACAGGAAGCGTCGGCTCGTTCGCCCCGCGGAGGGGTCGCCGAGCCGGTCACCACGGCGGTGGCGCAAATCCCCATGAATCTCGCTTCTGTGTCGGCGTAATTCCGCAGCCCCGCAGTCACAAGTCCCCGTGCTATTCCTTGCGGATCGGTGGTTCCCCACAGGCATGCCGGTGCCGGGTTGAGGGTCGCCGGGTACTGGTCATTGAAGATGTAGTCACCAGTGGTGGACAGATCGTGCTGTCGACTGCGGAATTGCGTGCTCTGGGGGCTCAGGTGCAGGAGACTCTGTGCGTGATCGACCGTGAGCAAGGCGGTGGGAATTGTGCTGGTGGAGCATCGAGGGGGCCAGGTCCCGGCCGAAGGGGACGCGTGTGAATCCGTAGTAGCCCCTGGACACGGTCGATCAAGGAATCCTCCTGGGGTAGGGGCAGAACTCCGCCTGGGCGGCGACCAGTTCGGCCGATTCGTCGGCCGTGGCCCGCAGCAGACCTCCGCACGTGCTGGAGATGCCCGCCCCGGTCGTCGCGGAGGCTCTGAGCTATCACCGGGGCACCATGGCCAAGCTGGCCTCCGAAGCCGTAGGCACGGGGGCCGGCGCTCTGCGGTCGGCCCGACCACGTTCCAGCCGTGGTTCATGGTGAGGTGTCGGTTCCGCCTTCGCGGGACAGCGGAACGTCGTTGACGTCGGCGTCGGCGTCGGCGTCGGGTCGGCGTCGGTGCGGGCGTGATGCCGGCGTGCGGGATGGCGCAGCTGGCCGGAGCTGTCCCGGGCGATGCCACACGGACCTTGATCACCGGCTCGGGCCGTACCAGCGTGACCGTTCAGGCTCTTCCGGCTGCCCCACCCGGCCGGTGCGGGCGGCGAAGGTGGTTACCGGAGATGACGGAGCCGATGCCGAATCCCGCGGGTCGGGAGCCATGGTGGAGAATCGTGGCCATGAGTGAGAACGTCTATTTCCAGGTTTCCGCGAACGGTGAGGATCTCGGCCGCATCGTCTTCCGGCTGTTCGACGACGTCGTGCCGAAGACCGCCCGCAACTTCCGTGAGCTGGCCACCGGCCAGAACGGGTTCGGCTACAAGGGTGCGCCCTTCCATCGGGTCATCACCGAGTTCATGCTGCAGGGTGGCGACTTCACCAACGGCAACGGCACGGGTGGCAAGAGCATCTACGGTGAGAAGTTCGCCGACGAGAACTTCCAGCTCAAGCACGACCGGCCGTTCCTGCTGAGCATGGCCAACGCGGGTCCGAACTCCAACGGCTCGCAGTTCTTCATCACTACTGTGGTGACCCCGTGGCTCGACGGCAAGCACGTCGTCTTCGGCGAGGTCGTCGAGGGCGCGGACGTCGTCAAGACGATCGAGGCGCTCGGCAGCTCCTCCGGCGCCACCAAGAAGAAGATCGTCATTGAGGAGAGCGGCGTCGTCCCCACCGTCTGATCATCGTTCGTTCGGGGCGCCTGTCCAGCGCCCCGAACGGATGTCCACGTGCGCATGCACCACGGCGCCCTGTGGCCTACTGGGCGCGGCAGGCGGTCCGGGGTTGCCGAAGAGCGCGACGCCGCCGGGGGAGAGGCCGGGCCGGGCGCGGTGTCGGCGAACGTACAGCCACCTTCTGAAGGACCACGCCGACACACACGGGGCGGTAGAGCGAACTTCAGCACCGGCCTCAGCCCCGCACCACGGCCGGACAGCTCGTGACCACCGGCCGCCGGCGGATCCTCCACCTGGCCCGGCGCTGGCCCTGGACCAGTCACATCACCGCTGCCCTCGACCGGCTCGCACTCCTGCCGAAACCCGGCTGACCAGCAGCTTTCCCGCCCCTACGACAACAGCCCGACACCGGAGCAGTGGAACCGGGCGCCACCCCGAGACGACACTCGGGCCCTCAGCCTGCCCATCCCCAGCCCACGGCACAAAAACGGTCCACCGACTCCGTCGGCGGACCGTCACGAAAGATCGAGGCTAGACGATCACGCGAAGGGCGCGGCTCGTTTGTTGAGCGGCACCCCGGATGCCGGCGACGACGTAGCGAGAACAGAGAGCCGATCCGCAGAAAACAACTTGGTGGGCCTGACGTCGCAGGTCCCTGCGGCGCCCGCCCACCCCATAGTGTTCTCCTACGGACTCAAGAGCTCTTACGGGCCACCGGTGTGCGCCAAGCGCGGTCCGGCCACCTACGGAAGTGCTCGACGCACAGCAGCCCAAGATTCGCTGCCGCGCCTGCACCGGCTATGGCTGCAGCAGGCGCCAGAAGGCCGGAAAGCGCGTAACAGCCGAGCCATGCCCCGAGGAGCGCCCCGCAGACCGCGGCGACCAACCCAGCGCGCCGGATCTGGGATGAGCGCTCGTTACGGGTCCAGGCCAGGTAGGCGCCGAGGCCTACCATCAGGCCCGTCCCGGGCACGATCACGCTCGCGCTGGCCACGAAGTCATCGGGACCTACTGTCCAGATCAGCAGAACCCCCAGTAGCCATCCGCCAAGACCGAGCGGGACGACGGTCACGGTCCGTACCCAGACGCTCGCGCGGGGACCGAAGCCACCGCGCCTGCGCGACCAGCGTGCGATCACGGCGAGCAGAGCGAGGCCGAGGGTTGTGCCGGCCAGGGTGACTCCGATCAGCAGTTTGGCCACCGTGGACATGCTCCACGGAACGGCTTCGAAGTTGACGGGCCGCATGTCGAACTGGGACCTGTCCACCTTGCCGGTGTCGAAGAAGGTGGTCAGTAGACGCTTGCCGGCTTCCGGACGGTGCTCCCAGAAGTCGGCGGTGTGGCCCAACCCGGGAAGGATCACCTGTTGTCCCCGGGACAGGGCGGGCAGCAGTTCGTCGGTGGCCAGCTGCGCCGGGGTGGAGAAGTCGACCTCACCGCTGACGAGGAGTGTTTCGACGTCACTGGGCCGCATCTCACGATACTTGGCGTTGTCGGGGCTGTCCGGCCATACCGTGGACAGACCGGACTCGCCGGCCCACAGGAAGTCGGTTGAGGCGTTGCCCAGGGTCGAGCCCGGATCGCCACCACTGTCGTAGTAGCGCTGTGCTGCTGGTCCATCGATCATGGCGAAGGAAGCGAACTCGCCCCAGACGATGGAATCCGGCAGTGTGAGGTCGCCGAGGACAGACATGGCCCACAAGGCGCCGGTGTCCCGGCTGAGGTAGGCGTCGATGACGGTCGGAGCGTTGTTCGGTGCCGAGGCCGGACCGTTGTGATGCATGGCGTACTGGCTCAGGACCCGGACGTTGGTGTCCTTGATGCGGAAGGGCCCCCAGCGTTCAGGGATCTCGCCGGCGGTCTTCCGGATCGATTCGGCGAGGTCGGATGTACGCGCGGCGCAGGCGTCGTCGTCGTCGCACAGCCGTGTGTACTGGGCGAACTGCGCATCGGAGATGCGCGGGTCCCAGAAGAAGTGCCCGGGCGGATTGACCGACACCATCGCGGAGCGGTGCAGCACCGCCGGGTGCCGCCAGGAGTAGATCATGGCGGTGCGTGTTCCGGCGCTGGAGCTGAGCAGGTTGATCTGTGAGTAGCCCAGGGCTGTGCGGGCCGCTTCCAGGTCCTCCACCCGCTGGAGTGCGGAGTAGCCGGTGAGTTCGATCCCGTCGTCGGTGAGGCGGTCCGCACACAGTTCGAACGCTTTGGTGGTGGCAGGCAGTGTCTTCGGTCCCGCGATTCCGTCGGCGGATTGCATGACCGCGGTGACCTCGGGGCAGTCCAGACGGCGCGATCCATCGATGCCCCGGTAGCCGACCAGGACCACATCGTGTCTGCCGGTGAGCCGGCTTGCCTGCGGGAAGTCCATGTTCGTTCTTCCGGGGCCGCCGCCCAGTCGGAAGATCGGTTCAGCGGGGTCGGCGGACGTGGTCCGGACGCGGGTGACCGGAAGTGCTATCAGTTCGGACTTGGGGTCACGCCGGTCCTCCGGGACGGCGAGTGTGCCGCAGTCGGCGGCGACGGTTCCGGCTTCGGTGTCGTAGTCGCAGGGCCGCATGGTGAGTGACCCGGAGGTGGCCCCCTCGGGTACGGACAGGAGATGTTCTGGCCGCAGCGCCAAGTAGCAGAGCGACGCCAGGAGTCCGCCGGTGACCACGAAGGCGAGCAGGGGCCGCCAGGACGTGAGACGTGTCATGTCGTTTCCGTATAAGTGTGTGAGGGCCCGAGCTTTCCCCGTGGGGAGGTGCGGCGGGCACCGGCGCGTGGGGTGTCTCGGGTCTTCGGGCCGTCGGGGAGCCATGTCAGCCTCGCTCCCACAGCGGCAACCGGAACATGGCGTAGGTGAACTTGCCGCTGATACGTCCTGCGGTGTCGAAGTGGAACACGTCCACGCCGTGCCATTGCATACGGCCGCCGTAGCGTGCACGGGCGAACAGGCGCAGTGGCAACGGCACATGACGGCCGGACTCTCCGCTCATGTCGAGCCGGCAGGCCCAGCGGATCGTGGCGCGGCGGTTCGGCTCGTCGATGATCTTGTCGTACACGGCGAAGTGCATGGCGCCGTAGCGCCCCGCGAAGTGCGGTTCGAATTCTTTGCGGATCGCCGCGATGCCACGTCGTTCCGGGAGGTGGCCGGGCAGGTACACGGCGTCGTCGGTGAAGAAGGACATGACCTTGTCGAGATCGGGGCTCGGCTCGTTGAAGGCGGCAACGAAGTCGTCGATGGTCTGGCTGAGGTCGGTCGGGGTGGCGGAGATGGTCTTTCACTCCCGGAGCGCGATGGGGCTGGCGGATGTCGGGACATTAACAGAACGCCCATCCGTTAACAAGAGACGGGTGTTCTGTTAAGTCTGGACTAGGATGAACGGTCATGTCAGCGCCATTCCAGCGGGCTCGACGCCCTGATCAGAAGGAGCAGCGCCGGGAGGCCATCCTCACCGTTGCTCGGGAGCTCGCCGAGCGTTCCGGCGTGGCCAGGGTCAGCCTGCAGGACATCGCCACCGCGGTCGGACTCGCCAAGTCCAACGTGTTGCGCTACTTCGGTACGCGTGAGGAGATCTACCTGCATCTGCTGATGAGCGCGGGAGCTGAGTGGGCGAGCGCGGTAAGTGCCCGGTTGCAGGAGGTGAGTGGGACGGAGGCGACGGCGGGCGTTCTCGCGGATGCCTTCGTGGACCGGCCGCTCTACTGCGATTTGACCACGCACGCGGAGACGATGCTCGAGCACAATGTGTCCGTGGAGGTGCTGAAGGTCTTCAAGAGGTGGGCCATCGACACCTACTGGGCGGTCGGCCAGCGCATCTCCGTCGCCTGCCCGGAGCTGACCCCTGCCGATGGTGCTGCCCTGGTGATGACAGCCAGTGCTTTCGTGGCGAAGCTGTTTCCCATCACCCGCCCGCCTGAGGCGCTGCGTGAACTGTACGCGCGCGAGCCGGAAATCGCGGGGGCGTTCCCGCCGTTCCGCCCGACACTGCAGCGCATGGTGGCGGCCACCGCAGCCGGCCTGCCTCTGGTGCGTTAGGGACTGTGCCGAGTTGAGATCACGGGTTTGGTTTGGCTGTTTCGCTGTCTGGGCCGGGCTGGGACGGTAGACAGGCGCCATGACCCGGGGTGATCTCACGGACGACGAGTGGGCTGTTCGAACCGCTGCTGCCGCTGGGCGAACGCGGTCCCATTCCTGACCTGCGCGGACTCGTCAACGGCGTGATGTGGCGGTTCCGTACGGGCGGGCCGTGGCGGGACATGCCCGAGCGGTACGGGCCCTGGTCCACCGTCTACGGGCGGTTCCACCTCTGGGTCGGGGCCGGGGTCTTTCAGACGCTGCTGGAAGCGGTGATCGCCCAGGCCGCCGCGCGTGGCCAGGCGGACCTCGGCCTGGTGAGCGTGGACTCCACCGTGGCCCGGGCCCACCATCACGCCGCCGGGATGACGGTCGATGCGGAGCTGCTCGAAGCCCTGGAGAAGGCCGTCGCGAAGGAAAAGGGGCTTCGCCAAAGGGGCCAAACGCCCGGTAGTCGAGCCGGACGAGCAGGCGGACGCCGCCCGCGAGGAGCGACGGCGCCTGCGCCGACGCCGCAGGGCCCGGCTCCGCGCCGCCGAACTGGGGCGCTCACGCGGCGGGCAACCAGCAAGGTTCACTCACGCCGGGATCTCGTTCTGGCTGTACTCCGGTGTGGACCCCGCAGAGTGCGCTCGCCGCGCGGGCCAGAGCATTGAGGTCCTCTTCCGCCACTACGCTAAGTTCCTGGACGGCGTCCGAGAGCAGGCCAACCGCCTCATCGAGCAGTCCATGCAGGAGTGGGACCGCGTCAGCCAGGGTGCGGAGCCTGAAGGGTGAGTGGGGGTTTGGTCCGTGACTGGTCCGGAAGCACTGGTCAGGAGCGGGACAGCAGTGGGAGGAACTGGGAGTTATGACGTAGGTCGGTCGTTGCTCTGAGCTGACCGAGGGAAAGGCGCCTGACGGGCAAAAGCCCAGGCCAGGCGCCTTTCTTCGTGCCTCTAGAAGAAGCCCAGCCTCTTCGGCGAGTACGACACCAGCAGATTTTTCGTCTCCTGGTGGTACACGAGCAGTACCCCAGTTGACCTGCGGTGACGGGGTGATGTCGGTGGGCAGGTGAGAACGTGGTCCGGAGATGGCCCGGATCTTGGTCTCGGACGAGTGACCCCGGCTACCCCTCCCTCCTTCTTCATACGCGTCGTTCACCGACGCAGCTGCCGCTGGTCGTCAAGCTGCGACGGGGGCGTAGCAAAGGCATTGTTCGGTTCAGTGGCCGGCCTTCGGACGTCGGCGGCGGCCGAAGAGCGTTGAGGAAGCGAACCTTGCCGTTGAGGCGAGCAGCGGACTCATAATCCGTCTGCCGTGGGTTCGAGTCCCACCCGCCCCACTTCCGCAGATCTCTGACCTGCGGAAACGTTCAGTTTGTCCTGTCGGAGCGTCAACTTCGCCTGAACGGACTGAATCCGCTGCGCCTGAGTTCGGCAGCGTCGTCGCCAAGGGCAGTCCGAACCGCTCTGACCTGCACGGATGTCGCAGCTCGTAGCCGGGGGAGGTCGCCGCATGTGGTCTCTGTGAGTGGCTGGGCGCCTGATTCGGGACGCTGGCAGGACGCAGGGAAATCGGAAGTGGCTGCCGCGGCGCCGTCCTGTCCGACACTGCTGTGGTCGGTGGGCGGAGTGGCGGCCGATGATCAGAGTGCTGGGGCCCCTTGGATCACGGGGTAGCCGCCGAACGCGGGGCGGGAGAAACGGCCCGTACAGGAAACGGCCCGAAGGGACACTCGGGGTGCGCGGAGACGGTTGTGGACGTTCACCCCGTTCCGTACGAGGCCTCGTCCTTCAGTGTGGGGGACGGGGCTATCCCCGCGTGCGCGAGGCCGACTTCGCCGATCCCACACCTGACATCAAGATTCAGCAGTTATCCCCGCCTGCGCGGACCCGACGTCACCACCGGCACAGGCGCCACCGGCGGTTCGGAGCTATCTCCGCTTGCGCGGGGCCGATGACGACTGCGTGGACCATACGAACCACCAGCAGGAGCTATCCCCACGTGCGCGGGCGCCGACGCCGAGTCGGGCTGCGCTCACGTCTCCAGGTAGGGGCTATCCCCGCGTAAGGCGGGGCCGACCCGCGCTTCAGGTCGTCCTCTCCGATCGGGTCGGAGCTATTCCCGCGTACGCGGGGCCGACTCCTTGACCAGAACAGAGCCTGTCCACTTAGGGGAGCTATCCCCGCGTGCGCGGGGCCGACGTCACGGCATGTACTGGAACAGAGGTTGACGCGGAGCTATCCGCGCGTGCGCGGGGCCGACCCTCGGCCACGGTCAGGTACGACTCATCGGCCGGAGCTATCCGCGCGTGCGCGGGGCCGACGCGATCGCGACCGGGTCCGCGGTGCCGGAGACGGAGCTATCCGCGCGTGCGCGGGGCCGACCCTCCCTGAGCTGGCACGTTCGCGGCGATCAAGTGCGATTTCATGCACTTGCGTCGAGGCGCGGTGTGCCTGCCTGAACTTCGGATTTTTCCTGGGTGGGTCTTGTCAGGATGAGGCCGCAAGAGTAGGCGCGGGCGCGGCCGAGGCCTGTAGTGATGGTTTTGGTGAAGGTGGCCGGGTCAGTGACGGTGAGGGTGCCGCGAATTTCGGCACGGGTGATTTTCAGGCCCTTGTGGTGGTCGGTGCTGACCGGCGGCAGCATCCGGATGGCGAGGGTGGTCTGCTCGGCGTCGGCGCCTATGCGGGGGATACCGTTCGGCGCGGTGGCGGGTGTTCCAGCGGGTTGGAGGCGGTCCTCGAACCAGGTGCGCACGTGTGCGGGTAGGGCGTGCGGAAGCCGCTTGATGACAGGTTTGCCCTTCTGTTTGAGGTCCGCCCGCGTCTTGGTCGGGGAGACCACGGTGCGGAACGTGAATCGGTCCCCGGCTCTGATGGTCTCGTCGACGGTACGAATGTCGACTGGGGCGCACAGAGCCCCGCGTGGGATGGCGGCCCAGTCGGGGCGTACGCGTGACCGAACGATGATCAGCAAGGTTTGCGTCGCCAAGTTGGCGGACCAGGTGGACAGGACGCCAACTTGGGCGCGGGCGGCGTCGGCGCCGTCCGGGACCCATCCTTTGAAGCCGCCCATCACGATGCGATGCATGTGGTGGGCGTCCATGAGGGCGGGCGCGGCATAGGTGTGGTTGAGGGACAGTTGGATGATGCTCTGGCAGGTGATCAGTCGGGAGATGCTCACGGGATGATGTCCCATCCGATGGTCGGCTCGGGGCTGATGCGGGTGCGGGTCTCCCACCGTGCCGTGTGGGTGCGGTGTTCGGGGTGGTAGGTGACGGGCTGGTCTGTTCTCTGTGCGGCGCCGGGGGTGCCTGGGGCGGCTTCGATCCAGGCCCAAGGCTGTGGACTGGTGGCGTTGGGCAGGAGCGCGGTCGTGGTGAGAACCGTCTCGGTGGTTCCTGGATGGACTCCGCCGGAGATGGTGCCGCTCGGGGGGCAGGACTTGCGGCCGAGCCAGAGGAGGCGTTTGGGGTGCTCCAGGGCGTGGCTGATGCGGTGCAGGAAGTCTTGGTCCGGGTGTTCGACAGCCGCGACGAATGCGGCGTCCGCCAGGTACCAGCGGGTCGTCATCATTGCGTCGCGTGTGGTGTTGCCTGCCAGCAGAACACCGGTCTTCGGGTCCGGGGCGATTTCTTTCGGGGCGCCGTACCACTTGGTGACGGAGCGGGCGGCGAGGTGTCCGAACACGGGTCCGGTGCTGGTGTCGAGAGTGGCGGCGGCCTTTTCGGCCCGGCGGTGGTCGGTGATCAAGTCGCGGGGGCGTAGCGGGTAAGTGCCGCTCCCGACGATGTGGAAGTCTCGGACGGCGGTGCCGGGGCGGTCGGCCCTTACGGCGAAGCGCAGGTCGGTCAGCGCGCCGAGGTCGTCTGCTCGGTCCAGGCCGATGGCGGCGGCGATGAGTCCGGTCACGCCGGACTTCGTCGGCCGGTTGAGGGTGTCGCGACGGTCGAACCGGGCCAGGGCTCCCCACGACTGGAGGGGGCCGGCCAGGCGTAGCAGAAGCACGGAGCTCACCGGCTGGTCAGCTCCTCGATGCTGTTGGCTTCCGCTCCGGGCAAGGTGCCGGCGGCCGCACGGGAGTCGATGAGTTCCTGTACGTCGAGGTCGTAGGTGAGCACCTGGGCGGGTGAGATGTCCGTGCGCTTTCGCAGAACGAGGGCGTGCTGGTTCATGAGGCGGTCGGCGGCCGCGACGGATGCCACGCCATCTGTCTCTTCGGCGATCGGCTTTTCGAAGATCCCGGCATAGTTGAAGGGCCGGGCCCCGGTGAAGGCCATGACCAACTTGGGCAGGACGCCGGTTGCAGCCGTGGTGTTCTTCTTGGCCTGGGGGATAGCGTTGGCGAACGCCTCGACGAATTCGAGTTCGGCGGCTTCGGCGGCGGCCTGTACCTGATCGGGCTTCATGCCGGAGGCGAGCAGGTTGATACGCAGCTTGTAGCGGTCGAGGACCGCGTGGCGGTAGAAGGTGCCGGAGATGAGCGATTGGTAGCCGGTCATGCCTGCGCCGGAGTCGTCGGCGGCGTCGATGTAGTCCAGGGCGTGGGCTTTGCGGTGGAGCTTGGCGTCGTCGGCGGCGGCGTAGAAGTCATCGATGTGTTCGGCGGCATGGACGGTGAAGGCATGCGCCGTCTGGATGGCGCCGTCCACGTTCGGCGAGTCGGCGATCTCGGCGAGGAACCGGCCGTAGAGGGCGATGTCGATGGCGTCGCGGGGAGCGAGCGCCAACAGGATCGCTTCGCGGATCTTTCGGGGTACGGGCGGGAGCTGATCCTCGTTGGGCTGGTTGTTATCGGCAGCTGGGGCGGGGGCATCTGTGCCGTTCTTCTTCGCCTTTCTGGCGGCGGCGGCCGCGGCTTTCTTCGCGGCCTCGGCGGCGGCCCCCGCTTCCTTGGCCGTGAGATAGTCGGTGGCCCAAGCGGTCACTTCGGCACGGTGTTCCTGGACCCAGTCGGCGACGACTTGTCCGGCGTCCTCGGGCGCGAACAGCAGCACCTGGGTCAGGTCGCGAGTGGTGGGCCTGGCACCGAACTTCAGGCCGACGCCTTCGAGCAGGGCCTTAGCTGTGGCCAGCGCATCGGTCCGGTCCCATCCGTATCGGTCGGCGAGCGCCTTGGCGGTGAGTTTGGCCCATTCGCGGGTGCGGATGCCCATGGTGTATCCGGCGAGTGGTCCCTGGCCGACGTTGGCGCGCTCGCGGCTGTGGGTGCGTTCGGCACGTCGTCGTGCCTGTGAGGTGATCATCGTACGGGGGTCGCCGCCAAAGACGAACTGCTTGGGCATGCCGTTCTCGTCGCGTACGGGAAGCGCGGCAGTGAATGTCTCCAGCAGGTGCAGGGAGAGGTACTGGTCACCGGTGAGAAGCTCCGCGGCCGGGGTGGTGAGGGCGGTCACGTGGTTGTCCTCTTCGTGTAGGTGGGGGTGTAGAAGGAGGCGCCCCAGGTGTCGGCGACGGACCTGTCTCGGCTCTTCAACCGGTCGCGGCTCTTCCAGCGGGTCAGGTCCTCGGGGAGCTGGGCCCAGGACGGCGGGGTGGTGTCGCAGGCGCGGGTCCGTTCGATGGCGTGCTGCAGGTGTCGCCAGGGGATCTCGCGGGATGCGGTGATCCGGTCCAGCAGCCGCTTGGCCCCGGGGTCGGCGGGGCCGCGGCCGGCACCGCTGCCGATCTTCCGCATGGCTGTGCCCATGTCGCCGTATCCGTAGTGCGGGCGGAGGGCTCCGGCGTGGTAACGGGCGAAGAGGAACGCGGTGAATTGGTAGAATTGCTGCTGTTCTTCGGACGGGGCGAACGCCGCGGCGAGGTGGTGGGCCTCGGTACGTCGGGGCGGGTTGGGTCTGCGCAGCGCGGCGAGAGCGCCGAGATTGTGTGTGCGGACCAGGCCGCACAGCCAATCCGAGAGCTGGGCGCCCGATGGCTTTGTGTCGGCGGTCGGGGCAAGGTCAGGCATCTGCGGGTTCCTTCAGCTGGACAGGCGCTTTGCTGTGGCCGAGAAGGGCGAGGAGCCGGGCGCGCGCGGTGACGCGGGCCTGCAGTCCGGTGCCGCCTGGGGACAGGCTGGTCAGGCGCCCATCGAGGGACGTAATGGCCAGGGCGCGGATGTCGCGGCCGAAGTCAGCCAGGGACTCGACAGTGGCGCCGGTGTCGGCAACCTGGTCCAGCAGGCGATGGAACAGGTCAGCGGCACCGGCCCACATCTCAGGTTCGCCGTTGAAGCGGGCGAGTTGGGCGACCTTGTCGTCCGGCTTGGGATTGGGGTAGGCGATCTCGCGTGCGGCTGCGGCCACCAGGTAGAGGGAGCGCGCGGTGTATTCGCAGATCGCCGAGCCCTGCTCGGCGGCGTGGCGCAGCTGGGTCTCCCGGCCGGGCACGTACGGAAACTCGTCGGACACCCACGTCGTCAGCTTGCCCTGGGTGGCGAGCAGGCCGACGGCCCACAGGTGGACCCGGCGACTGTGCAGCATCGCGACACGGCCGTACAGATCAGTGCCCTTGTTTCGCTCGGCGACGGCCGAGTACAGAGCGTGGGACTCCCGCCATAGCTCCCTCGTGGGGGACGGCTTGAGCAGGGTCTTCTTCCCGCCCGGGGTTTCGAAGGTGACGGCGTCCTGCAGGTACGTGGCGGGCAGATCGGCAAGGGTTTCACCGGCGCCGATGAGTACCCGGTCAACGCCGACGCGGCCGTCAGGAAGGACGGTTGGGCGCAGTGCGATCGAGCGGCCGAGCACGGTGTGGAGATCCGCCGGGCCCTGCGGAGGGCGGACTTGCTGTGGTCCCGGCCGTGTGAAGTCTCGTCGCGAGGAGCCGTCCTGATTCCACGTCAGGTTGAGCGGACCGGGTTTGTTCGGCCACGGGGCGGTGTTGAGTCGCAGAAGGTCACCGATAGTGGCTCCTGGCCAGGCCGGGCGGGCGATGACCTTCAGGCGGGTGGCCAGCCGATTGGTGCCGAGGTTGGTGAAGGTCCCCGGCAGCCCCATGTCCTTGGCCTTGATCCTGCCGCGCATCCCGATCCCGTACGCGTGCTGGGTGAGCATCGCACGCCATGCGGCATCCGCCGCTACGGGCTCTGGGTGGTGGAGATGATGGAGGTTGAAGAACTGGTTGTAGTCCCCGACCCGTTCCAGGAAGAGCTGGGCGGGCCCGACTCCGTAGGTGTCGAGGTGAGGGCGGAGGACGGGGTTCTGGCCGAGGGGCCGCTCGGGGTCGAAGAGGTCCCAGCATCCGGGGTGACCTGCGATCCAGTCGGCCACCTTGTGCAGCGGCGTGCGGTCGGTGACCCACGACAACCACTCGTCAGAGGTCTCAGGGTGCTCATCCGCCGCGTAGATCAGCCCGATCAGCCAGTCGATCAGTGCGGCTGTTTCACCCGGGGTGTCGCCGCAGACAGCGGCCAGTTCGTCGGCCCGGCGGAACATATCGACCAGGTTCAGCTTGACGCGTTGCAGCTCAGGGCCAGTTGTCAGTGCCGGGATGCATGCTTGGGCTCGCGGTTCCCACCGCATCGTGCTTCCACCTCCTTCCAGGCGGAGTTGGACTTCAAAAAGAACGTGCTCTGTTGGCAGCACAGTTGAGGATGGGGACGATAGCACCATCCGGAGAGGAATATGACGACTAGTCATAATTGGTCAGTACGACGGCACTTCTACATCTGGGCCAAGACCGACCGGTACAGAATCAGTCGTCGTGGGGGCGGCCCGGCATGGAATCCGCTGCTCGCTCACGCTCTCGACACAGCCGCCTGCGTCGCTCAGCTGTGGGACCGCTATCTCCCCCTCACCGCCTGGGCCCGGCTCGCCGACGCGTTCGGCGGCGGGCGTGAGGACACGGCCCGCCGAGTGGTGATGTTCCTGGCCGCCCTGCACGACCTCGGGAAGGGCTCCGGGTGCTTCCTTCATATGTTCGGCACCAGCCGCTGGGACGGCCCCTATCTGCGGCAGGCCCGTGCCGAATGGGAGCGACAGGCCCGCGCCGCCGGTCTTCCCCTCGGCAAGGATCTCGACGCCCAGCCGGGCGCGCGACATGAGCACATCACCGCCGTGCACCTGCCGCGTCTCCTCGGCTGCACCTGCGAGGACTGCGGTGGGACCGGCTCGCCGTCAGCCGGGCTCCACACCACCGCTGCCCTCCTCGGCGGCCACCACGGAGACATCCCCAGCCCCGACACCATCGGCCGAGCGGCCATGGCGGCTGACATCACTGAGTGGCTACCGATCTACTCAGAACTCATCCAGGACACGGCCGATCTGATCGGAGTCGATCTCGCCGCTCTCCCCCAGCTGGTGACGCCCGAACGCCCCAGCGCACTGGTGCTGTTCGCCGGGCTGGTGATCCTCGCCGACTGGATCGCCTCAGACGAATCCCACTTCACCTACCGCACCCTCACCACCAGCCCGCCCGAGTGGTGGAACGCCTCCGGCATGCAGGCCCGAGCCGCGGTCACGCGACTACGGCTGGACGCCTGGCAGCCCGAGCCCGCCGCCGACTGGACCGACCTGTTTCCCGACACCCGACCGCGCCCCTTCCAGTCCGCCGCCATGGCCGCCCTGCCCGCCGCCGGTCCCGCGCTCGTCATCGTCGAATCCGACACCGGATCGGGAAAGACCCGCCTCGCCCTGTACTGCGCCCACCACCTCGCCGTCACCTGCGGATATCAGGGCCTGTACATGGCCATGCCGACTCGGGCCGCCGCCAACCAAACGGCCCGCGAGATCGCCACCTTCATGGACCGGGCCCTCGGCGAGCAGAACACGGCCAACCTCGCCGTCGTCCACAGCACGGCGGAGGCCACCGACTTCGTCCACCAGCTCCTCAACGCCGGACACACCCGAACGCAGGCGGCACTCGAAGGGCTCGAAGACTTCATCTCCACTCCCTCGCCCGACGACCCCCTACAGCGCCGGGCCGTCCTCAGCCCCTGGTACCTGCGCCGCTGCCTGGGCCTGATCGCCCCCTTCGCCATCGGCACCGTCGACCAAGTGGCCCTCGCCGCCCAGCCCAGCCATCACTGGATGCTGCGCATGTTTGGCCTCGCTACCAAGACACTCATCATCGACGAGGCCCACGCATACGAGCTCTTCCAACAAGGACTCCTCGAAGCCGCCATCGCATGGCTCGCCGACGCCGGCGCCTCGGTCGTCGTCCTCTCCGCTACCCTCCCCACCGCCGTACGCGCCGCCCTCATCCGGGCGTGGTGCGACGGCCACCGGGCCCCCGTGACGCACACGGACCAGGCCGGCCCCATCACCGTCGTAGACCAACACGGCACCATCACCCGCACCGGCCGAGCCAACAACGCCGGCCGAAGCAGCCAAAGCGACCGGACCGCCCCCGCCGAGCTGCACACTTTCATCGATTTCCAGCCGGATCCCGGCAGCGCCGCTCTTGCCGCGCAACTGATGGATGAGGCAGCAAAGGGCGGAGTCAGCCTCGTCATCCGCAACCGCGTGGCCACAGCCGTCGACTTGTACAGAGCCGCCACACACTACGCCCAGAGGTACGGAGTGTCACCGAGAGAGATCGTGCTCCTGCACGGTCAGAACCTGCCCCGCTACCGACTCCCTGGTGAAGACCTTCTGATCAGGCGTCTCGGCCCGGGCAAGGACCGCACGCACCGCAACCCCGGGCGGCCACATCGGCTTCTGGTCATCGCCACGCAAGTTGCTGAACAGTCCCTCGACATCGACTTCGACCGGATCTACACCGACCTCGCGCCAATCGACGTCCTCATCCAGCGTCGCGGCCGCGTCCACCGGCACCAAGTCAACGACTCCTCACGGCCCGAAGTGTTCCGCAAGCCCCTCATGACCGTTCTCACCCAGCCTGGCGCCGACGAACTGCCCATGGTCGAACCTGCGAACCCAGGCGAAGCACGGTCTCGGGGCAACCCCGACGGCCACGTATATTCCCCCTACCTCCTGGCCGCCACCTGGTACGCCCTCATCCAACACGCCCGCGAAGACGGCACCGTGCAACTCACCACGCCCGCAGACACAATCCCATTGATCGAAGAGGTCTACGGTCCAAAACTCACTGCCGTCGGCCCCCTCGGCAAGCTTCTCGACCGCACGTCACGCCGACTGCAAAGCGACCACCGTAACGAGGAGGGCCAGTCCCTCAGCCGTGCGTTCCGCCCATTCACCCGCCGCGGCAGGTCAATTCCCGTGACCGACCTCTCATCCGGCAAGAGCCACGGATCCGGCGACAGCAACGGCATCGCCGGCATCCGCGCCATCTCCCGCCTCAGCGAGCCTCCGATCGACGCCATCCTCCTGTACAAGCAGCCAAACGGCACCCTCACCTACGACCCGTCCGGACAGCAACGCGCTGACCTCGCCCGCCAGGGCGCCCACTCCCCGGCCCGCCACCGACAACAAAGAGACCTCCTCCTCAACACCGCGTCCCTGCCCGCACACTGGTTCACCGGAACCAACGCCCTCCCTCTGCCCGAGACCTGGCCGATAGTCCCCCGCGCGGCCCTGCGAAACCGCTACGTCGGCCTGTTGAACCCCAGTACCGGGGCTTGCATCAGTGGTCCCATCGGCATCATTTGTGATCCCGTCACCGGCTTGAGCAGGTGAACTAGGCAATAAATTCAGCCAGCCGACGACAACAGCTAAGGTGCTTCCTAGCCCCATTCGGGCATAGGTCGAGAGCGCGTCCATTCTGACCTTCGGCCCCGCCCAGGCGGGGATAGTTCCGGTGAGATCGGGACCGCGAAGTGGGCGACCCAGTCAGCTCCGCATGCGCGGGGATAGCTCCTACGGCCGCGCCCGCGGCTACGGCCAGATTAAGTCGGCCCCGCGCACGCGGGGATGGCTCCCTCGTCAAGATGTGCTCCCGCATGCTCCCGCCGTCGGCCCCGCGCATGCGGGGATACCTCCCACAACGCGTATAAGGTCGAGGTCCACGAGGCGCTGGCCCCGTGCATGCAGGGGTAGCTCCAGGACCGACATGACGGTGTTCTGGGTCATCAGGTCGACCCCGCGCATGCGGGGATAGCCCCGCGCCTGCGACCTTGTTCCAGACGCCGTGAATGTCCGCCCCGCGCACGCGGAGATAGCTCCATGACGATGCGAGGGGCAGGCGCGCGCATTCGGTCGGCCCCGCGCATGCGGGGATAAATCCCGGGTCGCGTCCGCGATCACATCACCCAGCTTGTCGGCCCCGGGCGCGCGGGATAGCTCCTTGGCGACCTCGTTGGGCGCGGGCGGGACGGTGTCGGTCCCGCGCACAGGGGGGATAGCCCGTACGGTGTCATCGTTGAGGCGACGGGGGAAATGTCGGCCTTGGGTACGCGGGGATAGCTCCAGCGTGGCTTACAACGCGGCTGCGTCCCATCAAGTGCCCCGCGCGCACGCGGGGATAACTCCCGGACCCGGACGTAGGTTCCGGCGACGTGGGTGTCGGCCCCGCGCGCGGGGATAGCTCCACGACCGCGACCGAGCATCGGCCGCCGTCGCCGTCGCCGTCGCCGTCGGCCTCGCGCATGCGGGGATAGCTCCGTCCGCGGCCACGCGGTGCAGCTCCTGCAGGAGTCGGCCCCGCGAAGGCGGGGATAGCTCCCTGTTCTTCATCCCGGGGATCGTCGCCACGGCCTCGGCCCCGCGCATGCGGGGATAGCTCCTGGACCTATTCGGCCTGATCATCAAGCACTGGTCGGCCCTCGCGCACACGGGGATGGCTCCAGGGCGTCCGCCATCGTCCGGCCGTAACTGGTGTCGGCCCTGCGCATGCGAGGAAAGCTCCATCCCGGCCCGTCGGGAACGGACTGCGCAGAGATCAGGTCGGTGCCGCGTACGCGGGGATAGCTCCACCTATGGCGGCAGCCCGGCCGACGTCCTCCAGTCGGCCCCGCCCACGCGGGGACAGCTCCGTCTACGCGTCGATGCGGTACGCGCTCGCCCGGTCGGCCCCGTGCACGCGGGAATAGCTCCGAATTACCCTTCGCACCGGAATCTGCCTGCGGTTGGTCGCTTGATCTTCTGTGGCAGGTTCACGTTTCAGCCCCTTGACCTCTCGTAGATCGATGACCCCATCACCGTCCTGGGACCGTGAACCTGGCCGGTCCTCTGAGCGCAGCCGTCGCGCCGCCCAGATCCGCGAGCCGTGCCGCAAGGGGGGCCTCCGCGAGTCGGGGTGGCAGTGTTGCGTAGAACTTGAGGACCGCGACTTTGTGCGCGCTCTGCACCGCCTCGGGCGCGGCGTCCAGCTCCCGCGGCCACAGGTTCCAGGTCGTCATGGCGGGCATGTCGCTGGTGTTGGCCGTCACGTGGATTGACAGAACGACGACAATTTGATTGTTACTGACCTTTCCGTTGAGTTGTCGCATCAAGCGGGAGGCCTGTTTCGGCGAGGCAACCGTCGATCAGGTGGGGTTGTCGTTGGATTTGGCGCAGGCCGCTGCGGACTGCTTCGACGAGGTGGTCGCGGTCGGTGAAGA